>JAKVAS010000110.1 GCA_022448165.1 Crocinitomicaceae bacterium | reverse complement strand
ATTACTTAATGCTCTTAAATCCGAAACGCAAGCTACACCTATAAGCGTTAGTCCGCATGCAACTAATGTTTGAAGGGATATCGTTTCCTTGATAAAAAATATGGACATTAATACAAGTACAAGAGGTTGAACGCCTAGCAGGGCTGATGATACGGCTACTCCAACGGTTGTAATAGAATAGAAATAGAACAACATTGCAACCAACATTAATAGAGCCCATACATTTAGATGAAAAAATTCAGCTTTACTCAATCTAAAGAATTCTTTATTTTTTCCGTTTACAAAGTATAAGACAATACTTGCTACGAATAAACGACCGAATAGGAGTGAGGATAAACTTGATGCCGGATCCATTTTCAAACCAACAGGAATGAAAGCAAATAATGCGGCACCAAGTATTATTTTAAGTTCACCTCTTAACTTCATGTTAATCAACGATCAATCGTTGTGTATTGGCACCTTCTATATGTACAAAGTATATTCCTTTTTCGAGAGTGCTAACATCAAGTTGAATTTTGGATGTTGATGGAGGAACTAATTTTGTATAAATTTTACTGCCTTTTAAATCATAAATTGCGAGAGAGAGGTCATTTGTTGACATATTCATTGAAATTGTACAGGTTTCTTTCGCTGGGTTCGGGTATAAACGAACATTTAAAGCCGTTAATTCTTCAAGATTTGAAAGTTGACTGAGTAGCTCTATTACGGGTTGATCAACAGTTACTGGGGTATTAGCTCCCTGTACATTGTAATTGTATGAGATATAGTATCCATTTGGCGCGCCTCCAGAGTTGATGTCAACAAAAAACAATCCGCTGGTATTTGCTACTTCTCCGTAGTGCCCGTAATAATCTGTGCTTACTAGGTTGTAAAAGTCTAGACCCATACCATAATCGAAAGAAGCGGCATCAATCGTTTTCATTCGCGTCAATTGAGCAGAATTAATGATGTTTTCATTTAATAGTTCAGTATAAAACTTGATTAAATCTTCCGTTGTTGATACAATGTCAGCCCAACCAGTATAGGTCGTCGAATTAATGACTGTAAGGTCAATCCAAGAACCAATGTTCCAGTAGCATCCCATGTGAGGGTTGGGTATTTGGTCGCTGGGATGAACAATTGTATTTGTTAAATTTAATGGAGTTAGAATAGTCTGTTGCAAAAAAGAAGCGTAGCTCTGCCCAGTAACTTCTTCAATAATCATTGCAAGTAATGTATAGTTTGTATTGGAATAGCCCCACATTAATCCTGGAGCAAAAAATTCTCCTTGACTTGCCCCGCAATATACAGCATCTTCTAGTGTGTGAGAACCCAGTGGGTTTGATAGGACATCCGTTTGGCAAGTAGCGTTATCTGCTGAATTCGCTATTCCGCTTGTGTGGTTTAGTAATTGACGAATGGTAATTGATCCGCTTGAATTTATGGTATCGTTAATTAGGGTTGGTCGAAGATAGTTGTCAATTAAATCGTCAATAGAAAGAAGACCGTCTTGTTCTAACTTCATTATACATGTAGCTACCATCATTTTTGTAATACTTCCTACTCGGAATTGCATATCTTCTGTAGCAGATGATTCAGGTTGTCCTGAAGTAATTCCTGCAATAGCATAACCGCTTGCTCCGGACCAAGTCCATTCGCCTGGAACTGTAATTCTCATTACTGCTCCAGGTTTACTGAAGGTGTTAGGAAGAGAATTGTCTAAAATGGTTTGTAATGAATTTGCTATAGTTGCAGGAGGGGTCTGAGATTGGACCAAAAAGGGTATTGCTAATAAACACGAAACTACTGTTGCTCTTAATGTAGATTTTATTTTTTTCATAATTGTTTAATTAAATTCATGGATCGTCTTGGTGTTTTCCATTTTTTTTTCACCATATGTATTAAGGAATAGAGACACGGCCTCGATTCCTTTAAAGAAATTATTGAGGTGGAAATGTTCGTTTGGGCCGTGGATGTTGTCAGTTTCAAGACCGAAGCCCATAAGTATAGGGTTCAAGTTTAAGTGTTCTTTAATCATCGAAACCACTGGAATGGTTCCTCCGATTTTCATAGAAGTAGGTTGAGTATTAAAAACGGATTTCAATGCTAGTTCAGCTGATTTACAGGCTTTTGAGTTGGTGTCTGTTTGTACAGCATTACTTCCAGCCAACTTGTTTAATTGGAAGGAGGTTTCTTTTGGAGCAAGTGTTTTGATATAGTTTTCAAGCAATGAAAAGATTTTTGCTTCATCTTGTCCTTCAACAAGACGCATAGAAAATTTTGCTGATGCTTGAGAAGGGATAACCGTTTTTGGACCATCCGCAGAATATCCACCGGTAACTCCATGGATATCCAACGTAGGACGAATAGTCATTTGTTCAAGTGGTGTATATCCAACTTCTCCTGTTTGATAGGGAGCTAATTTCGGATTGGGATTAAGGTTGAAATCGTTCAGTTTATTTTCTTGAATTCCATCATAGAAACCTGGTATTAGTATTCGATGGTCGTCATTTTTTAATTTTCCTATGATTGAACATAGAACTGTGAGTGGGTTTATGATCGCGCCACCTAACATTCCTGAATGAAGATCTTCAGGAGCGCCATTTATAGTTATTTCGCAATAGCAAATACCTCTTAAGCTATTGATCAAAGCTGGTTGATTTATTCCAGGCATTGATGTGTCGCAAACTAAAAAAGCATCTGCTGCCAATAAGGATTTATTATTACAAATAAATTGTTCTAATGTTCGAGATCCAATTTCTTCTTCACCTTCGAAAATCAATTTGACGTTACAATGGAGTGCACCTTGATTAATCATGGCTTCTAATGCTTTCAAAATAAGGTATACCTGTGCTTTATCATCACAGGCACCTCTAGCGTATATTTTACCATCCCTTATCGCTGGCTCAAATGGCGGTGTGTCCCATAAATCAATTGGATCGGCAGGTTGTACATCATAATGACCATAAATTAAAACCGTGGGGTATGAGTCATCTATGTGTTTTGTACCGTAAACAATTGGATGACCAACTGATAGGAAGGTTGTTGTGTTTATTCCGATTTCATCCATGGCAGAAACTAAAAACTCAGATGCCTTTTTTATATCTGCTATATATTTCGGATCAGCACTAATTGATGGGATTCTTAAAAAAGCTTTTAGCTCTTCAATAAATCTATCTGCGTGTATTTCTATATAATCTTTCATTGGTTGCTTACAAAGCTAGGGGAGGAGAAAGGGAAGAAAAAACAACGTTTTTGTATTAATAATATTTTAAAATTGTACTTTAAAAGTATAAACCCTTTAATTTAAAGGGTTTTTAATGATTTGAAATAATGTTTTATTTATGCTTCATGAATTAATACAATCAATGACTCAAAGTGAAAAGAGATATTTTAAGCTTCATGCATCACGTCTATATAAAAAGGAGGAGCTTCCGCTCATTAAATTGTTTGATTTAATTGCAAAGCAACCTCATTATAATGAGATGTTGATAAAATCATCCTTTGGGTCTGACTTTTTTGCACAGAAGAAAAAATTACTTCATGATAAGGTTCTTGATAGTTTGAAGTCGTTTCATAGAGGGGCGAATGTTCATTCGCAATTGGATGAGCTTTTAGCCGAATTTAGAATTCTATTAAACAAGTCTGTTTTTAAACAAGCTATTAAAACACTGAAAAAAGCTAGAAGGTTGGCAGAGAAACACGAGTTATTTACAGAGTTAATTCGAATAAATCATGCTGAAACGGAATATTATGTTGCTACAGCAAACACATCTACTCTTGAAAGGCATATTGCCAATATGCGTGTGGAAGTTCCGCAATTAGTTCAATTGTTAGACAGTAAGCAAATCATAGAGAATGCATATGTACATTTTGTTAAGGAGAATAGCGAACGGGAGTTTGTTCGAAGTGAACAGGAGTTAATAATTTTGAGAAAATCTGCTGATCAATTGATTCGTCTTGATACAGATAAAATTCACTCGTTTCAAGCAAAAGTAAAGGCGTACTATACAAAGGGGGTTTACTATTATCTGTCGGGAGATTTCATCGAGAGTTTGAAATGGTTTGAAAAGCAAATAGAGGCTTTTGAGCAAAACCCCCAGTTTAATATTGAGTTTCAATTTGAAAAAGCTAGAGCACTTGCAAATTGTGCACTTATTAGTTTACGAATTAATACTGAAACTTCTTTCAATAGGTGTTTTACTGGACTAAATGATTTCAACGCAAAAACACGAAGATTGAGTAATCAGATTAACTATTGGTGCTATGTGTTGAAGTTTTCTCAGATTGTTAAAAATGGAGGCTATAAAGAAGCCCTTGATTTTTCTGAAACAGCTCCACTAGTTAATACTTTAGAGGTGAAGTTTGAGGCTGAAAACGTGTTAGTCACCGAGCGCTATTTGATGTTGTTGGGGAAAATTCAAGCTCATATGATGTTAGGAGAGAATAAGAATGCGCTTCGCCTGATTAATTCATTTCTAAACTCGCCTTCAGCTGAGACTAAGCAAGATGCTTATATATTCATTAGATTTTTATTTTTATTTATTCATCAAGAATTGGGGAATACAGAAATTGTTGAAAACGGAATACGTTCATTGGAAAGGTATCTGAAACTAAAAGGAAGGGTTTTTCAATTTGAACAAAAAACGTTGGAAGTATTAAGTGAATTGTCTAGAACGAATGATAAAAAAGCAGCCTCAATTGTTTGGAAGGACTATAAACTTGTTATTCTAGGATTTAAGAAAGATTCTTTCGAGCGAAATGCAATAATTAATTTTGATATTGAAAAGTGGTTGGAGTACAAACTATTGCTTACAAGCTAAAAATTAGAGTGTTATTGTGTGGGTAAGTGTTGTTTCATTGTGTCAGGTAGGGCGCAATGGGAAAGGCCAAAGCAGTTAATGTTTTGGCCTTTATTTTGTTAAAAGAGAAAATCCATTTATATGATTTGGATTAAAATATTGATTATTTTAAATCGAAACGATCTAAATTCATAACCTTAGTCCAAGCTTTGACAAAATCAGTAACAAATTGTTTTTTATAGTCTGAACTTGCATACACTTCTGCAATTGCTCTAAGTTCAGAGTTAGAACCAAAGATCAAATCTACACGAGTTGCGGTCCACTTTAGATTTCCTGTATATCGATCTTTTCCTACGAAAACTTCTCGCTCTTCTGAGATAGGTGTCCATGTAGTATTTATATCTAATAATCTGGTTAGGAAGTCATTAGAAAGAACTTCAGGATTACTTCCAAATGTACCGTTACTACTTTTGTCATAATTTGCATTAAGGGAACGCATACCGGCCACTAGAACCGTCATTTCGGGAACTGTTAGTGTCAATAGCTGAGCTTTATCAATTAATAATTCTTCTGTAGAAAGAGTGTATTGCTTCTTTTTGTAGTTTCTAAATCCATCTGCCATTGGCTCTAGAAGGTTCATTGATTCAATATCTGTTTGTGCTTGTGTTGCATCCATTCGACCAGGAGTAAATGGTACAGGGATTTCAAAGCCTGCATTTTTAATTGCTTCTTCAAGAGCAGCTGTCCCGCCAAGAATTATTAAATCGGCAATTGATACTTGTTTATCTTTTGAAGATGAATTAAAATCTTTTTGAATTGTTTTTAATACTGTAAGTACTCGTTGTAGTTGTATTGGATTGTTCACCTCCCAATCTTTTTGTGGAGATAATCGTATGCGTGCTCCATTTGCTCCACCGCGTTTGTCGGATCCACGGAATGTGGATGCAGAGGCCCAAGCGACAGATATTAGTTCGGAAATTGTTAACTCAGAATTGATTATTTGTGTTTTAAGTAATGCTACATCTTGTTCGTTGATTACTTCGTGATTTAAATGAGGAATTGGGTCTTGCCAGATGAAATTCTGTTTAGGAACTTCTTTTCCTAAATATAAGCTCTTTGGCCCCATGTCTCTGTGGGTTAATTTAAACCAAGCTTTTGCGAATGCATCTGAAAATAATTCAGGGTTGTTTAGAAATCGTCTAGAGATTTTTTCATACTCAGGATCAAATCTTAAAGATAAATCTGTTGTAAGCATTGTAGGAAGGTGCTTCTTTTCTGAATCAAAAGCATCTGGAATGTTTTTTATCCCATTTTTTGCTATCCATTGATGTGCGCCAGCAGGACTTTGAGTCAATACCCATTCATATCCAAAGAGAATCTGAAAGAATTGATGACTCCAATGAGTAGGTGTATTCGTCCAGGTAACTTCAAGTCCAGATGTTATTGCGTCAGTTCCTTTACCGGATTTGTAATCGCTTTTCCAACCGAACCCTTGTTCTTCAATTGGAGCTTTTTCAGGATTGGCGCCTACATGTGACATGTTTCCTGCTCCGTGGGTCTTCCCGAAGGTATGCCCCCCGGCAATTAGAGCAACGGTTTCTTCATCATTCATGCCCATTCGAGAAAAGGTTTCACGAATATCGTGGGCTGCTAATATGGGATCAGGAACACCATTTGGTCCTTCTGGATTCACATAGATTAATCCCATTTGAACAGCAGCTAATGGATGTTCTAAATCATTGTTTTCGGAATGTCTATCGTCGTCGAGCCATTTTTTTTCAGATCCCCAATAAACATTGCTTTGTGGCTCCCATACATCTTCTCTTCCTCCCGCATAGCCAATAGTTTCAAAGCCCATTGATTCTAAGGCAACATTCCCGGTGAGTATAATTAAATCTGCCCAAGATATTTTTGCCCCATATTTTTGCTTTATTGGCCATAATAGTCGTCTAGCTTTGTCCAAGTTTCCATTGTCGGGCCAGCTATTAAGTGGTGCGAATCGTTGTTGACCCTCAGCTGCTCCTCCTCGGCCATCACCAGTTCGATATGTTCCTGCGCTGTGCCAAGCCATTCTTATGAATAGTGGACCATAATGACCAAAATCTGCTGGCCACCAATGTTGTGAGTCTGTCATTAGATTAAGCAAATCGTTTTTGAGGGAATCGTATTCCAAACTATTAAAAGCATGTTTGTAATTAAAGTCTTTTCTCATTGGGCTTGATAATTGAGAATTTGATCGCAATACGTTAAGGTCTAGTTGATTTGGCCACCAATGTTTATTGGTGGTTGCTTGTCGGGTTTTACTTAATGAGTTGTTTGAAGGTTTGACCGAATTAATGGATGTTGGTGTTTTGGAATTGTTTCCATGAGGAAAAGGGCATTTATTCATATTTACCATTGTTTTTTGTGCATAAATCGACCCTACAAATGTTAGGGTCGTAAATAGAATTATTTTTTTCATAATTGAAGTCGTTATGATTTTTGATAAAGATATCCCGCATTTAAAATAGAATGCATTGATGATTTCTATTTAGTTATAGTTTTTGCCTATGATAATGGGTTTGAAAGGGGGCGGTGATCAAAATTTATTTGACTTTGAAACAAAATTAGAAATGATAAATTTGATTTATTCTTATGAAGAAGAAGGGCTTCTCGTTTATTATAACGTGTATTGTGAAGATTAAATCGGTGTTTTGGATTACAATTTAAGGTTTGTGTGTGGATGGAGGCTTGTTTGTTTATGAAAAAAAATCCTGTTAAAATTTTCTGATTTTTGTGTGCAGGTAATGTGGTTGAAATTTTAGTGGAATTTATATCAAATATTTTCTCTATTTCGGCAGTGTTTTTTTATGTGTTTTTTCTGGAGGCCTTGATATGTAAGTGATTTGGATGGGGTGTTCTCTTCTCTAATGGCGTAATGAGGTGTTAGTTTATTCTTGGTTTTGCTAACTTTTTTTACATCTTAGTTATTTTGTCGCCAAATTAATTTAACACTATTAAGCATATTGTGTTTTTATTTGATTTATACTCTGCTTTATGTTAAATAAGAATTCAATCATCACACAATAAGGCTAGAATTTCCTTGAGCAATCATACAAATTCAATGGGTCTATTTCATTAACTTAAGTGGCGCTACAAATTACTTTTTACTTGTCTGTAAGAGTTTTCTACAATTAATTTTTTTTAAAAAAATCAAAGATGAAAAACAAATTACCGTTAGTTGCTATTATTTTAATAATGCCAATTGCTTTACTATCTCAGAGTTATCATTATACTGAAAACGATAACTATGAATTCCCCGATCTTGGACTTAACTATGCTTGGGAGCATTATGATATAAATGATAATTCATTGTATTATGGTGATGCGGGTGGAGCAGGAGGTTGGATGGATCTCCCTTTTGAATGGGAGTTCTACGGTATGCCTGTGTCACAATGTCGTATTAGCGAAAATGGTTACGTAATTTTTAACCCATCTAATTCTAATATGAGTGTTGGAGCAAATGTTGATTTGTCTGATCCATCAGCTCCGGATAACGGTATTTATGCATTCTGGGATGACTTTAAAGCTAACGATGCGACTTGTATAAGTTTTGGAGGGGCTGATGGCCACGATGTTTTTGTTGTTTGGTGGTATGGAAGTGAAGTAAATGGAGTTGCAGGAAACTTTCATTTCGTACTTACATTATATGAGGGTTGTGGAGATTTTGACATTACTATCGGAAGAGACGAGGCATCAACTATAGCAACTCCATTAACAGGTACAATTGGGTGTAAAAAAAATTCAATGGAATATACACAAGTGGCTGGAAGTCCGTCGCATCTTGGAGATGGGATAAATAGAACCTTTTCTTTTCACTACGACATTCCTACAATGAACAATAATGTGGCATTAGTTGATCATAATTTGGATAACCATCTGATACCTGGAAATAACTATGATGTTCGCGCGAAAGTTAAAAATATGGGATTTGGAAATATAAATTCATTCAAGCTTAATTATACTGTCTCAGGAGGTCCTACGCAAATACATGAAGTTACAGGAGTAAATATTGAGCCTAACGAAGAATATAGTTTTGTTCATAATGTACCCATAAATATAGGATTAGCGGGTCAAATGGAAGAAGTAGAGTTTTGGATTGATGATGTAAACGGAACGGTAGATGATAAATATTGTGATAATCAGTTAAGTGTAAAGGTGGTGGGTATTGAAAACAATGAACCGATAGATAAAAAAGTTGTTTTAGAGAAGTTTAGTTGGCCAGGTTGCGGTAATTGTATTGATGGAGGTGTTGTAGTAGAGAATATATTAGATCAGCATGGAGATAAATTTATCCCTATTGGTTTAACCGGTGGTCCTATGGAGAATTGGGATATTAGCGAAACAGTACGTTCATTTAATTTTACTGCTGGTCCATCTGGAGCGATTAATCGTAAGCAATTTGATGATGAAGAAAAAGAACCTATGAATCGCGGCGCGTGGCCATTTCGGGTTGACGAAGAACTGAATTCTTTTTCTCCAGTAGATGTTCAGATGTCGGGTGTTTTTAATCGTAATACTTATGAAGCAAATGTTGAGGTTAAATTGGTTTATTCAGATTATTCGGCAGGCAATGATTACGGAATTGTTTTGGCAATTGTGGCTGATGAAATGTTTAATCATGATGACCCGGGTAATGATATGTGGGATCAGGGTAATGCTTACGACGATGTGCCCGGACATCCATACTTTGGAGCGGGAAGCCCAGTTCAAGATTATATACATAAACATGTACTTAGGAGTTATGTTGATTCCGATTGTTATGGGGTGCAAGGAATAGTTCCTGATTACAATGTCCCGGGTGATGAAGTATCGCATACTTTCAATTTTACTTTAGATGCAGAGTACGATCCTGAAAACATTACGCTTGTTGCATACTTAACGAAAAAGTCGGCATCAAATATACCTCTAAAAGTTCACTTTTAATTTCTCTAAAATTGTATATCTCTCCATTAAAGCAAACCCATAAATGCTCAAAAGCCATA
>JAKVAS010000011.1 GCA_022448165.1 Crocinitomicaceae bacterium | reverse complement strand
ATAATCTGAAGAACGATAATTGACTACATGATCTGCACCTAAAGATTTTACCAAAACTTCCTTCTCGGCCCGACCAACCTTAGCAATTACTTTAGCTCCTTTAAGCTTAGCCAGTTGAATCAACATTGTCCCAACTCCCCCAGCAGCTGCATGAACGAGAACAGTATCGGTTGCATGAACTGGTGCAAGATAATCCGACATATAAAATGCTGTTACGGATTGCGTGCATAACGCCAACAATTCAGAGGCAGGTTGCTTACCCACTTCAACTGCAGCATAATCATTCGTTATCAAATGTTTTGCATATCCACCAAAACGACAAAATGCCACTACTCGTTTTCCTAACAATTTGGAATCTGCCATCGGTCCGCATTTAACAACTCTTCCCACTGCTTCGTATCCAACAACACACGGAAATTCCGGGGCTTCTCGATACAAGCCACGTCTCGCCATAACATCTGCATAATTCAACCCAAATGCTTCTGATTCGATCAATATCTCATTGTCTATCGGATCTTCAATTAAAAATGATCGCAATTCAAACGCATCCTTTGCATCCCCCTTTTTTGTTATAAAATATGCTTGACTTTCGGTACTCATTTCTTTCCTTCTATAATCATAACAATTTCACCTTTTGGTGGCTTCGCTTCATAATATGCTAATACTTCTTCAGCTGTTCCACGCTGAAACTCCTCATACATTTTCGTAATCTCTCTTGCAACACACACCTTTCTATCTGCTCCCATAAATTCAACAACCTGCTTCAAACATTTGATTAATCGATGTGGGGATTCGTATAAAACAGTAGTTCTCGCTTCTTTTTCAATAGCCAACAATCGAGTTTGTCGTCCTTTTTTATGTGGAAGAAATCCTTCGAATACAAATCGATCACAAGGGAACCCACTTGCAACCAATCCAGGAATCAGTGCAACTGGACCTGGTAAACACTCAACCTCAATCCCTTGTTCTATGGCCTCTCGAATTAAAAGAAACCCTGGGTCAGAAATCCCTGGAGTTCCAGCATCCGAAACCAAAACAGTCGAATTATTTGCCTTGATTTTATCAATTGCATGCGATAGCGACTTATGCTCATTATGTGCATGAAATGGATGTACAAGTTTTTGTATTTCCAAATGCGAAAGTAAACGTTTAGTAACACGTGTATCTTCTGCAAAAATCACATCTGTTTCCTGCAATACTCGAATTGCACGAAGTGTTATATCTTCCAGGTTCCCTATAGGAGTTGGAACTAAAAATAGCTTTGCCATGAATAAAATTTATCGCGTAAGAACTACGTAATCTTGCAACAATGTTTGTAGAAACTTGAGACGTTTCTTTGGTGTTTCTTCCAAACCGATTAATCGCGCAGATTCATCTGCCAAATCTACGGCAAATTTCTTTGTTGAAGAATTTGGATTGGCACGAACACGTTGAATGGTATTCTTAATTAAGAGCATATCCTCATCAGTAAATCGAATAGCGTTTGGATAAGCAGGGGTATAATTCGTTTGACTTTTTATCGAAAGAACATCTCTAAGTGAGTAACGAATAGATGATTTATTCTTGATCACAACCGTATCGCCCATCACATCCCCCATTCTTTGTCTTCGTTCAGCTGTTCCTGAATATACAATACCAATCAATCCCATGATCAACCAAATCAACGCATAAATACCAGAAGAACTAATCCAAAGAAAATCCCCTCTAAACATCCAGCGAGTAAATACTTCTCTTAAACCAGGTCTTTCTCCAGATACCGTAACGACCCGAATTCCGAGCGCAAATTTCCCAAGACTTTGTCCTTGGGTTAAATATTCAATAAGCGGATTATAGAAAATAAATGGAATTTTTATCACCAATAACATAATGAACATATTTCTGCCCGCATGTTGATAATCGAAGATACTGGAAAGAGAAAACACCATGGTTAAAATAACGAAATACACCAGAAACATTGCTAAATCTATTAGTGTAGCCGCCAAACGCTGACCGACCGAGGCCAACTCATATTCAACCTTTACATTATGTGCTGATTTAAATTCTATTGTTTTCATTACAAATCAATTGGCTTAAAGATACCTAATAAGTTGAAAAAACCAACACTTAACTTTTCCAATGCTAATCAGAAACCCAGGTTATTTTTAACCTTTCTAAATTAGAAGAATATGACAAATTAATGACAATCAAATTCGCACTTCTCAGCATCTTTGCTGGGAATGACGAATAAAGACGGAATCAACTCCTTACATATCGTAGCTTTTACACATCGCAGCCTTTCGGTTTCAGACATCGGTCAATTACATATTGCACCTGAAAACCAACAAGTAAGACTCGTTAATATCAAAGATGGGTTGAACCTTGGAGAGCTAATGTTTTTATCTACTTGTAATCGTATTGAGTATAGTTTTACAACTAAAAAAGTTGTAGATACTGAATTTATTGAAGAATTTCTAAAAACACTATATCCTGAAATCGAAACTAACGAAATACGAAGATTTTCTGAATCTAGTGCAATTTACACCGGCATGGAAGCCGCAAAACATTTACTCGAGGTTGCGTCTTCGGTTGATTCAATGGTCGTTGGTGAGCGTGAAATAATTACCCAAGTCCGTAAAGCATATAATGATTCCAAATCGTTCGGTATTACTGGAGATTTACTGAGAATTTTAGTTCGCCATACAATTGAAACCGCTAAAAAGGTTTACACTGAAACAAATATCGCTAAGCGACCTGTTTCAGTAGTGTCTCTTGCCTATCATCAATTACGTGACATGAATGTCCCATTAGATTCTCGTATTTTAATTATTGGTGCAGGTACTACGAATGTAAACATGAGTCGATTTTTGAAGAAACATGGCTTTACGAACTTCAACGTTTTCAATCGTACTTTTGAAAAAGCTAAATTATTAGCCCAAGACCTAAATGGCACTCCACATCGTCTTTCTGAGTTAGATACTTTCTCCGAAGGTTTCGACATCATAATAACCTGTACAGGAGCAGAATCACATATCATTTCTCCTCAAACCTATAAAAATCTACTTCAAGGAGAAACTCGTAGAAAAATCGTTATTGATATTGCGATTCCGCAGGATCTTTCTCCTGAAATTAAAAACAATCATTCTGTTCACCACATCTCTGTGGAAGCATTGCAAAAAATTTCCACGGAAAATTTAAAGGCACGCTCTAAAGAAGTAGAGAGCGTTCATCAGGTTATTGATGTAGCCTTAGGTGAATTTGATAAAATATACCAAGAACGCTCTGTGGTGGTTGCCATGAAAGCAGTTCCGAATAAAGTAAAAGAAATCAAAAAACGAGCACTCACTGAAGTATTCAAAGAGGATATAGAAACCCTTGATGATGACTCTAAAGAAGTACTTGAAAAGGTTCTAGGATATATGGAGAAGAAATACATCAGCATGCCTATGTTGATGGCAAAAGAGATTCTCATCAAAAAATCATCTTAATGAAACATATAGTTATTGGATCTCGTGGAAGTGATCTTGCACTTTGGCAAGCTAATTTTGTTCAAAGTGAACTCGAAAAATTAGGCTGTTCTGTTGAAATAAAGATCATCAAAACCCAAGGCGATCGGATTCAACACTTAAGTTTTGACAAACTCGAAGGAAAAGGATTTTTCACAAAAGAAATAGAAGATGCCCTTTTAAATGGGTCTATTGATTTAGCTGTTCACTCACATAAAGATTTAGAAACTACTCCGCCGAAAAGTTTAACAATTGCTTGTGTATCGGAACGCGCTAATCCCGCAGATCTTTTACTTATTAGAAAAGATAGCCTTGACACTTCTCAAAAATGGAACTTGAAAGTAGAAGCAAATGTGGGTACTTCTTCGGCTCGAAGAAAATCACAGCTTTTAAATTATAGAGCTGATGCTACCGTAACAGATTTACGTGGAAACGTTCCTACTCGTATTGATAAACTTCGTCAAGGACATTACGATGCAATTCTTCTTGCAAAAGCAGGTGTAGATCGTTTAGAATTAGACCTTAGTGAATTTCATGCTGAAGTTCTTGATCCCACCGAATTTATTCCCGCGCCCGCCCAAGGAGTTTTAGGACTTCAGATACGTGAAACTGATCACGAGCTTGCAGGAATTATGCAAAAAATGAATTCACCTAAAACTGCTCAACGAATCGAATTAGAGCGTAAAGTTTTAAACTTGCTAGACGGAGGATGTCAATTGCCACTTGGTGTCTACTGCGATGAAAACGACCATCTTTATGTATCCTTTGCAAAGGGAGTAAATGAGAAGTGCATTCATCTTGATTATAGCGTTACAAATTTTGAAGGAATGGCAGAAAAGGTAATCTCCGACTTACATAAATAGACTTGAATAAACGCATTTTCATATCAAAAAATGCTTCAGACGTAGAGGGACTAAAAGTCTTTACTGATTCAAAAAACATTACACTTTCTGCTCAATCATTAATAAGCTTTGAACCTGAGGAAGCCGAGTTAAATGAATCTTTTGACCTCATTTTTTTTGGGAGCCCTCGTTCAATTATTTTTTTTAAAGCGATTCATTCTCTTGACTCTTCTCAAACCATTGCCTGTGTTGGTAAAAAAACGGCATCCCTATTAAAGCATCTAGGAGTTGACCCTGACTATGTTGTTACTCGCAGTGGTAAAATTCAAGAATCTCAAAATGCTTTCAAACAATGGGTCGGTGATAGAACAGTACTTTTCCCTCACTCTGACCGAACATTAAGTACATACTCTAGCATTCTACCTAAATCGCAACGAGTAAACCTATGCGTATACAAAACAATACTTAGATCCAAACCAATTGAAGCTTGTGATATCTATATATTCACTAGCCCTTCAAATTACGAGGCATTTAAGCAAAAAAATAAACTCTTGAGAGACTCATATGTGATTGCCTGGGGAGAAAGTACCGCAAATGAAATTTTTAGTCAAGGAGATCATTGTAATCATGTTTTAACGCTTTCATCCATAAAGGAACTTGTTGAACACCTTAATTTACTTTCTTAAAGTCAAATTCTCAGACAAAACAAAAGCAACCTCAAAAGAGGTCGCTTCGTAAACGTATATTTTACAGAATAGTTATCTAACTATCAACTGTTCGACTTGCGTTGTTTCACCTACGCTCAATTGAATAAAATAAGCACCAGCTGCAATGTCATCCAAATCCAATACAACCAAATTTGAACCCGAATTAGCCTGAACATTGTTTTTAGTGATCACCTTTCCAGTAACATCCACAATCTCGACTATTGCATTCTGAATGTTCTCTAACGAGAAGCGTATATTCAGTTGACCTTCCACCGGATTCGGATAAGCAGAAAACGATCGGATAGAACCTTCCAAATCATTTACTCCGACCAAATCATCTGAAGGTGCACCTTTATAAATATTGATATTATCCAAAAAGAAATTATTTCCGTTCTCACCTTCAAACTCAAATTTATATCGGAAATTTTCCACGAAATAAACACTTGTAATGTTAGTCATATGAACGGTTGTCCAATCATCATCAGAAGTCGGATACCAAGCATTGCTTGAAGTCAGTTCAGATAATTGGTTTCCATGTATCGTTTTACGTTGCGCCCATGATTCTCCACAGTTATTAGAAGCAAAAACCTTTAACCATTCATCATTTGAATCATAGCGTTTATGATATGCATACCTAAAACTCAACGTCATTTCTTCCGTAGCCGGGTCGACTACCGACAAGTCCAATGGTGCAGAAATCAATTCATCAGTATTAGATCCAGATTCTCCATAATTGGCTAAAAATGCACTCTTATTACTAGACAATCCTGTTCCATCCAAAATTTCAAATCCTTGATTGTTGTCAGGATTATGTACAGTCCAATTATTCGTTGATGATAAATCAGTATACGCTTCAAAGCCTTCAATAACATCCAATTGTGCAGATTCAGGCAACACATTAATAAATGCTGTTTTCACTTCAGAATCAGACGTAACGCCATCAGACGTTAACAACTCAATATCATAATATCCTCCAACTATAAAAGTAATCTCTGGATTTTGTGAAGCAGCAGTAGTACCATTGGCATAAACATAATCGACCCCTTCAACTCCAGGAGTAACAGTCCATGTCCACGAAATTGGACCATGAAAACTCTGATCATCAAATTCAACTGTTGTCCCAGCACAAACGACCCGCTTAGCGACATCAAACTCTGCTTTACACAATTGATCAGGGTCATTTACACCCGTTGCTGCAATATTAGGATCTGAACGTAAATTATCAAGAAAGTATATGTCGTTAAAATTAAACTGCATCACGTCTACCTGATCATTTGAAAACATATTCTGACATGCATTATAGCTCATATAATTTTCAATCTGATCCAATGCATCAAATCCATAAGCATCATTCAACGGAACATTATTACACGAGTTCCATGTTGGTGAACAACTCCAATTTGCTTCTTGTTGCGGAGGAGTATCACACGAATAATCCCCTTCAGTATTACAATCACCAGTATGACAGCCATCTGCACCACTAAAACCAGCATCAAAAATATGCGGTAACCCAAGTGCGTGGCCCATTTCATGAGTAAGTGTTCTTCCATCTTCACCATCTGCTGTTTCAATAGAACCAAAAACATCATGGCGAATTAAAATTCCATAACCGCTATTCGTTGCAGCACCGTAAGGGTAGTATGCATAACCTAAAGTAATCCCACCTGAGCTTCCAGCAATAGTATTGATTACCCAAATATTAAAATATCTATCCTTCGGCCATTGGTCAGATCCACCATTAGAATCATATTTACAATCTTCACCTGCACCATAAGTTAATGTTGGGGCATTCACGCGAACTATACCATTCGTACAGTTTCCATCTGGATCAATTTTCGCCAATTTAAATTCTATATCCATGCTCCCAGCATTATCGCGAAAAGGGGCTTCAGCAGTACTTCTTGTATCGCTAGTATCCGCATTTAGCCTATTATAATCCAAATTCAAGATATCTAATGCACTCTGAACTTGTTCTTCTGAAATGTTTCCAATCCCATTATCATGAATAACATGTACTACTACAGGAATCGTTATTAACGTTCGACTCGTTGCATTGTCAGTAGGTCGCGATATAGCCGCCTTTTTTAAAGCTTCATGCATTATTTGTTGCAATCCTGGATTCTCCTCAATTTGTTTCTTCACGAGATGATTTGTCCCGCACCAAGTATTGTTCTGAGATCTAGCTGTAAGTGATAATGTTACAACACATATTAATAATAAAATATTTTTCATTTCCATGGCTATTAAACAAAAAGACCTCCTCGCTTGAACGAGAAGGTCTCTCAATTGATTATTTTAAATTACTTAACAACAAACTGAACTGTTTGTTCTGAATTTCCAACCTGAACCGTCAAGAAATACATTCCCTGCGCTAATTCACCAGTATCCATCATTACTAAATTCGATCCATTATTCGCAAGAATTGATTTTGCGTGGACTTCTTTTCCTGTAATATCTTTTACTGTTAATGAAACGTTTGCATCTGCAACAACAGAAAAACGAACATTTAATTCATTTTCCGTTGGATTTGGAAATACAGAAAGTGCTTCAATATCCAATCCATTTTCACCAATTCCAGCAACAATATCATCTGAAGGATTCCCCTCATAAATGTTAATATCATCTAAGTAAATATTATTTCCTCCATCAGATTCAAATGTGAATCTATATTGAAATTTATCTGTCCAATATCCTGAGGTAACATTTGTCATATGAACCGTTTCCCAATCCGACTGTGAGCTTGGTGTCCAAGCGGAACTCTGAACATCTGTCGATAACGCCGTAGCGCAAAGTGTTTTGCGTTGCGCCCAATTTTCACCACAGTTACTAGATATAAACACTTTTAAACATTCATTATTTGTGCTGCTACGTTTCTTGTGAGAATAACGGAAACTCAAGGTTACTCCATCAGTAGCATTAATCCCTGAAAGGTCAACAGGTGCAGATGACAAAATATCAACTTCTCCCGCAGATTCACCAAAATTCCTGATTTTAGCTGATTGGCTTCCTGTATATCCTGTACCAGTATGTAATTCCCAACCATTTCCGGCAGAATTATCAATTTCCCATTCATCAATATTGTTCAATGTTGAGTAGCTTTCAAAGCTCTCATGATAAGGAAGCGATTGCGCAGCTGGAAGAACTTTAATGTAAGCCGTTTTTGTTTCCGTATCATTATTGTTACCATCAGTAGAAGTTAGCGTAACAGAATACAAACCTTCACTCATATAGGTAACCGTTGGATTTTCATCAGTTGAAGAAGAAGGTGTTCCTCCAGTGAACGTCCATGTCCAACCATTTACAGCATTAAACGACATGTCCTCAAACTGAATTGCGTCTCCGGCACAAATAGTAGTTCTATCCGCAGTAAACTCCGCTTCACACAGGTAAAGATTTCCATCAGCTCCTGTATCTATTAAGTTTTGCAAACGAACAAGGTTATCTCTATTCGCAGTTGTATTTTGAATCGACCCAGGATTTAATCCACCCACTAGTGCCGTTCTAACCCTTGTTTTCTGTCCTGGTGTAAACATTTTAGAACAATATGAATAGTCCATATAGTTTTCAACGTTTGCACGAGGTCCACACGTGTTTTCATTTAGATTACATGAAGTAACACCTATTGTATTTGGTGTATCCGTTACTTGATCATCATCCGAACAGCTTGATGCATTTCCAGGGTTATTATTGGGACCCCATGGATGATCTAAATTTAACCAGTGTCCTGCTTCGTGCGTTAACGTTCTACTCGTGTATGTACTTGAAGTACCTATAGATCCAACATAGTTATGTAATACCCAAATTCCGTTATCCATTCCATCACCAATCCAATTAGACGGAGTATATGTATATCCTGCTGCTCCGCCAATTTCTCCACAAATAAATACATTCAAGTACTCATCTCCTGGCCATTCACCATTGTAAACATCGTTTCCATTAATAATCGCATTCACTTGCGCAACACCGCTTGATCCATCATTAGTAATAGGGTCAACAGTCCGAGTAATTCCACTAAAACATTGTCCATTCGGCGCAATTGTTGCTAAACGAAATTCAATCTCCATATCGGCAGGTAAGCCTTGAAAATCAGGATGTACATTATTCGCATCCGCATTTAGTAAGCGATAATCACGGTTCATGATTGACAGAGCATCCATAATTTGATCATCACTAATATTCTCTACACCGTTATTGTGTAATAAGTGAAAAACAATTGGAATATAATAAACGGTCGCTTTGGTAATAGCCCCATCGCCAACAGAAGAAGCTGTCCCTTTATCAACATCTTGTTGCTCCATTTCCTGCAAGTACTCTTGATACGCTTCTGGATGATTAGCATAAAGTTCTTGCATTTTTTTGTGAGTTCCACAGTATTCAACTGTTTCTCCTTCACGGCAATTCGTCAGGTCAATATTTTCATTTTGTCCTACAGCGCTGGAACATAATGCAATAAATGCCAAAGCAGAGAGTATCGTTTTTTTCATAGTTTTAAGAGTATTTCGCATAATTGAGATGCGTAAGATACGCAAGCCCTTACAGAGTCGCAAATTTTTTATACCAAGACCCATTTAAAGACTATAAACGGTCAATACATCCTATTAAACAACTAAGCAATATCTCGTAAATCACTATTTACCTCTCCTGAATATTCCATTTCAAGCAACTTAGCTAATCGACTTGCTGCTTCTTCTGCAGAAAAAAGTTCGTTCTCATTTTTCATTCGGACGAAGTTTTCATGAGCTGAAAATGATTGAGGCGATACTGATCTGATTTCTTTTTGCATTCCTGTATCAACAACTCCAGGGGCTACAGCATATACATTTGGAGTAAATCCTTTTTCTAACTCCTCTCTATAAAACGTTTCCGTATACATGTTTAAAGCCGCTTTTGACGCACAATATGCTGCCCAAGAAGGAATCGCTCTTTTCGCAGCACCAGAACTAATATTAACTAGGCTGAATTTATTTTTATCCAAACTATTGTTATAAACTTTATTGGTTAATATAGCCACCGCGCTCACATTAACAGTAAGAACTTCATCGATGTCAAGTTCTCTTTGATCACTAATTCGGTCAATTCCCCCAATAATTCCAGCATTATTAATCAACGTAACCGCCCCTGTCAAGACATTGAATTTCATCGACTTAACTTGGTCAAGGTCACTCAAATCACATTTTTGAAAAGAAAAATTTGAATGTACAATATCGTGCGACCTCCCAATTCCCATTACATACTGACCATTTCGTAAATAATGCTCAGCAATAGCCTTTCCTAATCCACGAGAAACTCCAGTTACAATGATCATAATTTATAGCGCTAAGTTTATTTCAATAAATCGTTCTACACTTTTTGCTGCTCCAAAAATAACCAGGGTATCTTTCTCTTGAATTACCGTATCACTTTTAGGCACACCAATAATATGTTGTTCGGTGCAATCTTCACCATTTTTAGTAAGTTCATATTGACGTTTAATCGTAATCAAGGTCATTTCATATTTATTTCGAAAACCAACTTCATCGATTGTTCTTCCAACTACTCCTCGCGGGGCACGAATCTCAGCAATCTCATGATCATCAGGCAATTGTAAGAAAGAAATAATGTTTGGGTTAAGCAATTGCTCTCTAACCACATGTGCAACCTCATCCTCAGGCGTTAAAATTTCGGTAACTCCGATTTTTTCTAGAATCAAACGTTGATGATCTCCACTTGCACGTGCAATAACTCGTTTTACTCCCATATCGATCAAGTGAACACACGTCAATACAGTAGCTTCAAAATTTTCACCAATCGCTACAACAGCTGCATCCAACTCTTCAAGATTCTGAGCTTTAAGGGCACGAATGTCTGTTGCATCAAGTGTTACAGCAAATGCAACATCATCCTTAATGTTTTCAATCTTTTCTTCATTGGGGTCAAAAGCGAATACTTGCGCCCCTTTTTCTGCCAACCGCCGTGCGATTGTAGACCCATATCTTCCAACACCAATAACGGCGAATTTGCTATAATTCATTTTTTTCTTTTTATGCTAATGCTTGTCTCAAATCTTCAATAATATCGTCAGCGTCCTCAACACCAACGCTCAAACGAATCAGGGAATCTACAACCCCTATTTTTTCACGTTCTTCTTTTGGAATAGATGCGTGCGTCATTGTTGCTGGGTGCCCAATCAAAGACTCAACTCCTCCCAACGATTCTGCCAAGGCAAATACCTTTACATTTTTCAATACTTTATGCGCGTCTTGCAATTTGTTTCCTACCAATGAAAACGAAATCATACCACCAAACCCCCTCATTTGCTTTTTCGCAATATCATGATTGGCATGCGACTCCAAACCTGGCCAATATACCTTATCTACTTTAGGGTGAGCACCTAAAAAATTAGCTACTTTTTCTCCATTTTCGCAATGCCTCTGAACACGGAGATGAAGCGTCTTAATTCCGCGTAAAACAAGGAAAGAATCCATTGGTGCGGTTACAGCTCCAGAAGCATTTTGAATTCGATACATTTCTTTAGCAATTTGATCATTAGATGTCACCAATGCTCCCATTACAACATCTGAATGTCCGCCTAAATATTTAGTCGCCGAATGCATTACAATGTCGGCGCCAAGATCCAACGGATTCTGCAAATATGGTGTAGCAAAAGTGTTATCTACACATAACCAAGCCCCTGCTTTTTTTGATATTTCGGCCATTGCCTCAATGTCAATAATATTCATCATCGGGTTTGTAGGTGTTTCAACCCATATTAATTTAGTGTTTTCATTCACCGCAGCTTCAACCGCAATAGGGTTGGTCATTCCCACGAAATGAAATATAATCCCATATTTCTCAAAAATTGTTTTGAACAATCGAAACGTTCCTCCGTAAAGATCATTTGTTGAAATTACTTCATCACCAGGATTCAACATTTTAATTACGCAATCAATCGCAGCAAGTCCCGATCCAAAGCAAGCACCATATTTTCCGTTTTCAATCGCTGCAAGATTCTTTTCCAAAGCATGACGAGTTGGATTCGAAGTTCTCGAGTACTCATATCCTTTATGACTCCCTACTTCCTCTTGAACATATGTAGACGTTTGATAAATCGGTGTCATTATTGCACCTGTCGTTTCATCTGCTTCTACACCTGCATGAATTGCTTTCGTTCCAAATTTCATTTGATCAATTGTGAGTTCATTCTCTCGGTATTACAAATGTAGCAAAATCAGTGATGATTTTTTTCTCATGTTTCTTGACAAAATCGAGTCAGATAATCAACTCTTTATCAATTTCGACAGTCACTCTTTTTTTCAATTTTCATTAGAAAATTAATTCGCTACGGATTACTAATTTTACAGTCTTGTCAAGTGAATTAAAAAATAAGCTTCAAGAACTGCTTATTGAAAGTAGTTCGTTCAACGTCAATGATGTCTTGGTACATGTTGAGCAGAAAAACACACGCCTTTATTTCCCCAAAAAAAATCTTGTTTTCACCAAAGAGAACATCCCTAAAAAGATTCTGCAACAAGCAGAGCGTTCCATAAAAGAAAGTGGTATTAATACTCTTTGCCTAGCGAAGGGTACTTTAAGCATAAAACATTCGAAAAGGACAATCAATTCTCCACTTGTACTTTACCCCTTAACAATAAAAAGAGATAAAGTTGTTGGAACTACTGAATTGCTTATTGATTCCGACAATGGTTTTATTAATCCTTTTCTAGTAAACTATTTACAACAAAATTTTGATCTCGTAATCTCCGAAGAGTTAGGAAACGATCTCCTCTCATCTATCATTAGACTCTTGTCCAAACATGGGTTTATCTTAGAATCTGAGATACTTGTTGTCGGTAACTTTCATCATCACCGATACTCAGTTATTAAAGAGCTGGAAGAGTTGATCGAAGCAACTAAAACATCAAACGCACTTTCGCAATTATTAGGAGATGATTATACGGAACCTAGTTCAATTGAATTACCTAAAAACAACCTCTTTTCCGCGGATACAGATCATGAGAAAGTATTCAAATCTGTTGAATGTTCCAATACTGTCATTCAAGGCCCGCCAGGAACTGGGAAATCGCAAATCCTATCTAATTTAATAGGAAAGATGCTCTCTTCTGAACGATCCACAATGGTTGTTTCAGAGAAATATTCGGCATTATCTGTAATTGTTAACAAACTCTCAACACATCAACTTGATAAACTTTGTTTCATTGCCAATTCCGATCATTTAAGCCACTCCTTTTTACAATCTTTAAAAACTACATGGGATTACTTTGATGATTTCTCTGCATCTTACGAAACAAATTTACTGCTATCAGAACAGCTGGAAGATCAACTACAGATGACGTTAGATGTTCTTTCTATTCCAAACCTAATCGGTGGAATATCCTATGCTGAATTCCAGGAAATTTCACAAGGTCATACTATGGAGCAGACTTATGTCAGCAATGTTCCCGAAATTTCAGAACTCCAAGAAAATAAAAAAACCATTGAGTTCGCCTTTTCAAGCATGGTTCACACAAGTTTAGGAAAATTAAAGCCAGCTGTGTTTCAAAAAGGAAAAATAACCAACTTTGACACTCAAATAAGGAAATGGATTAATACGCACACATCTCTTTCGAATTATTTCAAACTTGACACTTGGAGCGACGTTCGAATCGCAATGCAAGAAGCAGCGAATTGTCAGGTTTTTGAAAACGATCTATTCAAGCAATATCGCTCAATTCTTATTCCTAATTCCAAAGAACAAAAACGATTTTTATCGCTAAGAAAAAAGCAACTTAAACTAAATAGCCAATTAATCGACAACACTTCTGTTTGGAAAAATAACCCTTCGAAAATTGTCGTAACCTCAATTTTAAAGAGTATTCGTGAAGGTAGCTATCTAACGAAAAGAAGAGCTCGACGATTATGGCAAAAATTGACAGACTTTCCATTCTCAGAAGCAGAATCAATTCTTGTAAATTATGTAGAACATCTCCATAAAAAAGAACAATTATCTCAAATACACTTTAAATTTCGCGATTTAGGCATAGAAAAACCAGAGAAGATGGTGTCAATTATTTACCAATCTCTTCATCATTACTCAGAAGAAGCATGGGGTATTTATGAGCGAATTCCTCCGAATAAACGTGCCAAAATCACTGAAACTCATATAACAATTCATGAATTTTGGTCAAGCTGTAGAAACTTCTTACGTCTCTCCCCAAATGATAAACTTACGTCAATCTTTGAAGGTTTAGAGTCTCATTTATCCATTTTAATCTCCAATCGTGAGCAATTCTCACAATTAAGTGTCCCAGCAATGGAAACTTTAAATAATTGCGATTCATTTTCCTTGTATCAATCACGTGTTTTTTCCAGTCATTTAATACAATTCAAAGAACGCTTTCCTAAACTATCAAATTTTAAATTTTCCGATATTGTTCCTTCAATTCAAGAAATACTTCGATTACAAAAAACAGAAGAACAACTGTTTGCTAAGGACATTGAAAAAGCCGTCCATGCCAAATTTATAGCTTATCATGAACTATTAAACACACCAGCAAGAAAACTCAAAGAAGCTGACAAACAACTTAAAAACAAGCTAAAAAAAGGAAAAGCACTTCTTGTGAAAGAGTTTTCAAAAACGAGAAGTCATCCAAGTTTACGCGCGTTATTTGCTTCAGACGCTCGTTTATGGATACAGTTGTTAAAACCAGTTTGGCTAAGTAATCCATCACAAGTGGCTAAATGCTTTCCAATGGAAGTTAACCTATTCGACACCGTTGTTTTTGACGAAGCAAGTCAAATTCCTTTACAAAATGCACTCGGCTCAATTCAAAGAGCCAATCGTATTGTCATTGCGGGCGATGATCAACAAATGTCTCCAAGTAGCTACTTCAATGCAGGGGAATCGATTCCCATCGACCTTTTACACCAAGCAAATTACCAATTAGACAAAATTAAATTACAACATCACTATCGAAGTATCCACTCTCAATTGATTGAATTTTCGAATATTCATTTTTATGACAATCATTTATGCAATTATCCAGCTCCAAGCAGTGGAATGGTGATATCACATCACTATGTAGAGAACGCACTCTTTGAAAATAGAAGCAACAAAAAAGAAGCAACGGCGGTTGGAATTCAAATAGAAAAAGCACTAGAAACAAACAAAACTATCGGGATTGTAGCATTTTCAGAAGAACAACTCAAGTGTATTTGGGAAACACTTCCTCAAAAGATTCAAACAAAATTAGAAATCCAATTGGAGAAAAACCGTGGTTTTTTCAAAGCGCTAGAGAATATTCAGGGAGACGAATGTGACCAACTAATTATCAGTTTTGGATACGGTCGCAATAATGATGGGGATTTTCATATGCGTTTTGGTCCAATGAACATGGAAACTGGACGAAAACGTCTTAATGTTCTATTAACTCGAGCAAAAGAATGCATTCATTTCTTCTGTTCCGTTCACTCATCAAATTTTAAGCTAAGTGACAATGAATCGATTAATTTACTCCGCAAATGGATTCAATTTTCGGAACGATCATCAAAAGCAGATAACCTTAAGTTTCCATTTGGCCTAACACCAGTAATTAATGGAAATGAACTCACCTTTCACAAAATCCAAGAAGTTATTCCTAACGCGAGAGAGTTGGTAACATTACACTCTTTATTAACGCAACGAGGGTGGATTGTAAAGTATTGCTAAAAAACAAAAGGGCGCCTTATGATGCGCCCCTTCCGTACCAATATCGAAAACTATCCTTTGTCTACTTTAATTTCAAACCAATCTATTTTTCGCGAAAAATACATTGTCACAGCCAATATCATGAAAACTCCCAAGCTTCCAAATAAAAGAGCAAAATCTTGCATTTGGATAATAATAAAAATAAATCCATAAAGAATAATGAGAATCGCCGCAGTCATTCCTGCAAGCGCCCATGATTTCAAAATCGATCTACAATACATAAATATTAATACTATTGTCATTAACGCAGCGAGCAAATAAGCATAGTCAAAATATATTTGTTCACTAAATGCAAGCATCAATACATAAAATAAAATTAAAGCAATTCCAACAAGGATGTATTGAATTGGATGAATCAATATTCGATTCAAAATTTCTACAAAGAAGAAAACCAAATAAGTTAGTACGATAAAAAGAATTGCGTACTTGGCCACTCTCATCGATTTCTGATAAACATCTACGGGTAACTTTAAGTTTACACCAAAATTAGAGCCTTGAATTCTATGCTTATTTCCAATCCATTGTTGCGGATAATTTCTATTTAAGTGCAAAACCTTCCAATTTGCTACAAACCCGCTTTCACTCACTTTTCGATTGAATGGTAAAAAGTTACCATCAAAGCTAGGCTCTTTCCAAGGAGATTTAACGGCTACGTTTGTAACCTTTCCAACGGGTGCAAACATCAACTGTTCACTACCGTTTAAACTAAGATCAAAATCAAATTTTAATTCACCATCCAAACTCTCTATGGGCACGTGAACATTCAAACCAGAATGTACAACGTCGTTATTAATAACTCCAGGGTTGAACATTACATTAGAATCCGAAAACTTAAATTTCACCTGGTCTTTAACACCCTTCAAATCGCTTATTCCTAGTGTAATAAAAGCCTTGTCTAAAAGTAGTTGTTCTTTATGTATTCCATTATTTTCCAGGTTAAAATCATCAAATATTCCATTAACGTTTAAGTCTGCACCATACACGACAATTTCATAAATACCCCTCTTCCTTTTCTCAGGAGTTACATTTCCCTGAATGTTCAATTCTTCGGGAAGAACATGATAGTACTTTCGTTCTTTAACAACCTTTACATCTCCTTTCGAATCTTGTAAAGTCTTGGTTATTAAATAAGGTATTGTCAGAATAGGCCCTGTTAACGTTTGACTATGTGCATGTTTTGTACTGACCTCCGCAATTGCTTCATCTTGCCTATTCATCCTTTCATGAATTAGGTTTTGTACCATGACAGTCGGGATTAGAAGTAACACGATCAATACAGCTATCATTCCCATTTTAAAAAAGATGTTTTCAAATAGACTTTTCATAGATTTGGTTTTTGGTTTCTATTTCAACGCTACTAATTCCCTTACATTTCAATTAAATTTTAAGTTTAACTTGAATTAACATCTATCCACTTACTATTCAAAGCTCTCTTTCGAAACAAACATTATTGTCGCTACAGAACAAATATTCCGTTCATTAAATAAAACGATACTTATCAAACTTCCTGTTTGAATATCGAAAGCGATGCTTTCTCTTCTTTTCATATCTTTGCGCCCTTAAACAGAATAGTATGATCTCAGTCAATGGTATTGCAGTTGAATTTAGTGGCGACACCTTATTTAGCGATGTTTCCTTCGTCATAAATGAAAATGACAAGATTGCCCTAATGGGAAAAAATGGTGCGGGAAAATCAACAATGATGAAGATTATTGCCGGTGTTCAGCAAGCAAATAGAGGAAGCATTCAGGCGCCAAAAGATACTGTTATTGCCTATTTACCGCAACATCTCTTAACCGATGACAACTGTACTGTCTTTGAAGAGACATCAAAAGCCTTTGGTACTGTTTTCGAAATGCGAGATGAAATGGAAAAACTCAACAAGCAGCTTGAAACACGTACAGATTATGAATCCCAAGAATACATGGATATCATTGAAAAAGTTACTGAAATAGGCGAAAAGTTTTATTCTATAGAAGAGGTTAACTACGATGCAGAAGTTGAAAAAGCACTACTCGGATTAGGTTTTAAAAGAACTGATTTCACACGACCAACAAGTGAATTTAGTGGTGGGTGGAGAATGCGTATTGAGCTGGCAAAAATATTACTTCAAAAGCCAGACTTGGTACTTCTTGACGAGCCAACCAACCATATTGATATTGAATCTGTTATTTGGCTTGAAGATTTCTTGACCAATAAAGCAAAAGCAGTGGTTATCATTTCGCATGACAAGACATTTATTGACAATGTTACCAATCGTACGATTGAAGTGACCATGGGAAGAATTTATGATTACAAAGCTAATTACTCGCATTACCTTCAACTTCGCGAAGAACGGCGAGAACATCAATTAAAGGCCTACAACGAACAACAAAAGTTCATTGCCGATAACCAACAGTTTATTGATCGATTTAAAGGAACTTACTCGAAAACAAATCAAGTAAATTCTCGAGAAAAAATGTTGGAGAAATTAGATATCATTGAAATTGACGAAGTCGACAATTCTGCTTTAAGTCTAAGGTTTCCTCCATCTCAACGTTCAGGCGACTATCCTGTAATTGCCAAGGGGCTATCTAAATCCTATGGTGATCATGTTGTTTTTAAAGATGCGGACCTTTCTATTTCTAGAGGAGAAAAAGTATCCTTTGTGGGGAGAAACGGCGAAGGAAAATCAACAATGATAAAGGCCATTATGGGTGAAATAGAATTCGAGGGGGAATGTGCTCTTGGTCACAATGCTAAAGTCGGGTATTTTGCGCAAAATCAAGCTTCATTACTAGACCCTGATTTAACCGTTTTCCAAACTGTTGATCAAATAGCAAAAGGAGATATTCGAACTCAAATTAAGAGCATTTTGGGTGGTTTTATGTTTAGAGGAGAAGCGGTAGATAAGAAAGTTGGCTTTCTTTCTGGAGGAGAAAAAACACGTCTTGCAATGGTTAAATTGCTACTCGAACCAGTAAATGTATTAATCCTTGATGAACCAACAAACCACCTTGATTTAAGGTCAAAAGATGTTTTAAAAGAAGCTCTTAAAGCTTTTGACGGGACCCTAATTCTGGTTTCTCATGATCGTGATTTCCTACAGGGGCTATCCCAAAAAGTTTTCGAATTCAAGGAAAAACGAGTTATTGAACATTTTGAAACTATTGACGAGTTTTTAGTTCGAAATCGGGTAGAAAGTTTGAAACAAATAAGTTTATTGGGTTAATTATTATTCCTAGAAAACAATAGGGAAAAGTTCATTGATCAATATTATGCTCAAGAACTTTCTCCTAATTATCTGAAAGAAAATCTTTAATATTCTTACCGAATTAAATTAACGTGTCCGTTGTACTCTGCAACCTTTTTCTTTTCTGAAACTGAATATTCAATCTTCATTTTCCATGTGTATATTCCGTCTTGCACATTTTCCCCATTAAAACTTCCATCCCAACCTTCAGTTAAATCAAAACTTTGGAAAATCCGCTGTCCCCATCGGTTAAAAATTTGAAGTTCGTAGGTTGAGATGTAATCTCCCACCACAGATGGAGTAAATACTTGATTAAATTCATTTCCGTCAGGGGTAAAACTATTTGGTACATAAACATAAATATCACAGTCTATAATTTCAACAATAAGATCATCACTCATTGACCCACAAGAGTTGCTCACTTCTACATTAATTGCGGCTTCGTCCCCTGGTGTATAATTATCAAAACTCATAATCTGTTGATTCTCTGAAACACCATTCCACCAAATTACTTGGTCAGCATCAGAAATATCAACACTCAATAATAACTCCTCAGATACACAATGAGTAATGTCATTTCCTAAATCAACTATTGGAAGATCCAACACAGTAACTGTAATTGGTACACTTGCAATACAATTATCCAATGTTACTGTATAATTAATTACTTGATTCACCCCATTAGCCGATGAGGGAGAGAAGATACCTAAGTTGGCATCTGTAATGCCACTCCCACTCCACACTCCATTGGGAATATTTGCATTCAAGGTAACAGGGTCTCCATCTGAACATAATTCAGAAACAGGGCTGATTGCTAAAGATGATATATATGTTATTTCAACTTCAGCTTGAGAAAAATCAGAAGAACAATTTGCGGAAGCTGCAACCGTATAAGTATATATACCCTCAGGATCTATAGAAGGATCAAGTACAGCAGTATTACTTGCTAATGCTGGGCTCCAAAACCCACCATTATCTGGATTCCCTTGAAGAACATCAAACAAATCAAATGGTGAATCATTATCACAAACCGTTATTACACCATCCAACCCCGCATTAGGTGCTTCTCCCACAGTTATTTCAAAAACGACATCGTCCGTACAATTTCCATTAGTCAATTCATAAACAATTGAATAGACTCCAGGACCTGAAATTTGCGGGAAAAATTCAGCCCCAACAAGTCCAGCTGTATTTTGCGGATTAAGCCACACCCCATTTGTTGGCACACCTTGATCTAATAAAAGTTCAAGATTTTGCACCAGTTCAGTTTCACACCAAAAAACAAACACATCTGAACCTGCATTTGGGGAAGACATTACAACCACATCTTGAATATATGTATCAGTCCCAAAATTATTTGATACTGTAAGCTCTACTGGATATACTCCTGGCGTTTGAAAACAAATGTTTTGAGGGTTTTGATCACTTGAAGCCGTATTTACAGCACCATTTAATGACCAATTCCATTGAGTTGGAGAGTTCGTACTTAAATCCATTATATCAATACAATCTCCAGCACAAAGATTCGGAATTTGGAAGTTTGCAATTGGCGGTAAACAAGCATCTACCTGAATATAATTAGGTATTGTAACAGTATTAGTTCCATTGTCATCCGTAACCATGAGCGTTACATCATAAGTTCCCGGTGTATCATAACAAATATTTTGAGGATTCTGATCGGTGGAAGTCATTGGGTTCCCTCCGGGAAAGCTCCAACTCCAATCATTAATGTTTACTCCTAAGGAAAGATCAATAAAGTTTATACAGTTAGTAGCACAAATCTGCGTTTGACCTGCCTCCAATAACACCTGCGGACCAGAACAATCATTGACGTTAATTGTAATATCAGTAGTGGAGCTATTTCCAGCACAATCCGTTACTATGAGTGTAGTTGTATAACTACCTGCTGCTGGATAACAGATAGATGGTGGATTCATTCCTGAAAATGTTGACGGCGAACCACCAGTAAAAGTCCAATCATATGAAACAATAGGCCCAACACTTAAATCGGTATAGGTAATACAATCATCCACACAAATATTTGTACTTGACCCAGTAGCATTCGCAGTTAAAACAGGCCCACATGTATTCCCAGTTTGCGTAGGATAATAACAAGTCGACAACCCTAATCCACATTCTCGCGGTGTTAGGTATGCATTCATTTGCAAATTGGCTGCTACCCCAACATTATTTGGATCATTAATAACATGAATATCACGGGAATAAAACATTGTCATTCCTACATTATCATAATAGTCGCACCCTGCCACTAAATATATTTTATCATTTGGACCACGCATCAACGCAGCTCCAATTTCAGGAGGAGGGTATGAAAACCAATTAGCAGTATTAAAGTCGTATTGATGTAGTTGAAATCCGGTGGTATAAATTTTTGTACCATCTGCTGAAAACTCAACACCATACGTTGAAAAATCTGGTACTGGTAGATATTGAGGGTCACAAAACGTTCCATTTTGATTATCAAAGCTAAACACTTCTACAGAAGCATTTCCACCCATTTCGCCGGCAAGCGCAACTCTACTTCCATCTTTTGTACATGTCATGTAACTCATTCCTGACAAAACATCAAGATGGCTTGCTCCTATCGAAGTAGAAACTGGTACAGCTTGCACTCCTGCAGAAGAAACTAAAAAGCAATTAAACGTATTTCCAAGAACAGAATGACTTATTACCCATATATCTTCTCCATTGCAATGAGTGATTGCCTTCAATTGCTCAGAGCATCCGCCTCCTCCAAGTAAAATATTCTTATTCACAGTAACATCACCTAATCCACCATTTAAACTCATGTCTACTTCTGAGTAATAGAGTCCCAAGTTAGCAGCAGAAGCAGCAAAATCCATATGAAAGATATAGTAAATCGTTTGAGATCCAGGTTTTGGAATAGCTAATGTTTGAGCTGACGTTGTTGCTGACCCATTTAAATTTACGCCGTTAGGCATGGGGTTGAAATTTCGATCAAAAACGTTCTCACTATTGTTGTAAAAAAGAAGATTTCCAGCTGCATCACAAACAGTAGAAGATCCTTCCAAACAATACGTAGAATTCGCTGTCGCTATCTCAGCACCATTTCCAGTCAAAACTGGATTATTGAAATTAACATTAAAATCTAAAAAATTCCCATCTCCAAAATACCATATATTATTTTGATTTTGAGAAAATCCAAAAAGTCCAACAAGTAAAAAAAATAAGGCAAAAAATTGTTTCATAATCCAGTATGTATACCGGTATAGATACCTATACCCCCAAAAGTGCTGCACTGGATATAAAATTAATTCACTTAAGAATTAAGCATCACTTCATACTGTTGATTATCCTTATCAGAGATAAACTCACTCAAAAGCGTATCATCAATTTCAATATTACTTGGTACAATTCTCAGTCGATACTTTCCCTGACCTACGAATGTAAACAAGTCTTTACGTTCTAATTGATCATCTGCATCCGCAATTGTATTCAAATTCTCTATGATTCGAGTTAAATAGGTTTGTCGATCAATTTCTCCTCGATTTCCAACTTCAATATATTGCTGGTCACCTGTTCCATATTTTCTTCTAATTGCGAATCGAAGCAAGTTCTTGAACTGCGTTGTTTTTGATGCGAAATCAATCGATACATCATGCATCGATTTTGAGGGAACAGAAAGCCTAATTAGGGACCAGTCTGAAACAATTAACCTCATTTCACTAGATTTTGGTGTACTCGCTAATTGAATCACCCAATTGGTAGCCATCACCAAAAAGATTGAAATCGTAGATGACTTAGCGATAATTTTGATCAGGTGATTAGAAAAATCGTCATGCATCTTCACAAAAACCTCCGGCAATTGAGAATACAACATTGCAATAACAGTGACCATAGCAATCCCAGCTATAATCATCAATCCTCTACGCATAAACACGCGATAAAATGCTACACCAAGCAAAACCGATGTTAATACAGACAGTAAAAAATCTGGTATAAATCGTATTCGCACCCCACCGAAATCCTCATTTTGAAACCATTCGAAAAATGCCACTGACGTTCCTGCAAGCAGGATTAAAACAATAGATAGGCTCTTTACATTCCGCGTATTTTTACGAATAAAATTTGGCGATTCATCCAAAAAAAACAGAGACAATAGAATAAAGAAACTATTCAAGGTAGACAAGAAACTTTGAATTCCGTGAAAAGCTGTACTTTCTTGCCAGCTATAATTCAATGCAAGATATCCCCAAATCCCAGAAAGAACCCAAACAAAAACAGCAGCGCTCAAGTAAGCAAGTCCTTTATCAATCCGTTGAGGAGATTCATCCTCTTGTAAAAGTTTCTTAAATCGCAAACGAATATGATACCAAATTGCCAATAACAACAATGCTCCAATTAAAGAGATAAAAATATGTGACAACAAGTAAAACTTCTCTGCCTGCATCTGATCTTCTTAATGAGCGTCTAACCAGTTATCGGCAATTTCCATTTCAACTTCCATTGGCACAGTCATTTCAACAGCAGACTCCATTTCTGATTTCACCAGTTCCTTCATAATATCGATTTCACTTTCATGAACATCAAAAACCAATTCATCATGTACTTGTAACAACATTTTGGATTTCAAGTTCTTTTCCTGCATTACTCCATGAACACCAATCATTGCCAATTTGATAATATCAGCTGCCGAACCTTGAATCGGTGCATTAACCGCATTTCGTTCTGCAAAACCACGAACGACAGCATTTGCTGAATTAATGTCTTTTAAATACCGACGACGCTTCATGATTGTTTCAACATATCCTTTTTCTCTTGCTTCAGCTACTAATCCATCCATATACCCTTTAATGGTCGAATATTGCTCGAAATAACTATCAATAATTTTTTTCGCTTCTTTTCTAGAAATTCCAAGATTCTGAGCAAGCCCAAACGCTGATTGGCCATAAATAATTCCAAAATTCACGGCTTTCGCTGCGCTACGTTGATCACGGGAAACATTCTCAGCATCAACACCAAAAACTTTAGCCGCAGTTGCTTTATGAATATCCTGTCCACTTCTAAATGCTTCGATCATGCTATCATCACCACTCAGCGCAGCAATTATTCTCAATTCTATTTGAGAGTAATCGGCAGCCATTAACTTGAATTCAGGACCTCTTGAAATAAACGACTTTCTAATTTCTTTTCCTTTATCTGATCGGATTGGAATATTTTGCAGGTTAGGATTGTGAGAACTTAAACGACCAGTAGCTGCAACTGTTTGCATATAACTAGTATGAATACGTCCATCAACCTCATCCATCAACTCTGGCAATGGGTCAACATACGTGTTTTTCAATTTTCTCAATTGACGATAATCTAAGATCATTGGAACAATTGGATGGGCAGTTTTCAATTTCTGTAACACATCCTCAGATGTTGCATACTGCCCAGTTTTTGTTTTCTTAGCTTTCGTAGTAATTTCCATTTCCTCAAAAAGCACCTGTCCTAATTGTTTTGGAGAATCGACATTAAACTCAACCCCTGCTTCTTTCTTGATACTAGCCTCTAGATCTGTCAACGTAACAGCTAATTCCTCTGAATAACGTTTTAAGCCTTCATCATCAATTGCAATCCCTTCTTGTTCCATGTTTTTCAGAACATCGATTAATGGGATTTCCATATTGTAAAACAAATCTCTCAAATGCTCTTTCTGAACCTCAGGTTCAAACAATTCTTTTAATTGCATGGTAATATCTGCATCTTCACAAGCATAGTTCACCACTTCCTCAGGTTTCAAATCTGACATATTGCCTTGATTCTTTCCTTTCTTTCCAATTAATGTTTCTATTGATATGGGCTTGTAATTCAAGTGTAATTCTGCCAAGTAATCCATTCCTTGCTTCGATTCCGGATTAATCAAATAATGAGCAATCATTGTATCGAATGTAGGAGCAAGTACTTCTACTCCATAGCGATTTATAACTTTCGTGTCGTATTTGATGTTATGCGCAACTTTTTCTATTGTCGTAGATTCAAAAAATGGTCTAAACTCCTGAACAATAAGCTTCGCTTCATCAAAATCATGCGGGATCGCTAAATAATAACCCTCACGTTTATTAAAAGAAAATGCAATTCCTAATACGTTGGCATGAAGCGCTTCGATATTATCAGTCTCAGTATCAAAACAAACTGATTTCTGCTTCAATAAAACCCCTAATAATTCCTGGCGTTTTTCGGGTGTAGACACCAAAATATAACTTGGATTCTCGGTTTCTAGTGTTTTAAATTCCGATGTTTCTTCTTCAGGTTCAGGTTCAACTAAACTCGGCACTCCAAACAAATCTAATTGTCCTTTTGTATCTTTTCCTTTTGCAACAGTTGCAGCTTCAGTAGTAATTTTGATATCCTCTCCCAGTACACGTCTAGCAAGATTTCTAAACTCTAACTCTCCAAAAACTTCACGAATCTTATCGGCATCGCTGGGACAAACTTTAAGATTTTCCTCTTCCAAAGCAACATCAATATCCAAAATGATAGTCGCCAAAGATTTGGACAATATTCCCTGTTCAGCAAACTGTTCTATATTTTCTTTTTGCTTTCCCTTAAGCTTATCTGAATTTTCAATAATTCCTTCAACAGAGCCATATAATTTCAACAGTTTAGATGCAGTTTTTGGACCTATTCCAGGAATTCCAGGAATATTATCAGCAGCATCCCCTTGAAGTCCTAAAACATCAATTACTTGTTCTACTCGTTCAACATCAAATCTTTCGCAAATTTCCTTGACTCCCCAAACTTCTGCAGGGTTACCTCCTCTTCCAGGTCGAAACATTAAAATATTCTCTGAAACCAGCTGTCCAAAATCTTTATCTGGTGTCATCATAAATGTTGTGAAGTTCTTCTTCTCAGCTTTCTTTGCAAGCGCTCCAATAACATCATCTGCCTCATACCCCTCCACTTGGATAATTGGAATATTAAACGCTCTAATAATATCCTTAATTGGCTCAATCATAGAAATGATTCCCTCTGGAGTTTCATCACGATGCGCTTTGTACTCAGGGAAAACATCCTTCCTTGATTTAGATCCCCCAGGAGGATCAAAAACAACCGCTAAGTGGGTTGGCTTCTCATTTTTAAGGATATCAATTAGTGAATTAGTGAATCCAAAAGCTGCCGAAGTATTTAACCCTTTCGAGTTAATCCTAGGGTTTTTAGCAAATGCAAAATATGCACGGAAAATCAATGCATACGCATCAATGAGAAATAATTTTTTATCCAGTTCTGGTGTAATCATCTTAATCTGATTTTTTTCCTTTAAGTGTATTTTAACACTAGTTCCAAGTTGTTCCTTCTTTCGAATCTTTTACTGTAATTCCAGCTGATGCCAATCCATCACGAATCTTATCTGAAGTTCCCCAATCCTTATTTTGACGAGCATCTTGTCTAAGGTCAAGGATTAAATCCATCACAGGATCTAATCGAGACTCGGAGCTTTCCGATATACCACTAATACCTAACACATCATGAACAAAAGCATTCATCTCTTTTTGCAAAAGTTCAATGTCAACGGCTGTAATCGTAGCATTCCCAGCATTCACTGAATTAATAAACTTCACCGCATCAAACAACTTTGCAACTAATATTGGCGCATTAAAATCATCGTTCATAGCAGCATAGAAACTTCCTATCAGCTCCAAAACATTCAATGAAGATTCTTTACTCGGAGTTAGTTTATCCATCGATTTCATTGCTTCCATCAATTTCAAATACCCTTTTTCCGATGCATTAAGAGCGTCGGAAGTAAAATCTAGCGTGCTTCGATAATGAGCTTGCATCATAAAGAAACGAACAACCATTGGGTCATACGATTTTTCTAACAAATCATTATCTCCAGAGAACAATTCACTTGGCAACAAATTATTCCCTGTAGACTTACTCATCTTCTTACCATTGAGTGTCAACATATTTCCATGCATCCAATAGCGAACCGGTGATTTCCCTGTAGCAGCAGTTCCCTGTGCAATTTCACATTCATGATGTGGAAATTTCAAATCCATTCCACCTCCATGTATATCAAATTCCTCCCCAAGGTATTTTGTACTCATGGCTGAACATTCAAGATGCCAGCCAGGAAACCCTACTCCCCATGGAGAAGGCCATTTCATGATATGTTCATCCGAAGCATTTTTCCAAAGTGCAAAATCAAGGGGTGCTCGCTTTTCGCCTTGTCCATCCAGTTCTCGCGTATTTGAAATTAAATCTTCTATTTTTCTTCCTGAAAGTTCCCCATAAGGATGTGCCTCATTATATTTTTCAACATTAAAATACACCGACCCATTTGATTCATAAGCGAATCCGTTTTCAATTATTGCTTGAATCATCGAAATTTGCTCAATAATGTGCCCTGTAGCTGTCGGTTCAATACTGGGTGAAATGTTATTAAATTGATCTAAAACTGAATGAAAATCTTTCGTATATTGTTGAACAATCTCCATTGGCTCCAGTTTTTCCAGTCTTGCTTTTTTCGCAATCTTATCTTCTCCCTCATCGGCATCATCCACCAAATGGCCTACATCCGTTATATTTCTTACATATCGGACTTTATAGCCCAAATGTACAAGGTAACGATAAACCATATCGAAGGAAATAAAAGTACGACAATTCCCTAAGTGAACATTACTATAAACCGTAGGTCCGCATACGTACAAACCAACAAATCCCTCATTAATAGGAGTAAACAACTCTTTACTTCCAGCCAAACTATTATATATCTTCAATGCTTCTTTTTCTTCTTTCATAGCTTTTATTACGTCTTGAACAAAAATAAACTTTTAATTGCGAATTAAAGGATATAAAAACAGCTTAAACATTTAGTAAACAGCACATAATTTTAAATTCTCTAACTTTTAACATATATTTGGCGATTGAATATCGTAAGTGACTAACACCACAGATAATTAATCTATTATGAGATCGTACTACTATAAGTATTGCATATTTGCACTCATTGTGCTTTTTTCACAAAACCTTATTGCACAAATAGATACCCTCTTTTGGTTTGCAGCCCCAGAGGTTTCTTCCTCAACAGGAGAAAGCCCAATAAAGTTGCGTCTAATGACGTATGATGATCCATCTACGATCGAGCTATCTCTTCCAGCAAATAGTGGATTCACACCAATTAGTATTACAATTCCTGCCAATTCAGTTGACAGCATTGATCTTACTCCTTTTTTAAGTAGTATTGAAAGTCCTGCTGCAAATATTGTTTCCAACAACGGAATAAAGATAACGGCTACTGAACCCATCAGTGCTTTTTACCAATTAAACTCATCTGGAAACAAAGAGATATTCAGCTTAAAAGGAAACAAGGGTTTAGGGGATAATTTTTACACCCCTTTTCAAACATTTTGGAATAACGCAAACACTACTCCAAGTTCCTTTTCTTCTATTGATATTGTTGCCAGTGAAAACAATACAACTGTTCTCATTACCCCAAGAACTGCAATTACCGGGCATATACAAAATGCAACATTCTCCATTCTTTTGAATGAAGGAGAAACATATAGTGCGCGCGACATGGCCGTTTCAGGAAGCACAACACTTGCCGGTTCAATTATTTCTTCAAACCAACCGATTTCTGTGACACTTTTCTCTGGTGCACTAAGTAATGGAAGTTGTGACAATGCCATGGGAGACCAAATAACCACAGAAGAATATGCAGGAACCGACTTTGTAATAAAAAAAGGAACAAGCTCTACGGATCGTGTATACATTTTAGCGACGCAAAATGGAACCAGTATTACTGTTGAAAACTCGACAACAACCTCAACTCTAATCAATTGGGGAGAAACATATGAAATTGCAATTTCTGACCTTAATAACTATATTAACACATCGAAACCCGTTTATGTTTGGCATGCTTCAGGTTATGGCTGCATGCTAAGTGGCGCACAAGTTCCACCATTATTATGTGCAGGAACCTATTCAACGGCATTTACTCGAACATCTAGTGACTCATTAGGATTAATCCTCTATACAAGGACAGGTTTTGAAAGTCAGTTTGCAATTAATGGAAACACTTCACTTATTTCTCCAACCGCATTTAGTAATGTTCCAGGAACTTCTGGGGCGTTTAAAATGGCTGTTATTTATTTCAACACAACAGATATTCCAATTAACTCATACAACAAGGTAACTAATGCTGGCGATGTTTTTGGCTTAGGAATTACTCATGGAAGTGGTGGAAACGGAAGTGCTTATGGCTATCTTTCCGAATTTACATCCTACCCGTTCACAACTGCTGGAAATAACAATACCATTTGTGCAAACTCTTCATTACCGATTAACGGTCTAATTGGCGGCGGAACTGTAACAGGAAATTGGACAACCAGTGGGTTTGGGTCTTTTGCATCAGCGTCAGATATCTTAAACAACACTTATGTTCCAAGCCCACTTGACTCACTTATTTCTCCAATCGAACTTATTCTGACATCTACAGGTCCTTGTCCTATTAAACGGGACACTATTTCACTAACAGTTACACCAGCACCAATTGTTTCCGCCTCTGCAGATCAAATTGTTTGTGAAAACAATGCTGTCGTGCAACTAGCAGGAAGTGTTGCTGGAGGAACAACTACAGGAAACTGGACAACCCTTGGGTCGGGAACATTTACAGCTAGTACCGATTTAACCACCGATTATATTCCTTCTCCCGCTGATATAACTGCAGGGACCGTTCAGCTAATATTAACCTCAACTGGCGCGGCAACATGTGCCGACGAATCGGACACAATGAATATTCAAATTACATCTGCGGCCGTTGTAGATGCAGGTGTTGATACGATTTTCGTTTGTGAAAACAATCCTATTACTTCTTTATCAGGAAGCGTCACAGGTCTTACCACTACCGGAAAATGGATTACTACTGGAGGAGGATTATTTCTACCTAACAACATCTCCTTGAACGCTGATTACCAACCTAGCTTATCGGATATCAATTCGGGAAATGTTACCCTTTATTTAGAGTCAACCTCTAATGGGAATTGTAGCGTAGTAACCGACAGCATAGTTATTTCCTTCACAGCCCCTCCAATTGTAACTGTGGGCACCAATATTTTGACCTGTGCTAATAATGCACAAGTTCAATTATCTGGGGCTATTAGTGGCGCAACAACCACAGGAGTGTGGACAGGAGGTACTGGAACTTTCTCTCCTTCTTCTACCGATTTAACAAGTTCGTACACTCCGACAGCTGGAGAAATTAATGCGGGGACACTTTTCCTAACACTCACTTCTACAAACAATGGAGGCTGTATAGCAGAGAGCAATATTCTGCAAGTAGAATTTATCGACCCTCCTTTCGCAAACTTTAATTTTACAGAAGAATGCTTATATGATGGTTCGATATTCACAGATTTTTCAATTCCTGGCTATGACGCTATCACAAGTTGGGAGTGGGATTTTGGAGACCTTTCAACTTCTACCGATCAAAATGAAAACCATTTCTATGCATCTCCAGGTACTTATGACGTACAATTAATTGTTGAATCTGGATTAGGTTGTATAGACACTATTACAAATGCTGTTCAAGTTTTTGAAGTTCCTGTTGCAGACTTTACCTATTCAGCAAACTGTCCAAATAATCAAATAATTGTTGACTTCACAGACAATTCAACCACCGTCTCTGATCCGATAAACTATTGGCTTTATGATTTCGGAGGTCAAGGAAGCAGCGCTTCTGAAGATCCGACCCAACTATTCTCCGCCGACGGTGATTATACCATTACGCATATTGTTGGAACAACAAATGGGTGCTTTGATACAACAACACAAATCTTATCCGTACCAGCATATCCAGTCGCAGGGTTTTCTTACAATACTAATAATGGCTTGAACATTGGTGCAATTTTCAATTTTATCAACACATCACAAAACGCCACCTCATACATTTGGGACTTTGGAAACCTTAATACTTCAATTGAAGAAAACCCAAGTAACACTTACTTTGTAAATGGTTCATATGTCGTTACGCAACATGCCTATGGAGATTTAGGATGTGTAGATAGCATAAGTCAGATTATTGAAATAAATACTGTAACCGACGAAATTACACGATTAATCCCCAATGCAATTTCACCAAATGGTGATGGAAAGAATGACGTCTGGAAACTTGAATTCATTAATTTATTATATCCAAATGCACAAGTTGACATCTTCAATCAATGGGGACAAAACATTTATTCTTCCATCGGATACAATGTTCCTTGGGATGGAATATATAATGATGAATTAGTTTCAGACGGTACCTACTATTATGTTATCCAATTAAATGGTGGGGGCAATCTTGAAGATGAATTATTTAAGGGCACTGTGCTCGTACTAAAAAGCAAAAAATAGCATGAGAAAGTCCATATATATCCTCGGTTTTATCGGAATTTCGTTTTTCGGACATTCCCAACAGCAAGCTGTTTATTCCAACTTCTTAATGAATGACTACTATTACAACCCTGCCATTGCAGGAAGTAAAGATGTTCATGAAGCAAATATCACATATCGAAATCAATGGGTTGGATTTGATGGTGCTCCCTCCCTGCTTATGGGTAATTTTCAGGGTTCGGTAAACAATCAACAAAAAATGGGGTACGGTGTATCCATTTTATCCGAAACGGCAGGGATTACACAAAATACGGGAATATATCTCAACTACGCTCACCACTTTAAACTCTCAGAAAAGCTAAGGCTTGGCTTAGGGGTTCAGCCAGGATATACCCAATACCGAGTAAAACTTTACGATGCGCAGCTCGCTGACCAAGGAGATGAAGTTCTTACAGGAACTGTTTATTCTGCAAATGCTATTGATGTAAGTTCTGGTTTCCATTTATATTCAGAAAAGTTCTTTTTGATGGGGTCAATACATCACATGCTTAGCAAAGACGTACAATTCACTCAGTACAATGGAAATCTTGATTTTCACTTTAATACAATAGCTGGATATACGTTTTCATTTAATTCTGATCCAAAAAAGAAGAAAAAGCCTTTTGATTTGCAACCAAGTGTAATGATAAAATATGCACACCCTGCTCCTATTCAGTGGACAGCAATGCTTAAAGGAACTCTCAATAAGCGCTTTTGGGTGGGCTTAATCTATCGTTCAGACGATGCGGCAGGAATTTCCTTAGGAGCCCAAATCCGTGAGAGGTTCTCTGTTGCCTATGGATACGATTACACTCTTTCCCGTTTAAGTAATTTTCAAGCGGGATCGCATGAAATTATGCTCTCCTTTGTCATTACAAAAGATAAGCCTTCACTCGCTGAAGAAGATGATAAGCTGAACAACAGTATCATTGAAGAACTGAAGAAAAAGATTGAGGAGAAGGAAAAACAAGAGAAGCAAGAACAAAAGAACAATTAGCCCTATGAAATTGTTACGATACTTACTATTGATATTAACATTCAGTGCGTTGAATGTACAAAATTCTAATGCCCAAATTGACACACTTTTCTGGTTTGCAGCCCCTTGGGTGTCTCCAGACCATGATGGGGATACTCAGATGGCATTTCGAATATCCTCATTTTCGAACCCAACAAATGTTCGAATTCAAATTCCTGCAGGGTCATATGATACGACCTTTTTTGTCCCTGCTAACTCGCTTGCCTCAATTCCTGTGAATCATCTCGTAAATCAGATTCAAAGTGAACCAGCCGATGCGATTCTAAATACAGGTGTAAAAATCACTTCTGACGAGCTTATCACCTGTGTTTATGACTTTATTTCTGATCTCATAACCATTTCCCCGGGCTCTTCTAACAACCCTGAAACCTATTCGTTAAAAGGTCAAAATGGGATGGGGCTAGAATTTGTTGTTCCATTTCAAACATTATGGAATAACAAAACTCTTCCTAACGATTCTAATAATGATGGAACTATTGAGCAACCTTATCAGTATTTTTCCATTATTGCTTCAGAACCAAATACGACTGTTTACATTACGCCTAGAGCAGATGTTGTCGGTGGCTATTCAGCCAATACTACTTATTCGATAACTCTACCCTTAGCTGGTCAAGCATATACCTGCCAAAATGCTACTCAAGCAACGAGCCTCCCTGGAAACAACTTAAGTGGTTCGATTGTTGTTGCTGACAAACCGGTATCTGTAACTATCAATGATGATTCAGTAAACCCTTCTGGAGGAGGAGGTTGTTATGACCTTATGGGAGATCAAATTGTTCCTACAGACGTAATCGGTACTGAATATATTGTTAACCTAGGCTTTCTAAATTCAGGATCCAATGAGTCCTTTTTTATTGTTGCTACCGAAAACTTTACCACTGTTAACGTCAATGACGGAGCAGCGACAACACAACTGATGAATCAAGGTGATACTTGGCAATACTCAGTAACTCAACCACTTTCTTATATCATAGCGGATAAACCTGTATATGTAATACACATGTCGGGGTATGGATGTGAATTAGGAATGGCCATTATTCCCCCAACTAATTGTGCTGGATCAAATGAAGTTTCTTTTGCACGAAACAATAATCAACAATTTTTACTAAACATTCTTTGTGAGTCGGGTAATGAAACAAACTTTGCGATTAATGGAAATCCTTTACTTGTTCCCCCTGGCTCATTTTCTCCGGTCCCGGGAACAGGCGGTGCTTGGGTGGGAGCTCAAATTGATTATCCAACCACTGACATTGTCCCTGGTAATCAATACCTAATAAATAATACCTCAGGGTTATTCTCCTTAGGTATAATCAACGGTAGTGCTACCGGAGGATGTTTGTACCATTACATGTCTTCCTTCAATCGAAAGGTTATTACAGATGCTGGAACTGATTTAACAGTATGTAATGGAGAACCAAGTATTGATCTCACAGGAAGTGTAAGCGGAGGAACGACTACAGGGATTTGGACTGTACTTAACGGTACCGGAACCTTAAACACTCCTGAAAACCTTACCACTACTTATACTCCTAGCCCTAGTGATTATACACAAGGAAGCTTAACTTTTATTTTAGAATCGACAGGAAACTGTGATCCAGTAGCCGACACAATGATTGTAGACTTTATTCAATCTCCAACTGTAGATGCTGGTCTCAATAATAGTTATTGTAAAAATAATTTAGGTCCATTAGCAATTAACGGAACCGTTACTTTTGCTGCGGGTTCAAACTGGACCGGCGGAAGTGGGGGAGCATTTGGCAACCCGGGAAGTTTATCTACAACTTACACACCGTCACCAACAGATATCAATGCTGACAGCGTAATCCTCTATTTGACATCAGCGGGTAGCTTCTTTGCTTGTCCAAGTGCAGAAGACTCAGTGATTATTCATTTTACAGAAGCTCCAGCTGTAAGTGCAGGTTCAGATCTTGTAATCTGTTCAAGCCAAACAGCAATTAACCTAACAGGTAGTGTAACTGGACCTACTAATACTGGAATATGGACAACCACTGGTACCGGCTCGTATGACCAGTCAGAATTAGATCTTATCACAGATTACCTAGTAAGTACAACAGATACAACATTGGGTAATATTACCTTAACGCTAACTTCTACAAATAATGGAAATTGCTTAGCAGAACAACAAACGATCAATGTTTCATTCATAGATGAGCCAGACGTTCAAATAACATCATCAGATAGTGTTTGTTCTAACCTGAACTTACTTACCTTATCAGGAACTATTTCCTCAGGATTTACTTCAACATGGTCAACAACAGGTTTCGGTTCCATTGTTTCTCCAAGTGCTTTGACAACTCAATACCCGATAACATCCCCAGACACCCTTGCTGGATACATTGATGTGTTCCTAAATTCAGTACCAGGAATTTGCCCTTCTGTAGAAGACTCACTACGCATATTTTTTGTGGATCCTCCAAAAGCTTACGCCGGTTCAGATCAAGATTTCTGTAGTAATCAATTAGTTGACCTTAATGGTTCAATCACGGGCATCACTCAAACTGGAACATGGTCAACAATGGGAACTGGAACGTTCACTCCATCCAACACCCAACTTAATGCTACTTACATACCTTCACCATTAGATTTAAGCAATGGAAACGTAAACCTTATCCTCACAGCTTCGAGCGCATTTGGTTGTACTCCAGATAACGACATAATTACGATTAACTTCCTTACTGCTCCAAATGCAAGTTTTACTTTCAATACAGCTTGTGAAGGTGAGAATACAATTTTTCAAGATGCATCTACAACCTCAAACGGGACTATTTCAACATGGGATTGGGACTTTGGTGATATGGTAACATCTATTGCGGAAGATCCAACCCATACATATCCTGGAGACGGAACCTTCTCCACGACCTTAATTGTTGGTGGTAGTAACGGATGTTATGATACTGTTTCATATAACGTCACAGTAAACCCTGTTCCAATTGCAGACTTTAGTCCAACCGTAGCTTGTGCTGACATTCCAATCACATTTACTGATTTAACCTTCATTTCGAGTGGCTCTATTACCTCTTGGTTATATGATTTTGGGAGTACTATCAGTACAGATCAAAACCCTAGTCATTTATTCACATCAACCGGGAGTCAAAATGTTAATTTAACAGTAACCTCCGATTTAGGGTGTTCTGACGATACTTTACTGACACTCTTTATTAACACACCACCAACAGCTGACTTTAGCTTTACTCCGAATCCAGCTCTTGTTTTAGAGGATGTGTTCTTTACAGATGCATCGACAGGAGTACAATTAACTTCATGGTTATGGGACTTCGCAGATGGAGAGGGTGATAATGTTCAAAACCCCGTTCACAGTTTCTTCGATGGCGGCGAGTATCAAGTAACCATGATCGTAACCGATTCGAATGGTTGTTACGATTCAATTACAAAGCTTGTCAATATTGCTCTCCCCCCAGTTCTTCCCTCTGGATTTACTCCTAACGGAGATAATGAAAATGACATCTTTATCATAAGAGGAGGACCTTTCAAAAGCGTCAATTTCAATGTTTACAATAACTGGGGAGATTTAATATTTACTTCCAATGATGCATTGGTTGGTTGGGATGGTACTTTCAATGGAGAGCCTGCCCCACTCGGAGTATATACATGGACCTTTGTAGTTACACTAGCCAACGACAAAGTCATTAAACAATCAGGTGATGTTACCTTAATACGATAGAAATGATCAAAAAGACATTACTTATATCGACACTTATTCTAAGTTCCTTTAGCGCTAAATCGCAAGACGGACACTTATCTTTATATGACGCTGCTCCTTTATTTCTAAACCCTGCCATGACCGGTGTTTTCGAAGGAGATTGGAGATTACATGCACAATATCGAACACAATGGAAAGCAGTTAATTATAAGCCTTATCAAACTGGGCTAGTCAGCTTCGACCTTCCTAAAAACAAATGGGGCTTCGGTGCACAAGTAATGAATTTCCGTGCAGGAATTGGAAATTATAACGCACTTCAAGCTTCCTTTTCCGTTGCATATACAACTTCACTTGATAGTAAAAAGTATCATAACTTATCTTTTGGTATTCAAGGTGGAGTAACTCAAAAAACACTAGAATATAAATTACTCACCTACGATAATCAATATACGACGTCTAATGGGGGTACCTTTGATCAATCGATAGATCCGCAAGAAGCTTTCCCAGGCCATCGACTATTTGTTCCTGTAACTAATGCGGGCATCTTATATTTCTTTGCGAAACAGGAAAGTAGAATCAATCCATTTGTTGGAGTTTCCGCTTTTAACCTAATCAGTCCGCAAGAAACGTTTTTAGATAAGGATAATGTTCTTCCCATGAGATACTATGGTCATGTTGGAACCCGAATAAACGTTACAGAATTATTGTATTTCATTCCGAAAGCACTGGTAATGGTTCAAGAAAAATTCTGGGAACAAACTTACGCTGTAGATGCAGGATACTACTTAAAAGGCTCCGATATATATTTACTTGGTGGTTTTGTTTATCGTGTTAACGATGCAACTATTATTTCATTAGGTGCCAAGATGGATAATTTCATCGCAAAGATAGGTTACGACATTAATCTCTCGTCGTTAACACCGGTATCAGCAGGCCGCGGAGGTTTCGAACTTTCATTTACCTATATGCAAAGAAATAACAAACCGAAAATTGAGAAAATTTGTCCTAGACTCTAATTTATTACATTCCATGAAAAAGATATTTCTTCTCTTGATGCTTTGCAGTCCTTTTTTGGCGGTTTCACAATCCCGAAAAGTATGGTTATTTCATGCTGATAATTACTTTAAGAAAGCGGATTATCATAATGCTTTAATCAACTATCAAAGTGCTCTAAGTGATACACTTGGTCTTCAGTCCATGGTTATCCCCTATGAAGCAACGGTTACCAAACAAAAACTAAAAAACAAGGATACAGAGCTTGATTCCACACGAAAAGTTCCGATTAAAGACTACATCAATCATCAGATTGCAACTTGCTACATGCGCACCTTTGATTACAAAGAGGCAGTAAGCCATTTTGAAAAGACTTCAACCTATGCATCTTATCCGGAAGACGTATTTCATTATGGAAGTGCTCAAATGAATGTAGAACAATACGAGGATGCTATAAAAACGTTTGAACGCTATATTCGTTCAGAAAACTACTCTGATTCCTTATTGAGAACTGCCCAGTTAAACATTACCGGATGCTATTATGCTACGGATAAAAACAACGAAAAAACCAAAGTTGTTGTAAAAATGGCAGATACCAATGTCTTTAATAAAGGAACCGCAGCATTTGCAGCAATGTATTTTGGAGATGAAAATCGCCTTCTTTTTACAAGTGCACGCGACGGAGGAGTTATTTTTGACCCTGTATTACAAGATCCCAATTATTTATGTGACCTTTATATCACCGAAATGAACTCCGATAGCACTTGGGGAGCTGCCAAGAACCTTGGACGTCCATTAAACTCAGCGCAACATGACGCTTCAGGCTGCGTAAGTAACAAAGATGTGGTTTACTTCACCCGATGGAATGACGAAGATCGGACAGAACAACACATTTACTTAGCAAGAATGGTAAACATGAAATTCTATGATGCTTTTAAATTACCGGAACCTGTTAATATGCCCGGGTATCGTAGCATCAATCCATTTGTTTCAATGAGTGGAAAAACACTATACTTTTCTAGTAATCGCCCTGGAGGAGAGGGAGGGATGGACCTTTGGAAAGTGTCTCTAGACGAAACTGGAAATATCACCGGTGATGCAATCAATTTAGGTCGTCCAATCAATTCAGAACTTGACGAAGTAAGTCCTTTCTTCCATCAAACCTCTTTAACACTATTCTTTAGCTCAAACGGACATAATTCCATTGGTGGATTAGATATTTTTAAATGTTCTTATGATCGGAAAAATCGCGGATGGAACAATCCGGTGAATATGGGTATGCCAATCAATTCTAGTAAAGATGATGCCTATATTATTTGGGATAACTTAATGAACAAAGGCTATTTCTCTAGTGATAGAGCAGAATGTGATCACGGGCATTGTTATGACATCTATGAGGTTACAAACGAGCCAATTACAATTGCTTTAGAGGGATATAGTTACGATGATGAAACTGGTGAAATACTACCAAATACTCAGTTGACCTTTAAGGATATAGATTTTAAATTTGAATCTTTTGATATTCAAACAGATCAAAATGGATATTATCACAAAGTATTGGATAAAAACCAAGAAATTTTTCTTAAAGCTCAGGCCCCATCTTATTTTGCCGATGCCGCAAGCGTCAATACTAAAACCATTACGGAAACAACTACCTTACTTCAAGACTTTTACTTGAAGCCGATTCCAACCGATGAAATTGAGCTTGATGGTATAGAATACGACTTTAATTCTGCAAAATTACGTCCTTCCTCCGAGGAAATTTTGGATGAATTATATGATTTTCTTATGCTTAATAACAATCTTGTTGTAGAGATCAATTCGCATACAGATTGTCGCGGAACAGACTCATACAATAAAAAACTAGCTGATCGTAGAGCCCAATCCTGCGTAGATTATTTAATCGGTAAAGGAATTCCAAAATCTCGCCTTGTCGCTAAAGGTTATGGGGAATCTGAACCGAACTATTTAAAAGACAACAGTAAACGGCCTGTATTGGACGCTGACAATAAGAGAATATATTTAACCGAAGAATATATCAATTCACAAGAGGAAGAAGTAACAAGAGAAGAATATCATCAACGAAATCGAAGAACTTCATTTAAAGTAGTTGGCGAAGGTTTTGACATGGATAGTCTTTAAAGTAGAGACGCATTCTTCTAAAGCATTTTCTCGCGGAAATCCCTTGTCGTTTCTTTTATGAACCATAAGGTATAGAAAACACGCTCTTAATTAAGACTGTTGGCATCAACCGATACGTTCAATATTTAATTATTCGTTCAGATTCTGTTTTAATAACAACTCATGATATCTTTCTAATAGAACAAGATACTTATTTTTCCAATGTTCTGATTCTTCTTCCTTTGAGCTGAATGTTTGTGGAGCCTCATGAAGAAGTTGTTCCGTTCGTTTAACATTATATGCGCGAAGATCTTTGATATCTTCAGAAAAGTCGTGGTATATAATTTTACCAATACCCAAAATGTAATCAATTGGTACATTAGAGCTATCGAAAATTTGGTATACCCATCTTCGGCTCTTCCCCATTTGCTTCGCTAATTTGGTTATCGAATACCCACTTTCACGAACAGCTTTCTCAATTATTTCACCTTTGTGCTGCATTAAAACAAATTTCAGAACGAAAACGTGCATCTTTCAACGCATTTTTTAATCAAAAACGTGTCTTATTCCTTATTTGTAAGAAGTTCATTATATTTTTCTAGAATAAGTAAGTATTTGTTCTTCCAAAACTCTACCTCTTCTTTATCCGATTCAAACTTTTGCGGAGGCTCCATCAACATCTGATTCGCCAAACTTGCACTATAGCTCTTTAATTCATTGATATCTTCTGAAAAATCATGGTGAATTATCTTTCCAATATCCAAGATGTAATCAATGGAAACATTTGAACTTTCAAATATTTGGTAAACCCACCTCCTGCTCTTACCCATACGTTTCGCTAATTTAGTTATAGAATAACCACTCTCACGAATACATCTCTCAATTATTTCACCTTTGTGCTGCATAGTTCACAAAGCTCTTAACAGAATTGTATACTTTTCATCTCACATTATGTTCAAAAGTGTAACCAAAAACCCACTTTTAGCGATTAAGTCATCAGCCTTCTTAACAATATTCGAAATCAAATCTGCTCTATTCTAAGCAAATTGGAAATGTATGATAACTTAATTCCGAATATTTCCATTTAAGTTATACTATAGTGTAATCACAAATTTTTAATCAAGTCTTTACTCGGATTAAATAAAATACATTCACACAAATAATTGCGGTATTAGTAAAAATAATGGGCCATGACAAATTCGGTAACAAACAACCATAAAGGATAAAAAATGCACAGCCAACAATGCTCACAATTCTTAGCATAGCCATCCTTTTCATGATAAAAGAAAGCAGCACGAAAAATGATGCCGCATAGCCGACATAATCAACATAATTCATAAAAAATCTTACACTAATTCAGCATAGACTACTTGGAAAGCTTAATTCCAAGCTCTTCAAACTGCTGCAAGTTTAACGGGGAAGGTGCATCAATCATTACATCTCTTCCACTATTATTCTTTGGGAATGCAATATAATCTCTAATAGACTCTGACCCGCCCATTGTAGCGACTAATCTATCCAATCCGAATGCCAAACCTCCGTGTGGTGGTGCACCATATTCAAAAGCAGACATCAAGAAACCAAATTGGGCCTCCGCTTCTTCTTTTGAAAATCCAAGTAAATCAAACATTCTTGATTGAACATCACGATCATGAATTCGAATCGACCCTCCTCCAAGTTCTACTCCGTTCATGGCAAGATCATACGCATTTGCCCGCACTTTTCCTGGATCCGTATTAATTAGAGCTTCATCTTCAGGTTTCGGCGACGTGAATGGATGGTGCATAGCATGATATCTCTCTGTTTCCTCATCCCATTCCAATAACGGAAAATCCATCACCCATAAAGGCTTAAACACCTTTGGATTTCTCAATCCGAGCTCATCCCCCATATGCAAACGAAGTTCATTCATTTGCTTACGTGTTTTATCCAGACCTCCACTAAGAACCAAAATTAGATCACCAGGTTTCGCATTGGCTAATTTCGCCCATTCTGCAAGATCTTCTTGCGAATAGAATTTATCAACCGATGATTTAAACGATCCGTCCTCATTACATTTTACATAAATCAAACCTTTACATCCAATTTGTGGACGCTTTACCCAATCCGTAAGCTTATCTAATTGCTTTCGTGTATATATCGCACAATCATTTACATTAATTCCTAATACTACTTCCGCACTGTCAAAAATTGAAAATCCTTTTCCTTGTGCAACATCATTTAAATAAACAAATTCCATGTCAAAACGAATGTCTGGTTTATCAGAACCATATCGCTCCATAGCTTCAGCATACGTTATTCTAGGAAATTTATCGTCTAATTCAACATCAATCACAGCTTTGAACAAGTGTTTGATCATTCCTTCAAATGTATTCAATACATCTTCTTGTTCAACAAATGCCATTTCGCAATCAATCTGCGTAAATTCAGGTTGTCTATCTGCTCGTAAATCTTCATCTCGGAAACATTTAACGATCTGATAATATCGGTCGAACCCGGAAACCATCAATAATTGCTTAAATGTTTGAGGTGATTGAGGAAGGGCGTAAAATTGCCCTTCATTCATTCTACTAGGAACAACAAAATCACGCGCCCCTTCGGGTGTAGACTTAATTAAAACCGGCGTTTCAACCTCTAAAAAATCTTGTGAGTCTAGGTACTTTCTAGTTTCTAATGACACTTTATTTCTTAAACGTAGTTTCTCCTGAACCGGATTTCTACGAAGATCCAAATAACGATATTGCATTCGAATCTCTTCTCCTCCATCTGTTTCATCCTCAATTGTGAAAGGAGGAACTTTTGAGCCATTTAATATTTTCAATGAAGCAATATTGATTTCAATATCTCCGGTCTCCATTTCATCATTCTTTGAGTAGCGTTCTATTACTTCGCCTTCAACTTGAACAACAAATTCCCTTCCTAACGTTCTTAACTGTCCAAATATTTCATCAGAAACCACACCTTGTTCAGCTACCATTTGAGTAACTCCATAACGATCGCGCAAATCAATCCAAGCAATATTTCCTTTATCTCGAACGGTCTGTACCCAACCAGATAAAGTAACTTTCTCTCCAACATTAGAACTTCTCAGTTCTCCGCACGTGTGTGATCTATACATTGATTCAAATTTTGTTCGGCAAAAGTAAGTAAATGCGATCGTTTTAACCAATTCGAATCAAAAGTTCCATCCATATTCTTCACAAGAACACCTGAATTTAATCTCTATTTTCTTTTTACAAGATTTACCAAAATTTTAGAATCGTTGAAACGTACAATTTTAGATTAAAAAATAAAATAGACTATTTCTCTAAATACAACCCTAGCGCTGTGATAAACAGGAAGATTAATCCATAAAAAAAGGGCACATAAAGCGCCCTCATTTCAATACAATTTGGTCATACCTATAATGGAATGTTTCCATGTTTCTTCTGTGGTAATTGCTCAGCCTTATTCTCTAACATTTTAAAACCAACAATCAATTTGTCACGAGTCTCTTCTGGAAGAATGACAGCGTCGATAATCCCTCTTTCCGCTGCTCGGTATGGGTTTGCGAACATTTCAGCATATTCCGCTTCTTTTTCCTTCCATTTAGCTTCCGAATCATCTGCACCCGCAATCTCTCTTTTAAAAATAATTTCTGCCGCTCCTTTCGCTCCCATTACCGCAATCTCAGCAGTTGGCCATGCAAAATTAAGATCTGCACCAATATTCTTAGAGTTCATTACATCAAATGCACCACCATATGCTTTTCTAGTAATAATAGTTACTCTAGGCACAGTCGCCTCAGAAAAAGCATATAAT
>JAKVAS010000109.1 GCA_022448165.1 Crocinitomicaceae bacterium | reverse complement strand
CTTCAGGTCCTATATCAATAACGTAATCTGCCGATTTAATTACATCTAAATTGTGTTCAATTACAATAATTGAATGTCCAGCTCGAATTAATTCATTTAAAGCGATTACTAATTTGTTTACATCATGGAAGTGGAGTCCAGTAGTTGGTTCATCAAAGATAAATAAGGTTGGAGCAGCGGACTTTCCTTTTGATAAAAAAGAAGCTAATTTGATTCTTTGGGCTTCTCCACCACTAAGTGTACTCGACGCTTGTCCTAATTTTAAATAACCTAAGCCAACATCAACTAGTGGTTTTATTTTTGCGGCAATTTTTTTCTCTATCTTTTCATTTCCTTCGGAAAAGAAGGTGTATGCGTTACCAATGTCCATTTTTAGGAGGTCAGAAATAGATTTTTCTCGATAAACAATGTCAAGAGTTTCAGATTTGTACCGTGAACCGTTGCACTGATCACAGGTTAAATGTACATCAGCCATAAATTGCATTCCGACGGTAATTAAACCCTCACCTTCGCAAACTTCACATCTCCCGCCGTCTACATTAAAACTAAAAAAGCCTGGTTTGTATCCGCGAGTTTTTGCTAAGGGTTGTCTTGAGTATAGGTCACGAATGTCATCGAAGGCTTTGACGTAAGTAATTGGGTTACTTCGAGAGGATTTTCCGATAGGGTTTTGATCAACGAATTCAACAGCTTTTATCAATTTTAAATCACCACTAAATGATTTGAATTCCCCTTGTTTATCTCCGTATTGCCCTAGTTCTTTCTTAACAGCAGGAAGAAGTATGTTACGGATTAATGTTGATTTTCCCGATCCACTTACTCCTGTTACACAAACTAAAGAATGAAGTGGGAAGTCAACGTCAATGTTTTTTAAATTATGTTGACGAGCTCCCTTTATACTTAGTTTGTTCTTTGAAGTTCTACGTTTTGAAGGTATAGGTATATTCTCTTTTCCTGTTAAGTAATCCGCTGTAAGACTATTTTTCGCTGAAATTAATTGATTATGTTTTCCTTGGAATACAATTTCACCACCATACACACCGGCTTTTGGCCCAATATCAATTATTTCATCAGCGGCTTGCATAATATCCTCCTCATGTTCCACTACAATTACTGTATTGCCGATGTCGCGAAGTGCCTTCAGAACGCTAACTAAACGTTCCGTGTCTTTTGAATGAAGTCCAATTGAAGGTTCATCTAAGATATACATGGAGCCAACTAAGCTACTTCCTAAAGAGGTAGCAAGATTAATTCGTTGTGATTCCCCTCCAGAAAGTGTTCCTGATTGTCTATTTAAAGTCAGATAGCCTAACCCTACATCATTTAAAAACTGTAAACGATTTGTAATTTCTGGAAGAATTCTTTTTGTAATTTGAGTATCATGTTTACTTAATGCTTTTCTCGATAGTTGATCAAAGAATTTAATGTTTTTCGAGATTGAGTCTAGTACAATATCTGTTATTGATTTTCCTTCAATCTTTACATAGTTAGCATCTTTTCGTAAACGAGTTCCTCGACAATCTGGGCAAGTTGTTTTTCCACGATACCGAGATAACATAACACGGTATTGAATTTTATAGGATTTACTTTCTACAAATTTGAAGAAACTATTAATTCCTTTAGGACCATTCCATAAGAGTTCCAATTCATTGTCGTTTAAATCTACAACCGCTCTATGTATTGGGAAACCACGGTCGCTTGCATGGTCAATAAACTTGTCTTTATATCGTCCCATTTTTTCTCCTTTCCAAGGAAGTACAGCACCTTCAAAAACACTTAAGTCTTTGTTTGGAATAACCAAATTGGGATCAATACCAATTACTTGTCCAAAACCTTCACAGGATTGGCAGGCCCCGAATGGATTATTGAACGTAAAGAAATGCTCGGATGGCTCTTGAAATTCAATACCATCAAGTTCAAAACGATTAGAAAAATAATGGAATGATTTATCTTTTAATTTATATATTGAACATTGACCATTTCCTTCAGCAAAGGCGAGCGAAATCGAATCACCAAGACGAGATATGTTATCTTCATCTTCAAAATTAATACTAATTCTATCGACTACTAATAATGAATTATCAATATCTTCAGGAATATCTTTAAGATCATTAATCTCGATAAACTCCTCATTTAGAAAGAGACGAACATACCCCTGTTGTTTTAAAATTTTCAATTGTCGCTCAGCACCATATTTTTTAAAACCTTCTAAAGAAGCTAAAATTAAACAACGATCTCCAGTCTCTTGTTCACTTAAAAAATTGATAATATCCGTAACGCTATGTTTACGAACTTCTTGTCCAGAGATAGGGGATAGTGTTTTTCCAATTCTTGAAAAGAGAACTTTTAGGTAATCATAAATTTCTGTGCTTGTTCCAACAGTTGAGCGCGGGTTTGTGGTAGTGACTTTTTGCTCAATGGCAATAGCTGGGGCAATACCTTTGATATAATCGGTCTCAGGTTTATCTAATTTCCCAAGAAACTGACGAGCGTAGGAAGAAAGACTCTCGATATATCTACGTTGCCCTTCAGCATATAATGTGTCAAAGGCAAGAGATGATTTACCTGATCCTGACAATCCAGTGATCACTGTAAATTTACCATGAGCGATTTTAACATCTAAATTCTTTAGATTGTGTACGCGAGCACCTTTTATTTCAATGAATTTTTGCTTCAAACTATTGAGGTATGAGAATAAAATCAAATATATATAAGATAGGTCATTAATTAGCGTATAAGAGAGTTGTTTTTAATAGAAAAATGAAAGAAATGTCTTGTTCTTTTGAGTAAAAGATTCTAAATAAATTTGTTAATTTCAAAAAAAGTATTAATTTGGTGATTCAATTCTAATAAAAACGCAGAAGCCTATAGATAATAACATTACTCTTTAAACACAGTTTGAATAATTTGAACTACTTAAACAGTAAGTTATGGCTATGAACAATTTCGATGATCGTGCGTTGGTAAGTGAGTATATTGGTGGGAATGAAAAGGCTTTTGAAGCATTGTTAATGCGTCATAAAGATAAGATCTATCGTTTCATCTACATGAAAATACGTGACGGGGTTTTAGCGCAAGATATTTTTCAGGATACTTTTATAAAAATTGTAAATACGCTAAAGGCTGGTTCTTATAATGAAGAAGGTAAATTTTTACCTTGGGCAATGAGGATTGCGCATAATCTAGTGATTGACCATTTTAGAAAAAGTAATAAGGTTCGTTTGATTTCTGAGTCTTCTTCACAAAGAGATGACTATAATATTTTTCATACAATTCAGATGGAGGATGAAAATATTCAGGAAGAAATGACTCGTGTAGAATTAGAGCGTCAAATGGTGGGGTTAGTAGAACATCTTCCTGATTCACAGAAGGATATTTTAAAGATGCGAATTTTCAAAGAGATGTCATTTAAAGATATTGCGGATAAAGAAGATATTAGTATCAATACTGCCTTGGGTAGAATGAGGTATGCATTGATTAATTTAAGAAAGTTGATTGATAAACATCAGGTAATTACACATTTTTAATGTAGTTATACGTACACGATTATGGAAGAAGCTTTGTTCGTTGAGCAAAGCTTCTTTGTTTTTGTATATTCGCTAAAAAATGATTGAGGATGAGAAAAGGTAGGTTTCTAAAAAAAACAGGGTTGATTTTATTAATAATTCTGGTAATACTTCAGTTTATTCCTGTTGATAGATCTGTATCAAAAGTGTTAGCTGGAGATGATTTTATTGCAATGACAAAGCCAACAGAAAAGATTGAGGAGCTTTTACGTGCTAATTGTTATGATTGTCATTCTGTAGAAACAAAACACCCTTGGTATTCTAATGTTGCACCTTTGTCTTGGTGGATTGCTCATCATGTTGAGGAAGGTCGAGAGGAATTGAATTTTTCCAATTGGGGGAAAATGTCTTCAGAAAAGCAGGATCATAAACTTGAAGAATGCGCAGAAGAAGTGGAGGAGGGTAAGATGCCACTAAAATCTTATACATTGACGCATGGAAGCTTAAGTGACGACGAAAAGGAGATTCTTGAGGATTGGTTTGAGTCATTAAGAGAGTAGTAGTTTACAGTTCTATTTCAGCATCTCTTTTGAGGGTAAGAACTCTCGTTCATGAGGAGTAATTTGGGACTTTGTGATTAGTTCTTATTTCGCTAGAGGCTTATGTTTTTCAGTATTACAGCTATATTTTTTTTCTACTAAATTCATTGGAGCTTTAGAAATGCAAACTGAGATAAAATCATCGAATGTTTTTCCTCAGTACTAGTTTTTCAATTGTGTTTATTTGAAAAAAGGAGTTTTTTCGATCAGAGTAAAATGATAATTTCGAAGATGATTAGTTAATATATCCAGAGTGTTAATTTCTTTGTTTAATTCACAATGGGCTGATCAATAAGTCATATATCGTTCTTTCTTGTCTTCATAAATATCTTCTAAAGAAACTAAGATTCCTGTCTCCTCCACATTTCCAAATTCAGAATTTACAGCTGTACCAAAAGTTCGCATGGTTAACGAAAGATTCATATAAATGTTTACTAAAGGAGGGATAAATTCTCCATGCTCTTTAACGAAACTATTTAAGACTTTAAATCCTTCTTTGAATGTTAACCCTTCTAACATTTCTGTGTAGGCTTCACGATTGTACTCTTGAACTAGCGGTTCGTGTGGAGTTATTAGTTGGTCGTTATCTGGAAAGAAATGATGCATGAAATGTAATAAGAAATTCCGCGCATCGACATTGTATGTTGGGTACATAGTAACTTTTCCGAAAAAATATTGAATCTCTTCATGGTTACGTACAACTGCCCCTAATCCATCCCAGATATTATCTAATGCAAAAAGTCCTTTTCGAGGATTTACAGCTGGCTGAAAATTAGGCTGTACCCAACTTCGTCCTAGCTCGATGGTATTTGGTAAGAAGTCAGAAACAAATCGTTCAGAGAATGAAAAGTAATGACTTGTAGAAAGCGGAATCTCTTTAGAGGCATTAAGGACGGTATTACATAAAATAAAACGGTAACCTCCTATTATTTCTTCATCTTCAGGTGACCAAACGATTAATTGTTGATAACAATTTTCCGAAGTGTCAAAGTCATCAAGATCAATTGATTCACCTGTACCGCCTCCAGAAGAACGGAAAGTGACCTCTCGTAAGCGACCAATTTCACGCACTACATTAGGTGAATTGTGATAATCAACACAGTAAATTTCGTTTCCTCCTTTTCGTGTAGTACGTAAAAAACGATCTGGACTTAGTTCCTTCTTAAGGATTTCCTTATTAATGGCTTCTATGATTGGTTTCATGATGTCTTTTCCTTCTTTAATTGATAAACACCCTTTTTTATTACTTGAGCAACTTTTCTATCATTTTTATTACTAGAGAGTACTTCTTTCGAAACGGGATTTCCAACAATAAATTTAAAAGTTTTATGTTTTTGTTTGAACATTTCGTTCGATAGGTATAACATTTCAATGTTAGTCTTTATACCGATAAATTTACGAAAAGAGTATAAACGATAAAAAAACTTGGATAGCTTTCCTTCTATGAAAACAGGTATGATTGTTCTGTTACAGGATCTTGCATAGGTTACAAAAGTCTTTTTCCAATCGAAATCTTGTATTACCCCTTCAAATTTTCGACTAACCATTCCAGCTGGAAATATACAGACTGCATTGTCCGATTTAAACAGGTCTTTTACTTTTCCTCGAGTAGAATCGTGATTTTTACCATGTTTGTTAATTCCAACAAATAAATCACTTAGATTGGTTAGGTTCATCAATAGATCGTTTACTATGAACTTAACATCTCGTCGTTGGTTTCGCAACGCGTAAATTAGAATTATTGCATCCATACCTCCTAAAGGGTGGTTCATGGCGATTGTTATTTTCCCATCTTTCGGAATTCGTTCTAAGCCTTCAACCTCCACTTTTATGTCCATAAAGCGTACGACTTCCTCACAAAACTCGATATTTTTTTTGTCTTTGTTTTTTAAAAGGAATTCGTTGATCTCGTCTTGATGTAATATACGTTTTAGATACCTTAGAACAAATCTTGGGAGCCATTTAAGAAGCTTAGGGTTTTTACTCGCAATGAGATTTTCTATATCAATAAATTTTTCTTTCGACATAACTAGTGTCAAAATTAGAGTTATTAACTGTGTACAGGTTAATATGCTTCGTTATTTATTCACAATTCAGGTTTTAAAAAATAGAATTGGTAAAAGTTACAAGAATTTTAATCACACTTTATGCCTTTATTGTAGATTTGCAGTTCATACTCAGAAAAGGAATAAGATGATTGAATTATCAGATCGAATTAAAGCAATGGAAGAATCGGCAACGATTGCAATGTCTAGAAAAAGCCGTGAACTTAGAGCTGAAGGTAAAGACGTTATTTCATTAAGCTTGGGAGAACCAGACTTTACAACACCAGAATTTATTAAGGAAGCTGCTGTAAAAGCAATGGAGGATAACTTTACAATGTATACTCCAGTTCCGGGGTATTTGGATCTTAGGGAAGCAATTTCTGAGAAGTTTAAACGTGATAATAGTTTAGATTACCCTACTGATCAAATTGTAGTTTCCACAGGTGCTAAGCAGTCTATTGCTAATGTAGTAATGAGTGTGGTGAATAAAGGAGAAGAAGTGATTATTCCTGCTCCTTTTTGGGTTTCTTATATGGAAATTGTAAAGGTTTCTGAAGGAATTCCTGTAGTTGTAAACGCTGGAATTGACAATGATTTTAAGATTTCTGGAAAGCAATTGGAAGCAGCAATTACGGATAAAACAAAAATGATGATATTCTCAACACCGTGTAATCCAACTGGTTCTGTCTATTCAAAAGAGGAGTTGAGAGATTTAGCGGATGTGATTAAGAGATATCCTGATATAGTTGTGATTGCTGATGAAATTTATGAACATATTAATTTTTCAAAAGATCACGCAAGTTTAGCTCAGTTTGAAGATATTAAAGATCAAGTAGTAACTGTAAATGGTGTATCTAAGGCTTGGGCCATGACAGGATGGCGTCTTGGGTATATTGGTGCTAATAAAGAGATCGCTGCGGCATGTACTAAAATGCAAGGACAGTTTACTTCAGGTACATGCTCTATTACTCAGAAGGCCGCGATTGCTGCGTTGAAAAAGGATCCTAATGTTTTGAGTGAAATGATTGGGGCTTTTAAAAGTCGTCGAGAATTAGTTTTAAATGCTTTGGGGAAAATTAATGGTTTGAAAACAAATGTGCCGGAAGGTGCGTTTTATGTTTTTCCTGATGTTTCTTATTTTTACGGAAAGTCCTTTAATGGTATAACAATAAAAAATGGAAACGATCTTGCGATGTACTTATTAAATGAAGCAAATGTTGCTTTAGTTACTGGGGAAGCATTTGGTGATAAAGATTGTATTCGAATTTCTTATGCTGCATCGGAAGAAACACTAACGGAAGCAATGAATAGAATTAAAATTGCCTTGGAAAAGTTGGCTTAAATGAATGTAGATAATTTATTTAAAAAATTTCAAGAACAACGAATCCTTGTGTTGGGAGACGTGATGATTGATGCGTATTTACGCGGGAGTGTAGATCGCGTTAGTCCTGAGGCTCCTGTTCCGATTGTTAACTTAAGAAAGTCGGAAGAGCGATTGGGAGGAGCAGCAAACGTTGCTTTAAACCTTCTTGCAATGGGAGCGAAACCGATATTATGTGCATTTGTAGGAGATGATAGTGGAGGAAATACATTTTCTTGGCTTCTTCAGAAAAGAGGGATGTCAACTGACGGAATCCTCAAGAGTAAAGATCGTACAACAATAATAAAGACACGTGTAATTGGCAATAATCAACATCTATTGCGTATTGATGAGGAACAAATTGAAGTTCTTACGACGCAAGAAGAGGTTTTGTTGATTGAAAAAGTATCTAAAATTATAGAGTCGGGACTCGATGCTATCATTTTAGAAGATTATAATAAAGGATTGTTAACGCCAACGGTTATCCGATCTGTCATTAATTTAGCTAGAGAGAAAAATATTCCAGTTTCAGTTGATCCTAAGAAAGACAATTTCTTTGAATATGAAGGGGTAACATTGTTTAAGCCAAATTTGAAAGAATTGAAAGAAGGCTTAGGGGTGTCTTTTGATATAGTTTCTCAGCGACCTTCCTTCGAAGCTGCAGTATGTAAGTTGGAGGAAAGGTTGAAAAATGAAATTTCCTTCATTACTCTTTCAGAATATGGAGTTTTTATAAGGTCTGAGGAAACTAATCACTATATCCCAGCGCATTTACGAAAGATTTCTGATGTCAGTGGTGCTGGCGACACAGTCATCGCAGTAGCAACGTTGTGTCTAGCGACTAATGTTTCCGTTGAAATGTTGGCAGATATTTCGAACTTGGCTGGTGGACTTGTTTGTGAAGTGAGTGGCGTTGTTCCTATCGATAAAGAAATGTTAAGGACAGAAGTCTTAAAACTCGTGGAAGCATGAGTGTAAGAGAGCTTAGGGAAAGAGTCAATCTATTTATTTATGATTCGAAAAGAAAAGTGTTAGGGACACTTTCTTTTTTAAATGTGCTTGTTTCTCTTACTGCAATCTGCGTACTCATTTATTACTATGGTTTTCAACAAACTGATTATTCTAAGGAGCTCTGTTTTAATATTCTTGAAACAAGTTTTGGTTTTTATATACTACGGTTTTTAGTTAAGATATTTTACGACTTTAACCCTCCTAAGTTTATTCGGAATAACTGGTTTGAGGCTACGATTATTTTTCTTCTTTTGGTAGAGGGAATAGCTTACAATTTCTTTGATACAATGATTATTGAGCCTGTTTTTGAATCTATTGGATTCAGGGATTTTGGTTCGTTCTCAACAATATTTGTACAGTTGTTTGTCTTTATTATTGTTCTTAACAATCTGTTTAAAGAGAAGAAATTTAAGCCTTGGTTAAAGATTCACCCTGGATGGCTTTTTACAATTTCTATTGCGCTAATGACACTTACAGGTGGTCTTTTATTGATGTTACCTGAAATGTCAAGAGTAGAAGGAGGAATGGCCTTTACCGATTCTCTATTTCTATCAATGTCTTCTGTGAGTGTAACAGGATTATCGACAGTCGACATTGCGCAAACACTCACTTTTAAAGGACAAATGATAGTCTTAATTTTAATCAAATTAGGAGGGTTAAATACGATTGCTTTTGGAGCATTGATGTTGGTGGTTGCTAAGTTTGGAGTAGGTATTAAATACCATGAAGTAATTGAAGACTTTGTAAATAGAGACTCAATTCTAAAGGCTAAATCAATGCTTGCAAAGATTGTTATTTGGGCAACAACGATTGAGGTCATAGGAATTTTGGTCTTATATATAGGCTTTGGTGGACATGGTGTATTCTCTAATTCAGGGAATAGGTTTTTTCAAGCTGTAT
>JAKVAS010000108.1 GCA_022448165.1 Crocinitomicaceae bacterium | reverse complement strand
CTGTATTCATTGTGGACCCAGGAGTTATAATTTGATCAGCTCCAATTGTGATGTTTCCGGTTCTCATACTTCCATCGATATCTGTATTTATTAATCCAGATAGACCTACATTTAATGCGTTTGAGCTGCAATCTACGTGCAAGTCTGTATAAGGATCCATGAATCCAGGAGTTGCAAAGAATGAGTTTGCACCAAATCCAGTAGCTGCTTGCCAATCGGAAAGATCCGAATTGATGTTTGTTCCAAAACTAAAGTTGTAAGAAGCATCATCAAACTCATAGGCGTTGTTGTCAATAATTGTATTTGTTATGTCAGTGTACATCTCATAGATGCTTCCTGCTCCACCATTATTTACAGAGAAAATATTGTTTTGAATTTCTATGTCTTCTAATATGTTCATATAGATCATAGCAGCATTGGCATCAGAACTAAATGAGTTGTGATATATATTTATACTGCTTGATCCAAGAAGGTATAGGCTATTACTAAATCCTGAAACAAAGTTATTGGCAACGATTGCATCAGCAAGAACAAAATCACAGTTATTTATGTAAAGCCCGTAAAATGAACTGTCAGCATATACTTGGTTGTTCTTAATAGTAGCCGTTCGATTTAATCCATAAAAATCCAATCCACGTCCTGTTCCGTCACTCGCATTCATCTCAATCGTGTTGTTTTGAATAAAGTAATTCCCTCCTTCATAAACGGAAATTCCATACTCTACTGCATCTTCAATGTGATTGTTTTCAACATGGAAGTTATCAGATACACCTTGAGAACCATTGATATAAATTCCGTATGTAAGAGTGTCGTTTACTCCTTCTATGCTATTGTATTGTGCATGAAAGTCTGTTCCAACACCATCAAGATATATTCCACGATATAACGCCGTAATTGTGTTGTTTTCTATCCAAGCATTGTTTGCACCTCCATAGTCACATTCAAATTCAATTCCTTCGTATCCTTCAAAATGATTGTTGTTGATCCATACATTGTTCCAATCACCATAGTCAGCTTCAATTTCAAGAGCGCGACCCCAGCTATTTACAGTAATACTATCACAGATAAATGAACTATTTGTTATCCAAAGAGAGTCACCATTTAGATAGTTAGATTCAATTGCACAAACGGTCCCTTCCAACTCTCTGTTGAATTGACATGAGTCAACAACAAAATGGAATATACCTCCGTCATACGCTTCTACATCCATTGCATATCCTTCTTCTGAATTGACAGTGCAATTGCGCACAGAACAGTGCTCAACATTATCATCGGCATCTATGTCAAGTCCAGTATACATTCCGTGAAAGTTACAATCGCTGATGTGAATGTTGTCAAAATAGGCATCGGATCCATAAATCTCACAGCCATCACCACCACCAGTGAAGGATGAGTTTGTAATTGACCAATCTCCCACACGTTCAGTTCTTGCGTATAGATAAAAACCATCATAATACGTTCCGTGAAAAGATGAGTTATCGATTGTTACGAAGTTACATCCGTTGTAGGACTCTAATTTTAATCCTCCATTGCCAAGAAAGCTTGAGTTTGTAATCGAGACATTGTCTAGATGGTAGTCGCTCGATTCAATCCAAGCTGAATATGAACTGCCTGATGATGAGCTGTCTGATTGACATACAACATAGTCTAAACTAATATTATTTACCAACTCGCTTCCTTGAAGATCTAGCCCAAGGTAATCAGAAATGCTAAGAATACTATCTCTAAGGAATGTTACGTTTTCGATCGTTTCATCAGTATCAAACTCTAATCCTTTATTATTTTCTCCTTGGAAATAACAGTCCGTAATAGTAACATCTTTGATTCCTGTGCTGTACCCACTAATGTAACCTCCTCGTCCATTCGTTGATATAGCCCGAATGTTCGATAATGTTACATTTTCAGTAAGTTGATTGCTTTCTAAAGAAATTGCATTGCTTGTTGGCCCGTTCACGGTGATATTACTTGCTGAAATATCTTTAAGAATTCCATCATAACCTTGGATATAAATGGCTGAATTTGTGCTTCCTTCAGAAACAATGTTTTGAAGTGTGGTTGGGTAATTGTGATATCCAGCGCTAAATTTAAGGCCATTAAGATTCGCATTAACGTATATATTCGTTACTGAAGTTCCATATAAATTGGTTCCAACAATTGATACTCCATTTCCTGCTGTTGACCAAAGACTATCGTTCTCTACTGTTATAGAGTTAATGTCGCCAACAATGTTCAATTCAAAACAAGAATTGTCTGTGCTAAACCATGAATTTGTAAGGCTAATTGTACCAACATTACCTGTTGAATCAACCAATACTCCACCCAGTCCGTTGAATTTAGAGTTTGTGATGGAAATAGAACTCATTGCGTCGAAATCATTTAAGATTTTAAGGCCATAAGTACCAACTCCATAAAAACTACATGCATCAATACTTATATCGGAGGTTTTGTACGCGGAAATGCTTGTTCCATCCGTAGTAGCTGCGACACTTATGCGTAAGTCTTTAAACCGAAGATAATCGGCGTTGTTTAATGTGAAGGTAGAACCTGTTGTTGCCTCAATAAGAACTAAAGAGCTGTCGCCACTTTCACTTTGATATGTAACAGTATTGGAAATGGATGTACCAGGGATGTGATTTTGAACTACATTCTCTGTATATGAACCATCTCTAATATCAAGGGATACGGCTCCTGAAACTCCTTGAGAAGAAAGAGAATCTGCGGCCTCTTGAATGGTAGAAAAGTCTGGAGAACTCCCCCCGACTGTATAACTTCCAGAATACTGAGCTCTGGCACCTAATGCTAGAGTCATTATCCCAAAAGTTAGGAATAGTGCTTTTTTCATGAATAATTGTTTTTAGTTAGACTACAAAATTACAGAAGAAATCATCAGGAAGATGTAGTTTTTTGTCACTTACTTTCGAAATTTTTTGAATTGATTGACAGGGGCTGATTCTAGAGGTTTTTTTTAATTTATTTTTATTTATACCATCAGTTATAATGAATGAGCAGTGGTATTATATGTTTGTATATTCTGGAATATATTTCGTCTACTTTCATTTTTATGGAAAGTATTGAATGAGGTTTGTTTGATCAAATAGAAACTATGGTATTACCAAATTCCTATCGGTTGTTAGTTGAAGTCAAAAAGCACTTATTGCGAGTTCAATGGATTCATGAAGTGAATGAAGTCTGAATTTGTTTCTTAAGGGAAGAATTAACTAACTGTCTTAGGTAAAGACAGGCGTAGATATTTTCCAGTTTTGTTGAAGGGTTTAATTTCTTTCTAAGATATCAAGAGTCTTTGTAAAGTCTAGATTAAATTTATTTGGAAAAATATAGGATAAGAAATGTTGGTTGTATATTTGCAACTAAGTAGCATTAATACAGTTTAGTTATGATAGAAGTTGATAATGTTGTAAAGACATTTAAGGGTGTTTCCGCAGTTGAAAATTTGACTTTACAAGTTGAGACGGGTGAGATTATGGGATTGTTAGGGTCTAATGGGGCAGGGAAATCAACAACAATTAATATGCTTTTAGGATTTATTGAACCAGATTCTGGAGTTGTGAAAGTGAATGGGTTGAATGCGTTTAGTCAGTCATCTCAAACTAGAAAAACTATAGGATACATCCCTGAAAATGTCAATTTGTATCCATATTTAACTGGTGCGGAAAACCTTAATTATTTCTGTCGTTTGGCAGGATTGAAATATTCTAAGGATGAACTAAATAGATTTCTTTTAATGTGTGGATTACAAAATGATGTACATGGTAAAAAGGTGTCGAATTATTCTAAAGGAATGCGACAAAAAGTGGGAATAGCGATAGCTTATGCTAAGAAAGCTAAGGTTTATTTGCTCGATGAACCGGCTAGTGGTTTGGATCCACTTGCAAGTAATGAACTGTCGGAATTGTTAAAAAAACTAGCTGGAGAAGGAGCGGCTATATTAATGGCTTCGCATGATATTTTTAGGGTTCGAGAGGTCTGTGATCGTATTGGGATTCTTCGTCAAGGGAGGTTAGTAAAAGAAATTCAAGGTAAAGACGTTAGTGCGAACGAACTTGAGAAACTGTACTTGAAATTTATGAATAACCAGGAGTGAAGATGAGAGATATTATTAAAAATGAGTGGTATTACTTGATTCGTAATCGAGTGCTGCAGATAGTTAGTATTGGTTTTATTTTTATACTGTCATTAGCGGTTTATCTGGGTGAAATTCAAAGTGATAATCAAAGAAAACAATATGATGTTTCAAAGAAACAATTAAGGGATAGTTGGGAAAGTTTGGATTCAATTAGTCCACATGGAGCAGCTCACTATGGGACTTACGTTTTCAAACCAACGAATTTATTAAGTAGCCTGGATGAAGGAATAAATAGCGTAGCTGGAAATGTACTTCGTGTTGAGGGGCATGTGCAAAATGAAATTGTATACTCGGAGTCTTCTCAAATGCAGGCTGTTTCAAAGTTTGGGAAGCTTAAAAGTTCATTGCTCCTCCAGTATGTTTTGCCCTTGTTCTTGTTGTTTCTTGCTTTTAATAGTGTTAGTAGTGAAAAGCAAAGTGGTCGTTTAAAGTTACTTGTCCTTCAAGGCGAAAGACCTGTAAAGCTTATAATGGGGAAAGTGATTTCTGTTTGGTTATATGGTATCATACTCATGATTGCTACAGTAGTTGTACATTTTATTTTAAACTTTTCAACTTTTAGCACTGAAATGGCTGGGAGGCTGCTGTTTTTCTGTCTTTCATATGGGATGTATTATTTTATTGTAAGCGGGCTAACGGTTTATTTTTCAGCTCGCTGGAAGAATGCAACAGTGGCATTAACTTCTATGCTTGGAATTTGGATTTTATGGACAATCTTTTTACCAAGCATAGTCTTGAGTACGGTTGATAATTGGCACAAACTGCCTAGTCGAAATACTTTTCAAACTGCAATGAAGGAAGATAGGTCTAAAGGTATAGATGGACATAATCCAAAAGATGAGCGTGGAGAAAAGCTTAAGGAAGAAACGCTAAAGAAATACGGTGTGGATAGTTTGATACAATTACCTATAAACTTTGATGGTATTCGAATGCAAGCAGATGAAGAATATGGTAATAAGGTATGGGATAAGCATTTCGGCGGTCTTAGGTCTGTATTGGAAAAGCAGAAAAAATGTTATCAAATCGCTGGAACAATTAGCCCATTTATTGCTCTTCAAAACACGAGTATGGGGTTTTCTGGTACGGATAACTTTCATCATCAGGAATTTTTGATTCAGGTAGAAGATTATCGAAGAAGGTTTATCAAATCATTAAATGATGAACATGCTTTTGGAGGTTCAAAAACAGGTGACTGGAGCTGGTATGCTCAAAATGATTTTTTCAAATCGATCCCAGACTATGAGTATTATTCACAATCATTGTCGACCGTGCTTCCCAATTACTTTTTAGATTTTATTGTATTGATTGCTTGGACGACGATCGTTGGGTTGCTGCTATTTTTCGGGATTAAAAATATGAGAATTGTATGAGAAATCTAAGTACTTTCCTTTATGAATGGAAGCATTTTGTTCGAAGTCCATTTAAAGTGATTGCCTTTTTAATGTTTTTATTAGCAGCGATTTATGGTTTGCATAATGGTGCGAAATTATATAAAACGCAGTTGGTTGAAATCGATACAATTAAACAAAAAATAGAGAAAGATAGGGAGGAAAATATTGCATTTTATGAAGCGGGTGAGAAGGGACCTAAAGATAAATTATGGATTGATATTACTAAGCCATTTTGGGCTATTTGGTTGGGTAAGACGTATCTATTTAAGTCCCCATCTCCAGGGCTTGTATATAGTACTGGGGAGTCAGAGCAATATGGTTTTTATAAGCAGGTGAGTATTTGGGCAAGCACAATGGACTCGGATATGACGAAGGAGATTGCTAATCCAGAACGATTGCAGATTGGAATGCTTGACTTTTCTTTTGCATTGCTTTATTTGTTGCCATTGTTATTAATGATCTTGCTTTATAATCTGAGAAGTTCCGAGGCTGAGGAAAACTTTTTAATGCTTATTCAGGTGCAAGCTGCATCAATAAATAGTTGGTTATTGAGTCGGGTGATTTTCTACATGCTTTTAACTCTTTTGTCGGTAATTATACTTCTCGTTTACGGTGCAATGCTGACAGGTGTATTTTCGAGTAATTCCTCTATATTCAATAACTTGTTTTTATATAGTCTTTTATACTTGGTGTTTTGGGGGGGTATTTATTATTTAATTTTGAGAAATGGGAGGCTCATAATAAATAATACGTTGAAAATGGTAGGGATTTGGTTGTTATTTACTTTTGTTATTCCTGCAATTTCGCTTCAATGGATTTCAATAAGAAAGCCTGTTAACTATATGGTTGATTATATCGAAGCCTCAAGAGATGAAACTCGTGATCTATATGATTTGCCAGATAGCATTATCCTAGATCGATTGAACATTTTGTTTTCAGAACCACTGAAGGGGTCTGAAGAAGAAAAAGAAGCTAAAATTCGAAAGGTGAAGAGAGTTGCTTTTGCCGCACTTGCGAATGAATTAATTAAGAATAAAGTTGAGTCTATTGAAATCGAAAATGAAAGTAAAAACCATAGTGTTAGGACGACATATTTTTTTAGTCCAGTGACCTTTTTTCAGAATTGTTTCAATAAAGTATCTTATTCGCATTATGATGATTATCGACAATTTCGAGAAGATATTCAGTATCTGATTGATAAGCAAATCAAGGTGTTATTGAAAGATAGTTGGAATGAAGTAATTGTAGATAAGGACAAATACATTGATTATACTAAAGAATTGGTTAAGGTTGATTAATGATAGTTATAAGATTGAAAATTATATATTATGCAATATGATCGAAGAAAATTCATGTCATTTCTGGGGAAAGCAGGGGTCGGAATCATATTTCTTCCTCAGTTTCTTTCTAGTTGTGGAATTGTAAATGCTTCGAATTCTAAGAGAACGGAGGTGTCCAAAGAAACCTTGGAAAGACTTAAGAAGGTTACTTTGAAAAATTTAAGTCCTTCTAATGAAGATGATTTGATACTTACAGACAATTTAGAGTATAGTGTTCTCTTAAAATGGGGAGATCGTATTAGTGGGGTAGATACTTTTGGATTCAATAATGATTTTACATGCTTCATTCCATTAGAAAATAACAATTTAAAGGATGGATTGTTATGGGTAAACCATGAATATGTGAATCCGCTATTTGTTTCACAGTTTGACTTCTCTAAATATGAAACCCCATTGGATTATCGCACCATAGAGCAGGTAGACAAGGAGATGTATAATGTTGGTGGAACAATTGTAAGAGTTCGAGAAGAAAAAGGTAAATGGAGGATTGTTCAAGATGATCCGTATAATCGAAGGATTACTGGAAAGACTCCAATAAAGTTTAATTGGGACTTCCCAATAGCAGGAAAGTATGCTGCTATAGGAACTCATAGTAATTGTTCGGGTGGTATAACTCCTTGGAATACGTTTTTAACCTGTGAGGAGAATTATCAAGATCAATATGGAGAAACCGAGTACGATGAAAATAATACTGCTAGACGAGTACCTAGTTCATATGGATGGGAACGATTTTATGATTATCCTCCAGAACACTATGGTTGGGTGGTTGAAATTGATCCCAAAGATGGAACCGCTCAAAAGCATGTTGCACTTGGACGATTCTCGCACGAATGTTGCACATTGATAGAATTGGAAGATGAACGAATTGTAGCGTATTCTGGGGATGATAAATCAAATGAACATCTTTACAAGTTTGTTTCATCAGAACCGAGATCTTTAAAAGAAGGAACGCTTTATGTTGCTGACATTATCAATGGTAAATGGATCGCTCTGGATTGGGAGAAACAAGTGGCATTGAAGGAGAGGTTTAAAGATCAAACTGAAGTGCTAATTAGAGCTCGGGAGGCTGCCAAAATATTGGGAGCTACTGAATTGAATCGTCCAGAAGATATCGAAATAGACCCTGTTACTGGAAACGTTTTCGTTTCTCTCACTAATAACTTTGGAAAGGGAGATTATCATGGTTCAATTCTTAAGATTGAAGAGTTTAATGAAATGCACGATAGCTTAACCTTTAAGGGCTCGACATATATCGTGGGAGGAGAGGAAAATGGATTTTCTTGTCCAGATAACTTGGCATTTGATCATTCTGGGAATTTATGGATTACTTCCGACATGTCTGGGAGTGCAATGAATAAGGAGGAAAAGCCATACATGGCGTTCAAGAATAATAGTCTATTTGTTATTCCAAGATATGGGAAAGATGCAGGAAAGGTTATTCGAGTGGCTTCGGCGCCAAGAGATGCGGAGTTTACAGGCCCATGGTTTTCATCTGATGGAGAAACGTTATTCCTGAGTGTTCAGCATCCAGGAGAACAAACGATTGATATTCAAAATCCAACGAGTAAATGGCCTTTTGATATGGATGGAATTCCAAAACCTTCAGTCGTTGCGATTAAAGGAGATTTACTTTTGAAAATGAATCTACTGAATAAGATCGAGATGAGTGTTTAGCAGATAAGTTGGGTGTTACATTTTTTTGAGGAATGTAAAAATGATCTTTACCACTTTTAGTTTGTCCACCCAATAATCTGTATTAAGAAATTTGAATTTATTCTATTTGCTTTTATAAACGAAAAAGGAGATCAATTTGATCTCCTTTTCTTAGTAGCGAGAGCCAGACTCGAACTGACGACCTTCGGGTTATGAGCCCGACGAGCTACCAACTGCTCCATCTCGCGATATATTCTAAACTCATTCGTCTAGCGAGTGCAAATATACGGCTTCTTTTAGGATAAACAAATAAATCGTAAGAATTCTTGTTACTTTTATGCCATTCAATCATTTTTTTGAAAAATACTAGACTATGAAGAATCGTATAGCGCATTTGTTATCAGTGTTTTCCCTGATTTTAATCTCCGTTAGTTGCAGTGATACAAATAATGAAGAAAATGTAAATCTTCCAGAAATCAACACTGAAACAAGTGAAGAGATGAAGATGGCGGAGGAATTTGAGTCATATATAGCAATGTTAGATTTTAATGACTCTCTAGGAATAGCTAACAGCTTGTTCTATACAAAAGGAGAGAATGAATCCGTAGAGGTTGTTTTGTTTTTTAACGACTCAAGTGAGTTGGTAAAGGTTGTCGAAAAAATGACTTTACCTCAGTCTTCATCTGTACAATCAAACGTATTTTACTTGAAGGAAGGAAAGAAATATGCAACTAAAGAGTATATGGAGAAAGTCGAAGGAGACAGTTCGTACTTTGTTGAACTTCGCTCTTATTATGATAGCAATGAAAAGCCGATTGTTACAAAAAAGCGTTCAGCAATGTTTGAGGAGATGTTGGAGATGGAGTCGTTTCAAACTATCGAACCACAGGATTGCAGTATGGATAGAGCCCTACGTTGCGTAAATCAAGAGGAGGAATTTGCGACCACCTTTCAAGGGTTTGTAGAATTAGAAAATGGATTTCTTTTTCTAATTGTTGGAGAAGATAGCAAAGAGGGATACTCTAGCGCAATGATTGTTCAGCAAGTTACACCTACAATTATGGAGCTTCGTTCGAAAGAGATTGAGATGTTAGGAACCCCACTTATTGTTGACTTTAGAACTGTTGTCGATCAGGGGACACAACAAATCTTGTTATCTGTACGTAAAGGATAAAGATTTACAGTGTCACATCCATAAACGTTCTGTATTTAGGGGTACATGTCACCCTAATTTATATCCTTTCACGGATACTTTTAACCAGTTAACCGAATTAACATAGGTAGGAGACCATTGAAATCGTATCATTGTTTTGGCAAAAAA
>JAKVAS010000107.1 GCA_022448165.1 Crocinitomicaceae bacterium | reverse complement strand
AACTTGTCTCATTGGAATGAAAAAGATAGAATAATAAATTATGACGTCATAAGTTATTATGGGTATTTACCTGCGTATTTTATTTATGATGATGTAACGTTGCAAAATCCCAACCATAAATTTTCGGAATATGAACATAATTTCTGGCTTTTGGATGTTGATGGTAAAAAGTTCTTTAAGACGTCGATGGGAATGAGTATTGTATACTCTCCCTTTTTTCTGGTCGCTGATGTTTACGCAAGAAACACTTTAGGTGTAGAGCCTAATGGATATTCTTATCCATATACCTTTGCATTGGCAATGAGTAGTCTTTTTTACTTCTGGCTAGGATTGTGGTTTTTAAGAAAGATTCTTCGTCGATTTTTTGATGCAAAAACGACTGGTTTTACATTGTTGTTTGTTGGTTTAGGGACGAATGTATACTATTACGTAATTCTCGCGGTAGGGATGTCTCACATGTATTTGTTTTGCTTTGTTTCAATGTTTATTTATTTAATGATGCATTGGTTTGATAAAGTTACATTTTGGAAAACTCTTGTTCTAGGATTACTTCTTGGTTTAATGACTTTGATGCGTCCAATAATGATAGTTTTGGTTTTGTTGCCGATCTTTTATGGAGTTTCAAACTGGAGCAATTTTAGAGAACAATTGTCATTTTTTGTTAAACATTGGTGGCATGTTTTGATTGTTGGGTTATCCGTATTTATTGTTTGGATTCCGCAATTCATATATTGGAAAATGACTACAGAAAGCTATTTGTTGTTTTCATATTCAAATGAACGATTCTTCTTTTCAGATCCTAAAATATGGAAAGTACTTTTTAGTTTTCGAAGTGGTTGGTTGTTGTACACGCCAATTATGATTTTTGCACTTTGGGGACTGGTGAGATTGAAAGATCAGTTAAAGTCTTTTAGACTTGGAGGCGTGTTAGTCATTTTTATTTATCTCTATTTGATCTCTTCTTGGTGGTGTTGGTGGTTTGGAGGAGGTTTTGGTTGTCGTTCAATGATTGAGCTTTATCCTTTGATGGTAATTGGATTAGCAGCATTCATCCAGTGGTTGAGAATCCAGAAAAAGCGTTCTATGCGGCTAGGTTTTTCAGTTTTATTCTTTTTAACTGCATTCAGCTTGTTTCAAACAAGGCAAGCCCACGAAGGGTTGATTCATAGTGATGGGATGACAGGAGATATTTATGGGAGAATTTTATTCAAGTTAGATCCGATGATAACCTATAACGAAATCGTCGAATTTGCTGATGTTCCAGATTATGAAGCTGCCAAATTAGGGGAGGAAAATGCGCGATGATTTCCTGCTTGAATTCATAACTCTATACTTTTGTTGAGAAATTAACCATAATTAGTGAATAAGTTCTGCGCTATAGTGCGGTTTCGTAGCCTTTCTTGATTAAATTTATAGTTTTCCTAAAAATGCGATAAATGGCAGAAAATCAATATACTGAGGATAACATACGATCACTCGATTGGAAAGAGCATATTCGCCTCCGTCCTGGGATGTATATCGGTAAGCTAGGTGATGGTTCCGCGGCCGACGATGGTATTTATATTCTAGCGAAAGAAGTTATCGATAATTGCATCGATGAATTTGTAATGGGGAATGGAAAACGGATTGAAGTAAAGGTCAAAGAAGGTGTTGTAAAAGTTCGAGATTTCGGACGTGGAATTCCATTAGGGAAGGTAGTTGATGTTGTTTCTAAAATTAATACAGGAGGAAAATACGATTCCAAAGCGTTTAAGAAATCCGTAGGATTGAATGGTGTTGGGTCAAAGGCGGTAAATGCATTGTCTTCTCATTTTTTTGTGTACTCTGTTCGAGATGGGAAAAAGAAAAAAGTTCGCTTTGAAAGAGGTGAATTGGTAGAGGATAGCCCTGTGGAGAAAACGGATGAAAGGAATGGTACTTACGTAGAGTTTATTCCAGACGAAACAGTATTTAAAAAATATGCTTTTAAAACAGCGTATTTAAGTAAGATGATGTGGAACTATTGTTATCTGAACAGAGGACTAACAATCAATTACAATGGGGAAAAATACTTCTCTAAACATGGTTTGAAAGATTTATTGGAGAACAATATGGATGGTGATCCATTATACCCAGTGATTCATTTAGAGGGAGAAGATATTGAAGTAGCGTTTACTCATGGGAAGACATATGGTGAAGATTACTATTCATTCGTAAATGGTCAACATACAACACAAGGTGGTACGCATCAAAGTGCTTTTAGAGAATCTGTAGCTAAAGTAATTAAGGATTTCTATGGGAAAAATTACGAAGCTTCTGACATTCGTCAATCGATTGTAGCTGCGGTAGCAGTAAAGGTGATGGAACCCGTTTTTGAATCTCAAACGAAAACAAAATTAGGATCTTTAGAAGTTGAGCCGAACGGGAAATCAATGAGAGCGTTTGTAAATGATTTCTTAAAGGAGAAATTGGATAATTTCCTACATCGAAACCCTGCTGTAGTAGAAACGCTTGAGAAGAAGATAAAACAATCTGAAAAAGAGAGAAAGGAGCTTTCTGGAATTCGAAAAATAGCAAGAGATCGCGCGAAGAAAGCAAACCTACACAATAAAAAATTAAGGGATTGTAGAGTGCATTTAACAGATGCTAAAAATGCTCTTAGAGAAGATACTACCTTATTTATTACGGAGGGAGATTCGGCAAGTGGTTCAATTACCAAATCAAGAGATGTAAAAACTCAAGCGGTATTCTCTTTACGAGGTAAACCATTGAATAGCTATGGACTTACAAAGAAAGTAGTATATGAAAATGAAGAGTTTAATCTTATTCAGGCAGCTTTAAACATTGAGGACGGTATGGATGATTTGCGTTACAATAAAATTGTGATTGCAACAGATGCCGATGTCGATGGAATGCACATTCGAATGTTATTGCTAACGTTCTTTTTGCAATTCTTTCCCGATTTGGTGAAAAGACAACATGTATTTGTTCTACAAACACCATTATTCCGAGTTCGAAATAAAAAGAAAACGATCTATTGCTATTCAGATCAAGAACGATTGGATGCAATGGAAGAATTAGGTAAAAATCCAGAGATTACGCGATTTAAAGGATTGGGTGAGATTTCACCGGATGAATTTAAATTTTTCATCGGAGAGGATATTCGTTTGGAACCGGTAATGTTATCGAAAGAAGCATCAATAGACGAGATTCTATCTTATTACATGGGGAAAAACACACAAGAAAGACAGCAATTCATCATAGAAAATCTTCGGGTAGAAGAAGATATTGATGAGGACATAAAGAAGTCAGATGACGAACTAGATAAAGCATCATAACTCATGGCAGAAGACGAAAACGAAGAGTTAGGAAACGAAATGGAAGAGAACGAAGATCATAACCAAGAGGAGACTAATCCTTTTGAAAAAGACGGTCTTGATGAAAATATTATTCCCGTAAGTGGATTGTATGAGTCTTGGTTTCTTGATTATGCTTCTTATGTAATTTTGGAAAGAGCAGTTCCTTCTTTGTATGATGGGTTCAAACCTGTTCAGCGAAGAATCATGCATTCCATGAAAGAAATGGATGATGGTCGCTACAATAAAGTAGCCAACATTATTGGAAATACAATGAAGTATCATCCGCACGGTGATGCTTCTATTGGTGATGCACTGGTTCAATTAGGTCAGAAAGATTTGTTGATCGATTGCCAAGGAAATTGGGGGAATACGTTAACAGGAGATGGTGCTGCCGCTCCTCGTTATATTGAGGCCCGTTTATCGAAATTTGCTTCACACGTAGTGTTTAACCCAAAGACTACAAATTGGTTAAGTAGTTACGATGGTAGGAATAAAGAACCAGAACAGCTTCCTGTAAAATTCCCATTGCTTCTTGCTCAAGGTGCAGAAGGAATTGCAGTAGGTATGGCTTGTAAAATTATGCCACACAACTTCGTAGAATTGATTGAACAATCAATTAATCATCTACGTGGTAAAAAAGTAACTTTATTACCAGACTTCCTAAATGGAGGAATGGCAGATTTTTCGAATTACAACGATGGACTTCGTGGGGGAAAGATTCGTTTAAGAGCAAAAATCAAAAAAGTTGATGCGAAAACATTAATTATTGATGAAATCCCGCATGGAACAACAACATCTTTGATTGATTCGATCTTAAAAGCCAATGATAAGGGTAAGATAAAAATTAAAAAGGTTGAAGATAATACGGCAGCAACTGCAGAAGTGAAAATTATGCTTGCACCTGGAGTTTCTCCGGACAAAACAGTTGATGCATTATATGCTTTTACGGATTGTGAAGTGTCTATTTCTCCGAACACATCCATTATTGATGGGGATAAGCCGCGTTTTTTAGGAGTTACAGAAATTCTTAAAGTAAATACGGATACTACCGTGAAGTTGCTCCGAATGGAGCTAGAAATTCGTTTGTCTGAATTGGAAAGACAATGGCATTTGTCAACGCTTGAGAAGATTTTCATTAACAATGAAATGTATATCGAATTCAAGAATTACGGAGATAAAGAAGCATTATACAAGTATTTGTATAAAGCATTTAAACCGTTTAAAAAACAATTGATTCGTGAAATAAACGATGAAGATTTGTTTAAATTAACACAGATTCCAATGATTCGTATAACACGCTTTGATACGGATAAAGCAGATGATAATATTGCTAAAATCGAAGCTGAGATTGAAGATGTAAAGGAAAAACTTGCGAACTTAATTGAATACGCAATCGATTACTTTAAAGATTTAAAGAAGAAATTTGGTAAAGGAAGAGAGCGTAAAACGGAAATCAGAACATTTGATTCTATTAATCGTTCTAAGGTAATTATTGCCAATAAGAAGTTTTATGTTGATTACGAGGAAGGATTCGTTGGATATGGTCTTCGAAAAGCAGAATATATTTCTGATTGTTCTGAAATTGATGATGTAATTGTCTTCTTCGCATCAGGGAAAATGATGGTTTCTAAAGTGACAGATAAGAAGTTTGTTGGTAAAGGGATCATGTATGCAAATATTTGGAAAAAAGGGGATAAGCGTACGGTATATCACATGATGTACCAAGATGGAAAAGGCGGGCCTACAATGATGAAACGGTTTACCATTAGTTCATTAACCCGAGATAAAGAATACGATTTAACAAAAGGTACTAAAGGTTCTAAAGTACTTTACTTCAATGTTCATCCAAATGGAGAACGAGAAGTGGTAACAATTGTTTTAAGAGCCCGACCGCATTTGAAGCGATTAAAGTTTGATATTGATTTAGGAGACTTATTAATTAAAGGTAGAGGTGCTGCTGGAAATCGTGTAACAAAGGAAATTGTTTCTAAAATTGTTCAGAAGGAAGTTGGAGGATCAACATTAGCTGCTAGAAAGATTTGGTGGGATGATGTAGTGAGCCGTTTAAATGATGATAATCGAGGAAAGTTTATAGGTGAATTTAAAGGAGATGATAAAATCCTTACACTTTATAAAACGGGGCATTATCGCTTGTCAACATTTGATTTATCGACACACTTTGGAGATGATTTAGTACATATTGAAAAATGGAATAAGGATCATGCGATCACTGCTGTATACTATGACGGTGAGAAGGAACTTTATTATGGAAAACGCTTCCTTTGTGAAGTTACCTCTGATAAGAAAGTGTCATTTATTTCTGAATCAGAAGGATCAGAAATGAGTTTGGTTTCTACAAGCTATAAACCAAAAATTAAGGTGATTTACAACAAATTACTTAAGGCAACGAAAAATCTCCCTGATACAGAAATCGACATGAGTGATTTCATTGATGTTAAAGGATTGAAATCGCAAGGGAATCAAATAACAAAATTGAAGGTTAAAGAGATTGTGTTAAGTCCTCAAGAAGAAGAGGAAGCTTGGCCAGAACCTGAAAAGCCTACTCCTGTAAACCCGATAGAAGATGAGGCGCCAACTACAGTTGAATGGGATATGACCGAGTCTAATGAGGAGGATGATGAAAATCAATCAAAATTGTTTTAATTATTACGAATTGGAAGGGAGCTGATTATAGGAGACATGAGGATTGGAAGCAATGAAGTTTGATTTCAATCTGTGTTTTTTAGGGAGGTTGTTTCTTGGATAATAATGCGAGATAATATTTGATTATATCGTCCAACTTTAAAGTTTAAATAACTTGAATAAATAACTTAAGTAGTTAGATTTATTTCTAATTTAGAAGTCGATACTAACTAGTGAAATTATTTATTATGCTTAACCAATTAAAGTTGACGGCGCTTTCTTGCGCTTGTGGATTGGGTGGTCTATTTGCCCAACAAGAATCGATTGAAGGAATCAAATTTTCTGATTTTCATGGAGTTCGAGAAATAGAGAATGTCGGATATTACACGTTTTTCGAAGAAGAAAACCAAAGAGGGAAGACAAGAGCTTACAACGTTAGGTTCTTGAATTACGACTATTCTGAGAAGAAGAATACACTCATTGAATTATCTAAAGTTGCTACGGTGTCTACTTCAGAAAACAATGATAGTCACTTAGTGATTGGTTTTTCAGACTTCAAGGAAAGAACACAAAAGCTGAAGAGTTTTGATCAAGATGGAAATATTGTAGGTGAATTAGAATGGACAGGAAAAGTCATCCCCGGAGTACAAATTTTTAAGGCAAAAGATGGATTTGCGTTGGTGAAAATTGTACGACCAAAAGCAATGTCTTCAAAGGCTAATTATGAAATCGTCCGTGTTGATAATGAGCTTAATGTTTTATGGGAAAGAAAACTTCCTGGCGAATTAGTGAAGGGAGTAGTTGATCTAATTGCTGATGAGGAAGATCGAATTGGACTGGTTTATAGCAGTGGAAAAGGAGCAGGAAAAGAGAAATATAGCCAGCATTTCATGAAATTAGATGAAAATGGAGAGGTTTTATTTGATGAGGTATTTGCGCAGAATTATTTCTATCTACCCAACAAATTGTTGGTGGATGGAGATAACATGTTAATATTTGGATCTTATCCTAAAAATGGAAAGTCTAAAGCTATTGGAGTTTTTGCAATTGCTTATGATAATGACGGAACGCAAATAGCAAAAAACGAAGTTGACTATCAGTCTGATATTAGCCCAATGATTCGCGCTGCAATGAGTGAGGAAGAGTTAAATATGAAGGAGAATCCTCAATTTTTCATCAATGATGTTGTAAAGACGGAAAATGGATATATGGTTGTTACAGAGACATTAAGAATGAGGCCATCGATTGGCGCGTCTGTCCATGTTTCAACTGGAGGTTCAGGAGGTTCTCTCCAAGCTAATACAACACTAATTATGGGAGATTTCCTAGTGCTTAAGATCTCTGAAGAATTGAATGTAAACAGTATTCAGGTTGTCAATAAGAAGAAAAATCGTGTAGTAGTTGGAGGGACAATTCCAAATGTCAGTTATGCGCTTCCAATTATTAAGGCTAATAACATTAGTAACTTTCAATTTATCAAACAAGATGAAAACAAAAACAATCAGTTAGTTTATACGATTCGTAAGAATTTTTTGAATGGAATTCAAATTGGAGTGGCGGATTTGGACGCTGATGATAGTGTTGTTAAATCAATGTTAGTAGAATGCGATTTAGAGAAAATGAAAGCTATTAACGCATTTGATGTAATGAATAACGAAGAAGGTAAAATATCTGTGTATGTATATAGAAAGAAACTCCTTTCTTTCTATGATTTAACTTTTTAAAGAGACCTCATTTTCAAAAGGAAGGAGCGATTAATGATCGCTCCTTTTTTGCTTGAATATTTATATATAAACTATTATTTTTGTCCATTGGATGATTTCTCTCCATGAATGAGGAAAGGATAATCGTTCTCCGCAATGAACGAAGCATTCAATATATTAAAGATGAACACAATGGTAGAAGGAATGACATCGGAAGACTTGATAAGGTTAGAAGATAAGCACGGAGCTCACAACTATCATCCACTTGAAGCAGTTTTAACGAGAGGGGAAGGAGTACACGTTTGGGATGTTGAAGGAAAGAAGTATTATGATTTCTTGTCAGCATATTCTGCAGTGAATCAAGGACACTGTCATCCAAAGATTGTTGAAGCAATGGTGGAGCAATCGCGAAAGTTGACGCTTACATCACGTGCATTTTATAATGATGCATTAGGACCTTATGAAAAATATGTAACGGAATACTTTGGATTTGACAAAGTATTACCAATGAATACAGGTGCAGAGGCTGTTGAAACGGCTATTAAGATTTGTAGAAAATGGGCATACGAAAAGAAGGGGATTGCGGAAAATGCAGCGCAGATTATTGTTTGTGATGGAAATTTCCACGGTCGTACAACTACGATTATTTCCTTTTCTAATGATCCTGATGCAAATAAGAATTTTGGACCATATACACCAGGTTTTATTAGTATTCCTTACGATGATACAGAAGCATTAGAGGAAGCATTAAAACAAGATAACGTTGCAGGATTTATGGCGGAACCAATTCAAGGTGAAGCTGGAGTTTATGTTCCTTCAGAAGGATATTTAAAGAAGGCAAAGGAGCTATGTAAAGCTGCGGGAGCATTATTCATTGCGGATGAAGTTCAAACGGGAATTGCGAGAACGGGAGAATTGTTAGCAGTGGATCATGAGAATGTAAAACCAGATATTTTGATTTTGGGGAAAGCAATTTCCGGTGGAGCATACCCTGTTTCGGCGGTACTTGCTGATGATGATGTTATGATGGTTATTAAGCCTGGACAACACGGATCTACATTTGGAGGGAATCCAGTAGCGGCAAAAGTGGCAATGGCGGCTTTAGAAGTAGTGAAGGATGAAGAGTTAGCAGCAAATGCAAACCGACTTGGTAATATTTTTAGAGCAGAAATGAATCGGATCATTGAAAACACTGATTTAGTTCTTAAAGTTCGTGGAAAAGGTTTGTTGAATGCAATCATCGTAAATGATGTGGAGACAAGTAAAACCGCTTGGAATCTTTGTGTTGCGTTGAAAGAGAACGGACTGTTGGCGAAACCAACACATGGAAATATTATTCGTTTTGCACCACCGTTAGTTATGACTGAAGAGCAATTGATGGAATGCGTTGCAATTATTGAAAAAACAATCATGAATTTCGAAAAATAGTTCATTGTTTTTAAATACGTTTAAATCCCGTTTCTTTTAGAGACGGGATTTTTTGTTTAAAGTAGATCAGGTCAGAAAGTAATTATCATGAAAAGGTATGGAGTAAGACTTTATAGATTAATTAAGTGTTATATTTTATCTTGGGCAATCACTGCAAAAATGCGTTGTATTCGTCGTTTCCTATAGATAGTCCGATAAAACAATCCGAATTTATACGTAAATTGCTACGAATAATACAGGGCGTATAAAACACACTAGTGTGTTTTATCGATATGTTGTATTTAATTGATCCCCGCGATCTGACCCCGATCCCCAAATTAGAAGTGATTCCCACTCCTAAAGACTTTAATACGATACATACTCTACGATTGAAGGAAGGGCTAATTTGTTTTTAACTCTAAAGCTTGTGCGCTTGGCAGCGTACAAATCTCGATTTTTGACGTGACACGTCCGCAAGCTTTAAATAAGTTACCCATATAAAATGACAATGTCAAATTGGATTTTTTATGGTGGCCTTAATCTTAGTGTATGAAAGATTGAAGAATTATCTTAGGTAGTGTGAAAAACCTCTTAACAATCATTTCGAACTCTTTTTAGCAATCCTAAAACGAATACTCATGATTGAATTTGGGTCTGGTTGCTGTATTAGTGCGCTAAAGCTTGTCGCAGTGACCAACTACGTTTTTAATTAAAAAATTATTCGAAAATCGAATAACCGCTAGAGGGAAGAAGTAGTATATAATCGCTATTTTTAAACAAAAACTAAACACAACATCGCCTATACTTCATACACCCCTCCACTTCGTTTCGAGCTGTACGAAGTATAGCCAAAACGTTGTACACCATAGAATGACCACAGAACAAAAGGACATATTAATAAAAAAGTACGAAGA
>JAKVAS010000106.1 GCA_022448165.1 Crocinitomicaceae bacterium | reverse complement strand
TGGTCCCGGATCATTGTCGCTATTAGCAACGTCAAATCCCTGAACATCATCTATATACCCATTTCCATCATCATCAATTCCATTATTTGCTATTTCGCCGCTATTTGTCCAAATGGCTCCCGACAAATCTGAATGGGTAATTTCAACTGCGTCATCTACTATAGCTACGACAACATTGGCGTCACCTGTAGAAAGATTCCATGCGTTGTCTGCATTAATTTGATATAATGCCCATTGGTCACCAGGATTAAAGTCTGGGTCATCAGGTGTTAGCGTTGTTTTCGTCAGTTCAACTTTTTCGGCATATTCAATCGCTAACAACTTGCTCAGCTCATTGATTACGAAATCAACTTGTGATGGATTATCAAAAGTTAATCTGAATATTCTATTCAGCCCTAGATCTTTAATATGGCTAAATGGTCTTTCAATTTTGGTAAAGTTTATTTGTTTAGAAAGCTCTTCTAAAAATGGGGCATCTGAAAGTACTAAGTTGTACCTGTCATAAGGCGATTCACCACTAAGTGAAATACTCTTTTGAATTTGAGCATCCTGACTTACTTTAACCCAAACTGTTCCATCAACATAATCTGAATAGACTGTTTGAGCGTTAAGACTAATCGACATTAACAAGATAGTAATGACCAGTATATAAGATTTTAAGTAATTTGTTTTCATTTCGTGAGATTTTCGAATTGCTTAAGAAGATACAATATTTGACTAATCTCTAACTGATAAGGTTAATTTCTAAACACTTTCTCTTATTATTGACTGTTTTAATAAGATTCCTAAGTGTTAAGGGGAGGGCTGATGTTACTTAATATTTGCCCAAATAGAAGTGGGATTAGAACAAATTATTATTGTTAGATCAAAAATCAGCTTTGATACTGAACATAACATTTCGGCCTGCAGAAGCAATTCCTGATGAAAATTGTAAATAATGAACGTCTAAAATGTTCTCAATAGCGGCCTGAACAGTTAAATTATCATAGAAAGTATAGGAAAACCTATAGTTTAATGTCCACCAAGGTGGCGTTCCTTCTGCATTAGGAGTTAAGTCTATATTATCACCTCCAGCTGTATAATCACTTAAGTTTTTTCTGAAATTATAAAAGGAATACAATGAAGTGTTTAATTTCTTGGCCGAGTAGGTGAAATTTATCCTTCCAAACTGAGGTGGAATGTGTTCAAGAGGTGTATTCGCTGTTAAATCAGTTCCTTTGGTGTAATTGTATGAATAATTCAATGAGAAGAGCTTAGAAAAATTGATCTTCATGTTTATACTTGTTCCGTATACAATAGCATTATCGGTGTTTACAATTGCTTGAATTTTAGTGTTCTCTCCTGCGTAAAAAATGCTGTCCTGTCCGTTTAAGGTGAAATCTCTCTGTACCATTGCGTTGAATAAATAGGTGCCATAAACTACTGCTCCAAAATTAATCTTTTCATTCAGAAGCTTTCTTTGAATTGATGTTTCACCTCCGATCGCAAATTCCGGAGTTAATTGATCATTTGGAACAACAGTAACACCTTTTTTCTCAAATACTTTTCCGTAATCGTCAATGTTTGGAGCTCTGAACCCTGAGGAGGCTAGAACCTTTATATTGGTTAGAGTATTTGGTCTCATCACGAACCCAAGGTTTCCTGATGGTGCCATTGCAAAAAGATTCACTTCTTCAAATGGTAATTGGAGAAAAGTATTGTCATTAAAGTTTGAGTTTGCAAAAATTGCAGACAGCCTTAATCCTGCTGTGAGTGTAGCTTTATTCTTGAATTTTTGTTTGTGTTCTACGTATAACCCACTTGAAAGATAATTACTAATGTTAGGATATCTTGTTTGAGCATCAATTGAAAATCCTGAACTGATGTTTTCTTCAAAAGCTGTTGAGTGCACTAGGTTATGCTGCACCTCAAGTCCATAAAAGATGATTCTATTTCGTTTCAATATTTTATTGAAGTCTAAGTTCAATGAAAATACGTGAACGTCTTCTTCTTGATGTTCTCGGATAGCTGAATTAAAAAATCTGCTGATTCTATCTTCATCAATTCTTTGATATGCTGCAGAGAATACTCCATTGTGATACCATTTGTTGTTAGGATTGTTGGGGTTTTTGCTAAAATCTACTTTGAACTGACCAAACAATCTGTTTTGAGGACCATAATACCATTCTGAAAACCTCAGTGATCCATCTTTGTATTCAGTTAACTTATCATATCTATTCACTTTTGAAGATGTAGAATATTGAAAGTTTAAAGTGTACTTCAAATGGCTGTTAGATCTATAAACGAACTTTTGTAAAATATCAAATTGGTTGTATCCTGAATTCGCTTGGATTAAAGGGTCTTGGTTTTGAACAATAGTATCTAGCCCATTTGATTGAACAGCAATTTCATTATGCAAGGCGAAATTTGGATCAGCATTAAAGTACCTGTTTTCACCCATGATTATATCTCCAAATTGATTTGCTGTAATTGAACTAAGAAGAGCCCATTTTTTTTTTCCTGTTGAAAAATCAAAATGACCGGTCATGCTGCGGTTATTAGAATTCAATCTAAAATAGCTGCTTCCATCAAAATACATGCTGTCTTTATTATTGATTAAAGGATCTCTTGTGTGAAAGTGTATAACTCCACCTAATGCATCACTGCCATAAAGAGACGAACTAGGGCCATAAATTATTTCGGTATGATCTAATATGCTATTATCAATAGTGATAGCATTTTGCAAGTGACCACTTCTGTAAATTGCATTGTTCATTCTTACGCCATCAATAACTAAAAGGAGCTTATTGGCTTCAAAACCCCTGATTATAGGGCTTCCACCGCCTCCTTGAGATTTTTGTACCAATACGTTTCCAGTGTTTTGTAACATATCTGCTGAGGTAGCTGGATTCTCAATTTTTACAATGTCTCTTGATATTTGTTCAATTTGACCCGCTTCGTCTTCGCTATCAATATTATATCTGAGCGGATAATCATAATAGACAGTTGGAAGGCTGTTTTCTTTTTCTTTAAGCTTTACAATGCCATTCTTAATCTCTGACTTTTTAATTCTAAAGTCTTCAAATTTGACATGCTTAAAGGAAAGGAGCTCATTTTCTCCGAACTGCGATAAGTCAACTTTACCTTTAGAGTCTGAAATTACACCTCTTTCATTTTTTTGAGAATAGACGTAAACTTCTTGTATCGGTTTTCCAAACTTACCTTCCTTAATAGTTACAGTTTGCCCAAATGAGTTTCCTGCAATTAAAAAACTAAGAATGAAAAGTAGCTTCCAAGACTGAAAGGCTTTGGATATCTTCGAAATTTTCAAATATGACTTTATAGTAATTGAGTAAGTCATGAACTAATTCTCTGCGATCATTTAGTGTAACATTTGGGTCATTTTTACCATCAAAATTCATGCCCGAAAACTGCAATAGTAGTAATGATTTTTCTTTTGATAGATAAAAGGGATGATTAGGTTGGTATTTGATATATCTACCTTCTTGTAAATCAAGGTAACAGCCTTTTTCTTCTTTCTGAGGATAGAATCCTAAATATTTCGTTAGCTCGTATAAAAACTTGATTGGAAAGTTAGCTGAATGTGTAGTTAAATCGAGTATTTCTAAGATGCTTCGTACAAAAGTGTACAATTCATGATCTGTATCCTTTTCCTTAATGGTTTTGTTAAGTACTTCATTCATGAAAAACACAATGCTTGACTTAAAAGGATCAAAAGGAATTTCCTTGAAGATGATTGCTGGTTCTACTTTTGAGATTTTTCCTAGCGCAGAATCATTTCGTTTATAGTATTCTACCAATAAAATTGCCAAAGGGCTAATGAGATTGCCCTTTTTTCCTTTTCTTTTTGCGCCTTGAAAGATGAAGCTTTGAATGCCTTCTGATGTCAGCAACTTTATGATTAAGCTCGTTTCAGAATAATCTGTTTTTTGAAGTACAATTCCTTCTACTTGCCCAGTCATATTAGTTGATAAATAAAATCTTAGCAACCTCTTTACCTTTACCAGAAACAGATGCTGACCACACTAGATATACCCCAGATTTTGCTCTTTCGCCTTGTAATGTTTTCCCATCCCAAATCACTGTACCGCCATTAGATGTTGTTTTGTAAACGATATTACCAGATACATCTGTTACTTTTACATCAGATTCATAACCCAATCCTTGAATGGTAACTGGACCTTGATATTCAGGTCGTACTGGATTCGGGAATACGCTCACATTTGAAAATTCAGGGTCTCCCAATGAAGCATCAGTTCTAACAGAAACTAGTCCGGCTTCAGTTGCAAAATAAGTTTCTCCGCTCAGTAGGTCAGTTCTAATATCAAAAATATTGTTAGATATCAATGGGCTATTGGATTTATCATATCGGTAAATTTCTTCTGTTCCGTCAGGTGAAAGACAAAATACACCAGAACTACTTGTTCCAATCCATTTTCTGTTGCCGCCGTCCACTGTGATAGAAGTTATGTCTGATTCACCAAGTAGTTTCTCAACTTCACCGTCCACTTCTATTAAAATTGGATTAGAATCATATTCTCCGAATTCACCATCAAATACCTTTGACGTATTATAAAGGACTGTCATTCCAAAATCAGTGCCAATCCAAATTTCACCATCAATATCTTGAGCTAGAGCTTTCACAAATAATGAAGCCAAATTTCCATAGCCTTCAGACGCCGATAAATTTCTCCACTGATCGTCAGAAGAATCATCAAATGTTCCGCCGTCACTAAATGCAATCAATCCAACTTGATTAATACCTACCCATTTCACACCGTCATTATCTATCAGTAATCTATACGGATGCTTGTTTTTAGCAGCAGAGCCCAATGTGTAGGAATACCACATTCCATCAGGCGTTACGACTTTTAATGGTTCAACGCCTTTGTTTAAAATCCAAAGATTTCCTTGCTTGTCATATTTCATATCAGTAATTACGATACTTCCATTTGTTCTCTCAAGAAGTGAATTTGATTCGTTAAAGGTTTCTGTAATGTTAACGCCGTCTGTCACCTTCATCAATCCGCCTTTAGAGCTTGACGCAAATGCCAATTCACTAGTGTTGTTCGGATTAACAACAACAGAAATAAAATCCCAGTTCGAGTCAAAAGCCATGCTGTCTTGATTTTCATAATTAAAGTTGGTCCAACTTTCATTTTGAAATTTGTAAACGCCATTTCTGAAGTAATTACTTTGAAGATTGTGTGTTAAACCTCCTCCTGCAACTAAAACAGTACCAAATTGAACATCCAATCTATAAGTTCCGTCAGCAAAAGGTGTATTAGAAAAAACTGAGACACTGTTCCAACTATTCTGACCTTTTACCATACCGTTTGCCGCATCTGCTGTCCAAATTTCTCCGTCTTTAATGAGTGCAGCTTTCGGGTTTGTAAATTTCCCTTCTACCTCAAATACAATTGTTTCTGAATTCAAATCGTCATCAAGAATTTCAGTTTTACCGTATTGAGAGAGAATAAGCTTGTCGTCATCAGCGTGTAATCCGTTAATCTCAATTGGGTTTGCAGTATGTGTATTTAGAATATTGCCTTCAAAATAGTAAAGTGAGTCTGACTGAAAGTCATCTGAATTATAGGTGAACATTAGTTTTGAACCAAAAGTTTCTATTTGCTTGATATCGGCATTCAATAGGTTGAGCGGCAAGTTGGTCTCATGCGTCCATTGATTTTTATCGTTTAGGAAGGTTCCGTCTTTGGGTGCTTTATAAATACCGGCATCTGTTGCCAGAAAAAGAGAGTCATTATAAATAGTTACATCATAAATGACAGGATTATCGTAAGGATAATAGGTATCTTTAATCTCTTTTTTAGCGTTATTCAAAACAACTAATCCAATATTGGTACAGACATATATTATTTCACCGTCAAAGTAAAAATTATTGATAGCCTTATCTCCCGAAATTTCAGATTTTTGAATCCAAGGAATGTTTGTGATTAGGTCTGATTCAATGATGTCAAGGTTTCCGTTGGCATATCCTAAAATTACGACATCATTTTCACCTGCTATGGCTGAGGCACCAAGATCTGACAAACCATTTGTAGCGGTAAGCATATTCACCGAATTATCAGTTAGATCATATTCTATTAAGCCATTTGAACAAGCCATGAATACTGATGATTCGCTTTCAGCTATTCCACAAGTGTTATAAGCAGAGAAATGAATTCGCCAATCTTGCATTCCGATTTGCGAAAACCCTGAAATGCTGAAGATTGAGACGGCTAAGAGAAAGACAAGTTTCATTGATATAATTTTACAAACATTAACTTCAATAAGCCTTTTTTATTGTAAGTTGCATAAAAAAGAAAAGGCGACATTGTTGTGTCGCCTTTCAAATTTTATGTCTGATTTAATGCTTTACTAATTTACTGATACCTTCTCCTTTATCAGAATTGACCTTAATTAGATATGAACCTGATTCTAAATGCGTAAGGTCAAGTAAGCTGTTTTCACCATTAATATTTGTTTCATAAATTAATTTACCGCTAATGTCAATTAGTGAAATCGTATAGTCACTCCATTCTCCGAGTACAATTTTAACTTGGCCTTCAGTCGGATTTGGGTATAGTTCAAAATCGATTTGATCTTCTGCGAATCCAGAATCATCTGGTCCGTTTTGAATAATACCAGAGTCTTCTGATTTGTTAGATCTAGATGAGTTATAATCAGTCGCTTTTAAAGTAGAAGTACAAGTCATTGGAGGTTGAATTTCAACCATATAATCAATGCCGTCTTCAGTTGGAGGAACATTTGTATAAGTAGTGATAGAAGTTGCTACCTGGTCAATTTCTATCCATCCACTCTGGTCAGTGTGACGCCAAATATAATAGGTCGAATAAGCAAAACCTTCATAGTGATCCCAAGCTAAGTTGTATGTGCCAGCTGAAGAACTAAGAGTAATATGCATTGTTTTATGCGCTTCACTTAATATAGATTCGTTTCCACAGGTATCTACAGTTCCTAATTTATATCTCCAAGATCTTAAACCAGGATATGCAATGGTGTCGTTGTATTCAGAGACTTGATTATAACTAACACTGTCAACCAATTGAAACATTCCGGCAATTGAAGATTCTCTGTAAACATTGAAATAAGCAATTTCGTCTGTAATCGGTTTTTCCCATACTATTAAATTTGTATTTGTAGTGGTGTCAACAGAAACAATACAGATGTCGACTGCTGACGGAAGTACAGCTGGCAGGTAGGCTGTTGCCACTCCGTAACATCCATTAATATCTTGAACTATCAAATTGTACTGACCTGCGCCAATGTTTGTAATGTCTTCAGTGGTTGCGCCATTATTCCAGTTGTAAGAGTCAATATCAAAAGTTGTATTAACATCCATATTTATTGCTCCGTCATTGGCGCAAGTAGAAGCGATTAATGAATCAACTGTAACAATGGGCCCGTTGTTTTCTGAGATACCTGTAAACAATTCATGAGTGCATCCAGACACATCTGTAATTTCCAAGCTATATGCGCCAGTTACATAATTGTTAAGAGTACTTGAGTTTTCGCCAATAAGGTCAGTACCTAAATTATCTTTCCATTGAAATGTATAGCCTGGTGTTCCGCCAAGAACAACAGATGAAATAGATCCGTCAGCTGATCCGCAAGTGGCGTTTGTTGAAGTTAATTCACCATAAATTGGTAAAGGTTCTGTAATTACAAATGATGCACCACCCATACAGCCGTTCCCGTCTGTGATCATGACTTCATATTGACCAGAAGTCAATCCAGTAATATCTTCAGTAATATCGCCGTTTGACCAAGAATATGTGAAAGGCGCCGTTCCTATTACAGTTAAGTCAATGGTTCCATCTTCATCTCCAGGACAGTTGTTATGTGTTTCAATTCCAGAAGCTGAAATGGCAGTTGAAGAAACCGAGGCCACTTCCATTGTGTAGCAACCATTTGCATCTGTTACGTTGATATAATAGAGGGCAGGCGCTAAGGTGTTGATCGAAGTTCCAGAGGTTCCGTTGGACCAATAAACGTCATAAGGTGCTAAACCATTTGTTATGTTTGACGATACAGAACCGTCTGTGGCATTACAAGTGGCATCCGTAATTGTTAGTGCCACGTCTGGTAGGGCGTTAACAGTTACTGTAACTTGATCAGTTGCTGTACATCCAGCTGAACTTGCAGTTACCGTATATGTTGTAGTAACGCTTGGATAGAACGTATGTCCATCAAGAATTCCATTATCCCAACTAATTAAGGCATTTTCAGAATTAGAAGCTGTTAACTCTACGGGCTCTTCTTCACAAATTGTTATGTCAGATCCAGCATTTACCGTTGGAGCTGAGGGGTCACTCAATCCAATAGGTCCTGCATCAACAGTTGAACAGTTATTCCCATTTGTGACGGTAATATCGGAATAAGTGCCAGCTGATAAACTTGAAATAACAAGGTCGCCAGCACCATTTGTCGTTAAGGTGAATGGTCCCTGCACTGTCCCGTTATTATAGTTAATGTCATAATTCGCAGAAGCATCTAATCCACTTAGGGTCATATAGCCATCATTTGCTCCACAAGAAGTTGGATTAGTTGTTGCGATTGAAAATGAAGAAGGATTAGAGTTGATTGTGACAGCCACTGTATCAGTATTTTGACAACCATTTCCATCAGTACCTGTTACAATGTATAGAGTTGTACCAATCGCTTGTGTAAAATCAACACCGTCATTAATGCCATTGTCCCAGGTGTATGAGGAACCTCCTGATCCCGCCAGGTTAATCATATCCCCGTCACATGCGCTAATGTCAATACCTGCGTTAATCGTTGGTAATGAATATACGGTAATTTCCAACGAATCCGCTGCGGAACAGCCGTTATTGTCAGTAACACTCAATGTATAGCCCACTGTTCCGACTGAGGGCGCGAAAGGGACGCCATTTGTAACACCTTGATCCCAGGCGTAAGAATAAGGTGGCGTACCTCCTGTGGCACTTCCATTCAAAGTAACATTACTCTGCTCGCAAATAAATTGATCTGTCAAAGGAGTTGGCGTGAGTACAGATGGTTCTGTAACTGTTTCGTTACTCGGTGCCGACATGCAACCATTATTATCAAGTATAACAATGTCGTAAGTGCCTACACAAAGAGAAGCGAAAGTTCCAGTTCCAATAAATGTTGCACCTCCATCAATAGAATATTGATAAGAAGGGGTTCCTCCCGTTCCTGTCAAGGCTATTTCACCATCACAAATTCCATTGCAGCTTGTAGATGTTATTATTGAAGTGTAAGAAACAACAGTCGGCTCTACTATACTATATGGCCCGGCATCATTTGTTGAACAAGAATTCAAGTTTTCTACATTAATATTTGTTAAAATACCTGGAGTTAAACCATTAAATTGAATTTCGCCAAGTGCAGAAGAAGTTAAGGAAGTTGGCCCAACTGTCCCACCTAAAGTGTAAGTTACGTTATAATTAGTTCCAGGTGAAAGGCCAGCTATTGTGAATGATCCATCTGAACCTCCATTACAAATTGGGTTTACAGTTGATATAGAAAATGTGGGTGCCGCTGGGTCACTTAATAATACCGGACCAGCCAATGTTCCCGAGCATCCTGTTGATTGATCGAGCAGTGAAAATGAAGAGTAGGAACCTTCAGTTAAACCAGTAATTTCTATTTCTCCAGATGTATTCGCGGCAATTGTTGTAGGCCCTTGGGTTGATGTCCCATCAAAATAGGATACGCCATAATTTTGAGAAGGAGTTAATCCAGATAGTGTTATCATTCCGTCTGATCCCAAGCAAGTAGTGGGATTAGTTCCGCCCGCAGTGTATGCTGGGAGAGCGTGTACTGTGACGTTAATGTTGTAAACCAAGGTATCATAACCATCTATGACTAAGAGGTCAATATCAGCTATTCCCGATTGTCCTGCTTCTGGTGTTGCGGTTATCAAGAAATCGTTATCACTTGAATTAGGAGAATAGGGATTTGTCCTAGTAACGTTTATGTTAGCAGAACTTATTAATGCTGGTGAGTTTGAGTAGGCGTGAACGAAAACACTGTCAAA
>JAKVAS010000105.1 GCA_022448165.1 Crocinitomicaceae bacterium | reverse complement strand
TGATGGTGACTTAGATCTTTTGATAGGACAGTATTACGGGACATTAACATATTTTGAAAATGTTGGATCAGCTAGCGCTCCTTCATTTGGAGCAGGAGTCACCTTACCATTTGGTTTAACAGCGACGTATCAATTCGCTATCCCTGAATTTGCTGACCTTGATGCCGATGGAGACATGGATCTTTTGGTAGGGGAGTATTATGGCAATTTACAATATTTTGAAAATGTAGGAACATCAACAGCACCAAACTTTGCTGCACCTGTTCAGAACCCTTTTGGATTAACTGCCGGCTACGAGATTGTTTCTCCTAGTTTTGCTGATTTTGATCTTGATGGTGATTTAGATATGCTTTTAGGTGAATACTATGGAAACTTATCATATTACGAGAATACAGGAACTCCGACGAGTCCTGCTTTTGGGGCGCCACAGCAAAATCCCTTCGGATTAACGCCAACATACTATTTTGCATTCCCAGCGTTGGCAGATTTGGATAATGATGGTGATGTGGATGTGATGGTAAGTGAATATTATGGTGTATTCCAGTATTTTGAAAATGATAACCCTAACGCAACAGTTTTAGAGAACACAATTGTTGGATCAATTGATCCAAATCCGTTTTCTGATGTTTTAGATTTTAAATTTGACCAAGATGTTGTTCATGCCGATTTCGTAAATCTTGCTGGACAAATTGTTCTTTCTATTGAAAATCCTAAAACAAATGTAGACGTGAGTTCACTAGATCCAGGTGTATATATTGTGAAATGTATTCATCTAAATGATAGACAGTCAGAACATAAGCTTCAGAAGCTATAGGATTTCTATTAGAATTAGATTGAGTTTTAAACGTTACTTATGCCTATTTGAGCATAAGTAACGTTTAATTTTATAGGGCTCTAAGTAACAGTTAACGTTCTTATTTAATACAATTACAATTTTGGCAAAATGTAATCGAGTAAAATTTGAACAGACTCATCAATAGAAAGATCATTTGTTTTGATTTCTATGGATGGATTTGTAGGCTCTTCATAAGGATCTGAAATTCCTGTAAACGATTTAATAACTCCTTGTCTTGCTTGTTTGTAAAGTCCTTTCGTATCTCGTTTTTCACATATCTCTAAAGGGGAATTAACATATACTTCTATAAAATTATCAGTACCAACTATTTTTCTCATTTCATTGCGGTCTTTTTCATATGGAGATATAAGACAAGCTAACACAACCACTCCAGCATCGATGAAGAGCTTTGAAATCTCGGCAACCCTTCGAATATTTTCAGCTCTATCTGATGATGAGAAGGATAATTCTTTATTTATGCCATTACGAATATTATCACCATCCAGAATGTAGGTGTTAATTCCTCGTTCGAAAAGTTTCTTTTCAAGGAAGTTTGATAGTGTAGATTTACCGGCACCAGAAAGGCCTGTAAAGAGTATAACACGAGAGGCATGCTTATTCCGTTCGTTTCTATCTACTTTAGAAATTTGAAAGTTATATTCCATGTCCAAAAAGTACTCAAAATATTCCTACGGATTAAAAAAAATAGCTTACTCGGAGATTGTTGAAAAGAATATGTTTTCCGCAATTTCATTCCTTTTAAATAGGAGAACTTGACTTATTGTACGAAAAAATAAATAGGGATTTGATCAATTTTGATCAAATCCCTGAATCTACCGCTTTATTTTAAATCTAAATTATATGTGAATGTTAAGTGGGTCTTTTGATCAGAATTTTAATTTTTGAAAAATCGTCTTGTAGTAATTGTGTTTTTCTGATCTGATACCATAAGTAGATATGCACCAGAAGTTAAATTTGGAACACCGATTTCATACGTGCTAGTACCAGACTTTGCTGTATATACCTTCTCGAAAACCTTGTTCCCGTTTAGGGAATAAATAGCGAACTCAAAATTTCCAGTTGTTTCACTTTCGAGTTCAACATTAACAATGTTGTCAGTAATAGTTGGATATACATTAATTGAAAAATCGCTATCAATAGGCGTCAACTCTACAACATTTAAATGTTCACATTCGTTGTATTTCGCGATGTATTGTTTACATCCGTTTGATCTGCAATCTGTCCAGAGATTGTAGATTGTACATGCTGTTCTGGCCGCGGAAGAATAATCTCCAACGAACACTGAGAGCCCAATGGCATTAAAGTCTGTTATGCCGCTACTTAGCTTGGCCGAAGCGTTAAAACTTTGTCCTCCATTCGACGATAGAATGATATAATACTCTGAACTATCATTGTCATTTAAAACATTTCCTCCAATGGAAACACGATTACCAAAAGCCGATACTGTGGGCATGAATACATTTCCAGGAAAGATTGTGTCAAGAATTAATGGAGTGCTCCAATTTAAACCTCCGTTTGTAGACCTTGAATAGAAGCTAGTTGGTTGTAATTCATTGGGTAAAAAATCGTTCCAAACTAAGTGTAAGTTGTTATCGCCATCAATGGCAAAGGACGGAGCTGCGTTTTCTCTTTCGTTTATTTTGTGATTAGCTGCATTTGAAGGGAATAAGTCACTCCCATTGTAGATTGTGTTGGGACTTGAGAATGTTTGCCCTCCATCGTTTGATGAAACATGTAAAATTTTATTTTGTTGAATATCGGCAAAAGTATAATGAAGAACACCATTATTATCGGTTGAGATATTTGTGAAATGACCATTGCCACTATAAGCTACAGACTCTGAACCAAATTGATTGTTTCCACCGTTTTTCACCTTTACTTTTAGACCTGTATTTGTTATTGCCGAAGGGTAGTTTATGTAACCAACATATAGATTGTTTTGATATATGCCGTTTGACAGATCTACGCTCATCCATTGTCTGTCTGCTATACCATCTTCGAAATCATATACATCTAGAGAACCATTGTTTAGGCTTATTTTTCCCTGTGCAAAATATTTCTCGTCATTTGCTTCTAAGCTAAAACTAGCGCCGTTATTATTGGAGGTGGCCCAAGTAGCTTTCCATAAACAAGTGTCTAGAGGGTTGGATAAATTTAAATTAGCGAATAGAGTAATCCATGAACAATATAATTTACTATTCTTATCATAAGCAAAAACGATGTCTCCACCACCAATTAAGGAGTGTGTAGGAATTGAATCGGATAATTGTGAAACAGGATCGAAGGAAGAACTATTCCAGCTATTTCCACCATCTTCACTATGATATATTTTAAAATTTACATATCCAGCTTCAGTTTCCATATATCCCACTATCATTTTGGAAGAATCGTTCGGGTCAATAGCAATATGTGCTTCGCCTTCATCTACTGAATTATTTGTCGACCCAGAAATGGCTTGGTCAAATTGTGCCATTAGTGGATAAGAAGAGATAAGAAGCAAGCTAAAAAAGCAGATACATCGTGATCTAATAGATTTTGTGTTGATTGTTTTCATCTTAAGTTTTTAAATAGTTTTTTTTCTACTGATTGTTTAGCGCGTCTTTGAATTTCTAAGCTATCCTCTTTTGACATTTTAGCAGGAGCTGTCTCTAGCGGTTTTTGAGGATTTACCCCACACCCAAAAGGAAAAATGAAGAAAGCAATAAGAATGCGTGCTGTACTATACAATTTCATAAAATTTGTTTCTGCAAGATTATGACAAACAACAGTGCATAAAGGTTAACGAAAGGTTAGCGTCTGTTAAAGTTGAGTTAAAGGGATGGTTATTAATTCCTTTAATTTATTCATGAATATTCTTTTGGGCATAGTGTGTTGTAGTAAGGCTATGCTTTATTTAAGATTAGTGATTGAATGTTGAAATGACTTTTGAACAGATTAGGTTAAACAGTAATAAAATGTGGAATTGAATAATTCCTCAGGAAACATGAGCTTGCAGAAGCTTGTTGTGCAGGATGTATTGGTTTTGTATTAGTACATTTTTCGATAAATTGAATTTATTGTGGGATATTAGTTGGAGTTAAGCACTTGAAAATTTTAACTATTATCAAAACCCTCAAATGATGAATAAACTAATACTTGTAAGTACAATTTTTCTGTTTAATAGTATGGCTTTTTCGCAATGGGCCTTTAATGAAGTCGCGAATAATTTACAGTTGTCAGCAACTCTTTCTGTTGAAATTGTAAACGAAAAAGTAATTGTTGGAGGTGTTTGTGGAACAACAGCAAGTCAAATTGATCATCTTAATATGATACAGTCGACGGATGCTGGACAAACATGGGCTCAACCGCATACTTCAACGATCGGTTCTGAATATTTGTATACGCGTAATTTACACTTTTTTGATGATCAAGTAGGTTTGGCAACGTGTACTGCCTATCCTGGGTACTATGCGGAATCGTCCGATGATCAATTTATTATTAAAACGGTAGATGGAGGTGTTACTTGGAACTCTGTTTATCAAAAGGATGCTTCACACGGTTTTGAAGCCATGTCTGCAATGGAGTTCTTTGATGGAACTAATGGAATTGTTGCAGGGCATTTCGATGACGCTGGATGGTTTGACATTCAGCCTTGGATGGCGGTAACATCTAATGGCGGTGATTCTTGGACGGATATTAACTTGCCAGCGGCAATGGACGGAAAGGAAATTAAAGGGATGGATATTGAAGGAAATGCGGCATATATCCTACTTCAAGATGGATATGATTACGTTGATATCAACAATAGTTTGTCTTTTTACGTATATAAATCTACGGACTTAGGTCAAACATGGACACAGATTTCAACTATGCCTTTTCCGCAAGAATATGCTATAGAAGATGTTTTAGATGGATCTTCCGCAACGGATATTGATTTTGGATCTGCAGATGTTGGTTATATCTGTTTTGCAGAAGCAAAACATAAAAGTTACGTATATAAAACAACGGATGGAGGTAATACTTGGTCTGATATTCAGGCTCCATTGAATTCTGTTTCAGGTCATGCTAACCTTGATTTTAACGACATTCACTTTACGAGTGCAAATGAAGGATTTGTTGCAGCTGGAAATTACTGTGATGAGAATGCATGTTATCGAGGATACGGAGTAATTTATACTGCTGATGGAGGGGCTAATTGGACGGTTATTGGTTACGATCCCAATGCCTCATTCTCTTTTACAAAGGTGGATTACGATCCAACTGTAGGTGTAGGATATATCGTTGGCTCTGGAATTACCTCTACAAATGGTCGTGTTTTTAAGCTTGAACATCCAAATGCTGGTCAGGAAGAACTAGATGAAATTGAATTTGATATGTATCCGAATCCGTCTAATGGAGTTGTCTATATTGATGGTTTACCTGAGGGCGAGATTGTGGAAATTCTTTCTCTTGATGGAAAGAAAATAAAGGATGTTCATTCACTAAATGGATCATTGGAGATTGTTTTGGATAACGGAATTTACTTGGTTCGATCTGGTTCAGCAACCAAGAAATTGACAGTTACAAAATAATTTATAGTTTCTTTGTTTGAGTAAGGTGCTGTTGCACAGTTTAACTTAAAGCCCCTATAGAGCAGTTGCTTTTATAGGGGTTTTTTGTTAATCGTACTTTTTTCAGTTTTTATATAGTTAATTAGTTTTTTAATATCCTTTTTGTTGTTATAGTAATTTATTCCAATAGTAATTTTTTCGCCATTAGCTCTAGCAATAATGCCGTTACTTTTGAGCATTTCTTTAGTGATACCATGTGCGTTGATATTAATGATGCTTGATAAATGATGCTCAGGGTAGTTTGAAATGATTGAAATATCATTTTTTTTACACTCGTTAAAACAATATCTAATCAAGTTCTCAATTCTCCTAAAGATCCTATTTTCCCCAATTTTTTGTCTGTTATTTAGCATATAACCAAGTAATAAGATGTTTAAATATGGACTTGTACCGAGTTCATAGGCAGATGCTTCGTCTTTGACTTTAAAGTTTAGTGTATTATGTTCCGTTTCTCCAAAGTAATTGACACTTGTGTAACCTAAAAAGGGTTTTGGGTATTTCTCTAAGATGTGATTACTTAAATACATAGCTCCTATTCCGAAACCTGCGTTAAGCCATTTATATCCATGAAATACTAAAGCATGAATATTGAATTTCTTTACATCTATTGGGAAAACACCGAAGGACTGAGTCGCATCTACTATAAAAGTAATATTACGTTTCTTACAAAGTAAGCCTAATTCTTCAAGGTTAAGCCTAAACCCTGTTCTGTACATTACGTGACTACAAATGAATATTTTTGTGTCTTTCTTAAATGAACTTTGAATTGTTTCTAAATCAATAAACCCATTTTCTTTTGCAGGAATGAAGTCGACTTTATAACCATTGTGAATCCAAGCCAAAGAGCTAGTTGGGAAATCATCTTCAAAAGTTAGAACGCGTTGAGTGCTATTGAATGTGTTTGCTAATGCATTCATTGCGGAAGAAACACTGGGTATAAATGAGATGTTTTGTTCAGAAGAGTTTAATAGGCGGCCCAATAGTTGTCGTATATGGTGAATTTCCTTCTTCCATTTAGGGACTATGTCGCTGCCATTTAGAGCTAATTCAGATAGTAAGCGATTTGCTTCTTTTATATAAGAGTTTGAAATAGGTCCACCTCCTTGCGTTAAAAGGTAGGATTTATCTTGAAATACCCTAAAATCTTTTCTCTTCATTTATTGAGTTTTATGGTTTTACAGTTGCTCGCTTATAGTTTTTGTGATTTCTGATTTTACTGTGCCTGTGTGAGCTGTTGACTTGTTTTCAACAAGCATGATTTTACACGGTTTATTGGATGATACTCTATGGTTTATTCCTTTTTTTACTATAAATAAATCACCTTGATTCATCATGAACGAATCTTCACCTTCTATTTCAAATAGTAAACGCCCTTCTAAAATGTAAAATAGTTCATCTTCAGCTTTATGATTATGCCAAGGTATTTTATCGCCATCAATAATTGCAATTTTAACGAAGGAATCATTAATCTCTCCAATTATTTTAGGGGAAAAGGGATTTTTAACATCTTTAAATTTATCAAGAACATTCATTTTTCCTATTATCTTAGGTGAAAAGGGATTTGTAATATCTTTAAATTTGTCAAGAAGATTCATAGGGTTATATTAATGAAGTTTTAGTTTTATGTCGATTCCTTTTTTGATAGTATTAATGGCAATACAGGCCCTTTCTGCGATCTTAATTAATTTAGTTATTTGATCTTTATTTGAAGTGTTAGAACAATAAACGTCTATAGTGATTGAACTAAAATATTGAGGTGGGGTTTCTGAGATGTCTGCCGTTACTTTAACCTGTAAATTTTCAAGAGGGAATTCTCGTGTATTAGCGGCTGCTAACAGGTTGCTACAAAAACATCCACCTATTCCGGTTAACAGATATTGGCCTCCCATTAATCCTTCTTCATTGCCACCTTTGGAAATTGGTCGGTCTACTATGATGTTAAATTTATTGTGCTCAAGCTTCATGGATGTTTTAGTATGGCGTACTAGCTTAATTTCTATGGTGTTCATATATTATAATTTAACGTTTGTATATTTTTAAATAAGAACATCTTTATAAGATATAATGCAAATATAGAAAATATCTTTATGTGAAGATATTTTTGTAGTTTCGTTTAAATTAAAGGCTTTAACATGACTAATAATGATTTAATTGATTCACTAATTATTGAATGGAAACGTGAGCGACCCGATCTTGACACTTCTGCCATGTCGATAGTAGGTCGAATTTTATTGTTAGGAAAAGCATTAGAAAAAAGGGCTAATAAAACGGTTAGTGCATTGAATATTCATTATACAGACTTAGATGTACTAGCTACCATTAGACGTTCTGGTAAACCATATGAATTAACACCCTCCCAGTTAATGAAATCGGTTTTAATTAGCTCTGGAGCGATGACTGCATTGTTAAATAGATTAACCAAATTAGAGTTAATATACCGCGCTTCTAACCCCAAAGATGGAAGGGTTAAATTGGTAGGTATAACAGAAAAAGGAATAAGGATAATAGATGAAGCTATTGTATTACGAATGGCTGAAGCCATTGAGTCAATAAGTGCATTAAATGATTCAGAAGAAGAACAACTTTCGTTTCTGTTAAAGAAGTTACTTAGCTCATTAAATAACCCTCACGAGGTTTGCAAGTAAACCGGAGAGCTTAATTTTAACGATATATTTTCGTGCAGAAGCATTTTAATCGTACTGGGAAATGTAGTCAGATTAAGCAGAAAGGCTTCCAAACTGTGAATTTGAAAAGTCATCTGTTATTTTCAATAGCTTATAGTATGCTATCTGATTAAGTTTACATGCCCAGTCACTGTAATGCGTTCATCTGTTTCAGTGGTTCCAAATTCAATGCTCCAAGTGTACGTACCATCTTGAACTAAGTGTTGTTGTCCATCACCATAAGTTCCATCCCAACCAACGGAGGCGTCATTGGACTCCCAAATTAATTCCCCCCATCGGTTAAAAATTTTTAGATTGAAGTCATAAGGATTATAGCCGCTTGTAAAAATGGGTTTGAAGTTTTGATTGTAATTATCTCCATCAGGCGTGAAGGTATTTGGAATATAATAGATCACTTCTTCACGTATTGTGATTGTTGCATATGCCGTGTCCGAGCATTCGAGCGGGGTATTTGCAACAAGTTCCACTGTATACGAACCTCCTTCTTCAATTGGATATTCATATGTTGGATTCAATTCATTTGAATATCCATTATTATCTCCAAATGTCCAACTGTAGTCAGTTGAATTTTGAGAATTATTGGTAAAGACTACTTCAGTGAAGATATTTGTTAATTCAGTTTGTGATGGAGTAAATGCAGCTATAGCAACTGGTTCTACATATATGTAATCCAAGTACGTATCCGAGTTCACACATCCATTTTCGGATGTAACGGTTAACGTTGCATCATACAGTCCTCCATTAACAAAAGTGTTTGTTATTCCATTGCAACCGCTGAGTGTTGTTCCGTCTGAGAAATTCCAAATACAATCAACGAGACTGCTTGATGAGGTAGACGTGTTTGTAAAGTTTACAGTAAGAGGTTCGCAGCCTGCAAGATTATCTCCAAAAAAAGATAAAACAGGTAGTTGCTCAATTGTCACAGTCATTTGATCTGTTGAGATACACCCCAAATTGTTAGCTGTAACAGTATAAGTTGTTGTTGTTAGTGGTGACACATTTCCATCTGGTCCTATTGGATCCCAAATTATTGGAACATTCCATGGGTTTACTGCAACGATGTTTGCTGATTCTCCGAGACAAATTAAATGGTCTGGGCCGGCATCGATTGGAGGAGGAATGGCATCAATAACGATAATTTGTGTTACTAGACTTTGGTTTCCGCAATCATCGGTAATAGAGTAGGTTCTTGTGATTTTTTCAAGGTTGCACACATTTCCATCAGAAACGTCACTTACCCATGCTACTGTAGGATTTATAGTACAATTATCTGCTTCTGTTGTTACTACTGTAGGATCTGGTAAAGGAACATCCATTGCTCCAGGAACATTGATAGTAGGAACGTTTTGTGCGGTAGGTGGAGTAGTGTCGTTTACAATAATGATTTGATCTACAGTTATTTGATTACCACAATCATCGGTAATGGAGTAGGTTCTTGTGATTGTTTCAGGGCATGTTAATCCGTCTGATATATCTGCTACATGGGCGACCGTAGGATTTGTCGTACAATTATCGGCTTCATCGGTAATTAATAAAATATCCGCAGGCGGAACATCACCAATGCATTGAACGTTTACGCTCGCGGGAGCTGTTGCAGTCGGAGGAGTAACATCGTTTATAGTAATGATTTGATCTACAGCTATTTGATTCCCACAGTCATCGGTAATGGAGTAGGTTCTTGTGATCGTTTCAGGGCATGTTAATCCGTCTGATACATCTGCTACATGGGCTACCGTAGGGTTCGTCGTACAGTTATCCGCTTCATCAGTAATTAATAAAATATCCGCAGGCGGAACATCGGCAATGCATTCAACGTTAATGTTCGCGGGAGCTGTTGCAGTCGGAGGAGTAACATCGTTTATAGTAATTGTTTGGTCAACTGTTATTTGATTCCCGCAGTCATCGGTAATGGAGTAGGTTCTTGTGATCGTTTCAGGGCATGTTAATCCGTCT
>JAKVAS010000104.1 GCA_022448165.1 Crocinitomicaceae bacterium | reverse complement strand
AACGAAACGAGATTTTATTTTAAATATCATTGTTATTTTTCAATAACTTCACTCACAAAGTTTACTGAATAACTAGATGGAAAAATAGGTACTGCAACCCAGTTCTCTACATTTAACTGTTGTGTACACTCTGCATTCTTACATTGGTATACTTTAATCTTATATGTAATAGACATGGCTGCGTCGTCTCGCAAAACTTGACGCTCAAAGGCAGCGTTACAATTTACAGTTACAGGATTTGCTAATAAGGTGTATGCGCTATAGTTAACACTCGTTTTGGTTGTTCCTTCATCTAAGCTCATTTCAAAGTCAGAAGCATATGGCGAAGATCCGTCGATCCTGTAATCCCCAAGTAAAGAACCGGTGATTGCCGCATTTGTATAGATTAATACATCTGTTTCAATGATTCCTGTGTTTGTATCTTCGACTGCCAGTTCACATGGTTTTTTACATCCCGTAAAAATTACTAAAGCGAAGAGTGCTAAAGTCGGTAGAATCAATTTGGAAATTCGTTTTATGTTCATCACAATCAGATTGATTTAGTAAAAGTATTGGTAAAACTATTGATTTTCTGTTGATAATAAAATTATTTTTTTCTTAACTCGAAATTTTTTCCGAGGTAAACGCGTCGAACTTGTTCATCTGCGGCTAAATCTACGGCTGTGCCTGATTTAAGAATGTTTCCTTCAAATAACAGATAAGCACGATCTGTTATTGATAATGTTTCTTGAACATTATGATCTGTAATTAAGATCCCGATGTTTCGTTTTTTTAACTCTGAAACGATGCTTTGAATATCTTCTACCGCTATAGGGTCTACTCCTGCAAAAGGCTCGTCTAATAAAACAAATTTAGGATTAGTAGCTAGTGCTCTTGCAATTTCTGTTCGCCTTTTTTCTCCTCCAGATAATCTATTCCCTAAGGTTTTTCGAACATGCGTTAGGCTAAACTCATCTAACAACTGTTCTAAACGTTCTTGTCGCTCTGCCTTTGTCATGTCCGTCATTTCTAAGATAGCCATGACATTATCTTCGACACTTAATTTTCTGAAGACAGATACTTCTTGGGGAAGGTATCCAACGCCAAGTTGTGATCGTTTGTACATTGGGAAAGAAGTAATTTCTTTATCATCGATAAAGACTTTCCCTGAGTCTGGCTTTACTAGACCTACGATCATGTAGAACGAAGTTGTTTTTCCTGCTCCATTTGGGCCAAGTAATCCAACAATTTCACCTTGATTTACTTCAATGGAAACACCTTTAACAACATCCCTACCTTTATATGATTTTCGTATTTCTTGCGTGTACAGCTTCATCGTTTAGAAATTGAATGAATATCTTGCTCTAATGCCAAAGTTAGAGATATCATTTGTTTTTATACCAGGTTCAAGATGTGTGAGTCGCCAAAAAACGTCAACACGAGCAAGTTTTAATATGTTTTCAATTCCAGCCGCAACTTCAATATACGGAATTGAACCAAAATGTTTCGTGAAAGTTGGTAGGATCATTTCTGCCTCATGACGCTGATCAATCGAACCATAAGCAATTCTAGCAGTAGTCACAAGTCTTAGTTTTAGCTTTCGAACACCAGGAATTCTATCGAAGAAAAGACCGTCCCAATGATTTTCTATAAGACCGGTAACATAGCGATCAGAAATAAATTCAAAGAAATTCATCTTGTTGAAGGCATTGGTATATAGCCAGTATGATTGATTACCTTCATGTACTTTTAAGAATGGATAGGCGGCTGATCCAAAAATGCATCCAGCGTTTATGTTATACTTGATTCGTCCAAGGAAGCCAATGTTTCTTTGGTGCTCTAAGAATAGATCAAATTTTTGATAATTGTAGTTGGCGCCAAGCAAACCTTTTACTCCGATAATACCTTGAATAGCTATGATTGGATATTTTGATCGAATAGATTTTCTGTCAAATGCTCCAGAAATAAATTCCTCATCTTTAGCCCAGCGATACCGAAAGGTGATTTCGCTAGTACGAATACTGGAAATGGTATCATGAATTCCAGTTTCTAAGTTCGGTTTTAGGTAGTTCGCAACTCCCAATGCTGTGTATTCTTTCCATTCTATTCCGCCAAAAAGAATAACATCTTTCTTTATGTCTTTTTCAAGATTTATCCCTGCTTTTTCTACAAATGTAAGTTTGTCCAAGGGACCTGTTCGTAATAATGTTCCAAATGTAGAGCCAACTGAAGCTGCTGTAGAAGATTGTCCAATTTGTTCAATATCGTAGTTGTAGAAACCAGTGAGCATTCCTCGTTTCTTGGGAGTGATGTTATATCGAACAGAAGCTCCGTATTTGAAGCGGGCATCTTTAAATCCATATGCAATTCGTCCTCCAAGTTCCAACCTTCTGCTAAAAGAGTTAGAAGTTCTCAATGCTAATGAAGTTCTAAAGCCCTCAACTGGGTTTATGCTAGCTAGTGAATAAGCACTTCCTAATTCAATTTTTTTGAGTGGTATATATCCTGTTGAAGCAAGATATATGGTGTTTTTCATCACTTTGAAGAAGCGTAGGTTTTTCAAAGAATCAACCATTTGATCAATGCCAACTTCTTTTTCTGTTAGAGGTTCATGTCTTATTTCGGCCCAAAACTCATCGCTGCGACTGTTTGCGCCATCCAAGGTTTCAACAGTACTGTTTGCCTTATAAAATTCTGATTCATGTGGACTATTAATAACAAAGTTGCGTCGTGTTGAATTTCGACGTCCGTAAAAACCATATATATCCGATTTCTTAGTGATTTTTAAATCTGTAATCATCTTTTCTTCCGTTAGCATCCAAACTTCTGGCGCAACGAGATCAAATGAATGTTCTATGTATAGGTCTTGAACGTAATTGATGTTCGTCCAAGGGGCAATGTTTGCTTTAAATTGTTTAACAGCATAAGTAGTGTCATGAATCCACATTTCTCCAATGAAGGTCATGTCTCCTTCGCGTTTTGGCTTAAATGTTAGTTTGTAGCACCATTGATTATCTATTAGAGATGAGTCTTCTAGATAAAAGCGATAGAAGTTTCTTGCGTAATTGGCAACAGGACTAATAAAAGACTTATTAAAGAGGCTAATGGTGTTATCGTAAACATTTACATCTAAGTACATGTCTCCTAAAAATTGATTGAGCTGCACATTTTCAATACCACTAATCCTACTTGCTTTTACAACTTCCTTCTTCTTTTTAGGATGATTCTTAAAATAGAAATCGGAAACATTTTCACTCAGTAACATTGGAAGGAAGTTTTTTCCATTATCTGCAGAATCAAGATAATTCATTACTAAATCGAGTCGTTTGACAACTCCACGTTCTTGAAATTTTTCACCAATATTGTTTAAGTCAATTTGAACCTTATTATAGACTTCATATTCGTATGAGTTTAGCTTTTCTTTATTGTTAATAGGTTTGTTTGCAATGACTTTTTTATGCAATATTGTTGATGGAAACTCATCTGGTGGGCGAATTACTACTTCCTCAAAGTCAGAAGTTGGAACTGTTAAAGAAACATTTATTGATTGTATAGCGTCTTTTTGAACAAAATAGGTAGCACGAAGATACCCAGGTGCGGAAAATATAAGTGAATCCGTTGCGTAATAAGTCTCAAGAACATAGTATCCTGCCGTATCTGTGTATATTCCGATTTTCGAATCTTGAAAGCGAACTTTAACAAAGGCCAATGGTTCTCCCGAATCAGAATCAGTAACAACCCCTTCCACTTTTGTCTTCTGTGAAAAAGAAATGTATGAAACTAATGTGAGTAAGAGTAAAAGTTTAATTTTCATTCATAGGATAATGAAGGCATCAATATACAAAAATCAAATAGATGTACGAAGATTATCGTTTAGACTTTTTTTTCCATACGAGAAGCGATGAAAACACCAATTTCATAGAGAATAAGAATTGGAATCCCAACGATTACTTGACTGATTAAATCAGGGGGAGTGATTAACGCAGAAAGAATTAGGATTCCAACAATGGCGTGTCTTCGGTATTTTTTTAGGAAAGCTGAACTTAAAACGCCTAACTTGCTGAAAATGTAGGTTACTACAGGTAGTAAGAATAGTAATCCGGAGTAGAATACTGTGGATAGAACCATGCTCATAAACGAGTTGATTGTAAATGTGTTTTCAATCTGATCTGTTATCTTAAAGTTGCCAAAGAATTGAATACATAACGGTGCAACGATAAAATAACCAAAAGCAATTCCAATAAAAAAGAGCATGCTGACATAAAATACGAGCCCTTTTGCTACACTTTTTTCAGCCGTTTTTAATCCTGGTTTAACGAAGGACCAAATTTGATAAAAGATATAAGGGAAAGCGGCTACTATTCCTCCCATTACGCTGATCATCAATGCGTAAGAGAATTGACCTGTTACAGTTGTACTAATGTATTTTTCGATGTCAATTTCTTCTACACAGACGCCTAAGAAGTCACAAAGTAATCGGAATGAGATGAAATCAGGACTTCGCATGGACAGGAATAAGTTCTCGATCATCCATCCATGCACACACCAAATTGCAATGGCAAATATTAAAACAGCTATCGCCGATCGAACTAGGCGCCATCTCAATTCCTCAAGATGGTCCAAAAAGGACATGTTCTTTTCTTCTTCCATATAATAACACAAAAATAGCAAACCTATGCGATCTACTTTCATAGATTTTTTTGTATTTTAGATATAGGATAATGTTTGCCCACTAATTGAATATATTGGCATGGAAGTAATGAATTTGAAGGACGCCCTTAAAACACACTTTGGTTTTGACAGTTTTAAAGGTCGTCAAGAGGACATAATACAAAATGTTCTCGATGGAGGAAACACCTTTGTGATTATGCCCACAGGAGGTGGTAAGTCCATGTGTTATCAGCTTCCAGCATTGTTGTTGGAGGGCACAGCAGTGGTTGTTTCCCCACTAATTGCATTGATGAAAAATCAAGTAGATGCAATTCGAAACGTTTCGAATGATAATTCTATAGCGCATTTTATGAATTCGTCGCTGTCTAAATCGGAGATTGTACGGGTTAAAAATGATATAACAGAAGGAAAAACAAAATTACTTTACGTTGCACCTGAATCTTTAACAAAAAAGGAAAACATTGAATTTTTAACAGGTGTTAAGATTTCTTTTTTTGCAATTGACGAGGCTCATTGTATCTCTGAATGGGGACATGATTTTCGTCCAGAATATCGAAGACTTCGAGAGATTTTTGAGGAGATATCGAGAGTGCCAATAATTGCGTTAACTGCAACCGCAACTCCAAAGGTGCAGAATGATATACAAAAGAACTTAAACATGTTGGATGCTAAGGTATTCAAATCATCGTTTAACAGAGATAACTTATACTATCAGATTTCTCCTAAAAAGGAAGTCGAAAAACAAATAATTAAATATATAAGGACAAAAGAAGGGAAAAGTGGAATTATCTATTGCTTAAGTCGGAAGAAAGTTGAAGAACTTGCCGAATTACTGAAGGTAAATGGAATTAATGCGTTGCCTTATCATGCAGGCTTAGATGGTGCAACCCGTGCACGTCATCAAGATATGTTTTTGATGGAAGATGTGGATGTTATTGTCGCCACAATTGCTTTCGGAATGGGGATCGACAAACCAGATGTTCGATTTGTCATTCATCATGATATTCCAAAGTCTTTAGAAAGTTATTATCAAGAAACTGGAAGAGCTGGAAGAGATGGTGGAGAAGGGGAATGTATTGCATTTTATCGTTATAAAGATGTAGAGAAACTAGAAAAGTTTTTACAAGGAAAGCCTGTTGCTGAACAAGAGATTGGAAGACAGTTGTTGAATGAAATCGCGTCTTATTCTGAAACATCGGTATGTCGAAGAAAAATGATTCTACACTACTTTGGTGAACAATATGATGATTCAAATTGTAATGATTTGTGTGACAATTGTAAACATCCGAAGGAAAAGCTAGAAGGTCAAGAGTATGTGCATAATCTATTGCGTGTAGTCGAAGGATTAAAGGAAACTCAGCGTTCTAAATATTATTGTGCGTTTCTTTCAGGGTTAATTACTTCTGAGGTAAAAGCTTATAAGCATGACAATCATGAACTGTTTGGGATTGGCAAGGAAAAAGATGAACATTTTTGGAATGCAGTGATTAGGCAAAGTACCGTGTCAGGATTAATATTTAAGGATATTGAAACCTACGGAGTTTTGAAGTTAACTGAAGAAGGGAAGAAGTTCTTAGAAAAACCTAGACCTTTCAAATTAATTAAGGAGAGAGATTATAAAGTAATTGATGAGGAGTCAGATATAGTTACTTCATCAGGAAAGGGAGCGGTAATTGATGAGCAGTTATATCAATTGCTAATAGATTTAAGAAAACAAATCTCAAGAGATAAAGGAATTCCACCATTTGTAATTTTTCAAGAGCCATCGTTAAGAGATATGTGTTTTCAGTATCCTGTGAATCTTGAGGAGTTGACTAACATACAGGGTGTTGGTAACGGTAAGGCTGCACGTTATGGGGCTCCGTTTGTTAAATTGATTAAGAATTATGTTGAGGATAATAACATTGAGAGACCGCAAGATGTTGTAGTTAAATCATTGATTAATAAATCGGGATTAAAAGTCCAAATGATACAGAACATTGATAGGAAACTACCGCTTGAAGATATCGGACGTTCTCAAGGTAAATCTGTTGATGAGGTAATTGATGAAATTGAATCTATTGTACTTTCTGGGACTCGCGTAAATATTAATTATTACATCGATGATATTTTAGATGAAGATGTTCAGGAAGAAATTTATGATTATTTCTCTGAGGCTGATACAGATGACTTACAAATAGCTCATGATGAGTTTGATGGAGATTATTCTGAAGAAGAATTGCGTTTGATGCGGATTAAATTCATGAGTGAGATGGCTAATTAAGCCGTGGATAAATATTCGACGGCACGCTTGAAATGTTCATTAACACTGATTTTACAATTGTTTTCCCGCACCTTTTATTAGTTTGTATCGTCTATTAAATACGAGATGATTTACGAGTTCTCCTTTATTAGCTTGTAATTCATTTTTAACTAAACTCCTACATATGAAACTAATAGTTCTCATAGCAACTGTGACGATGGCATTCTTGTCTTTTGCTCAATCTCCAACAGCTAATTTTTCAGCAACACCCTTAAATATTTGTATTGGTGATCCTGTAAATTTCACGGATTTATCTGTTGTTGGTGCATCCGCAATTACGAATTGGAATTGGGATTTTGGGGATGGAAATTCGTCTACAAATACTAACCCGTCACATGTTTATGACGCAATAGGAAGTTATACTGTTACCTTGGTTGTTACTGCTGCTAATGGACAAGCTGATGCTGAAGTAAAGGTTGCTTATATTACCGTTAATGACCTGCCGAATGCTGGCTTTACGGTTTCGGGAAACGGCTGTACGGTACCATTTGATGTAACGTTCACAAATACTTCTGAGATGGGAGGTAATATTGCGTATGATTGGGATTTTGGGAATTCGCAAACTTCCCAGGCTACTAATCCTACAGCGGTTACTTATAATGCGGCAGGAACATACTCTGTTAGTTTGAATGTTACGAATACTACAACGGGCTGTAGTAACTCTTTTTCGCAGGATATTGTTGTTTCTGATTATTCAGCAGGAATGTCAGGTCCCTCTTCAGGATGCGTTGGAGAGGCAATTCCTTTTACGGATGCTTCTACAGTAGGAACCAATGTTTGGACATGGAATGATGGAAATGGAGGTGGTTCTAATTTACAAAATCCGTCTTTTACTTATTCTACTCCAGGAACATATACGATTACTTTGAATGCTGGAAATGCAACTTCAGGCTGTTCCGATTTGATAACGCAAGATATTACAATTAATCCTTTACCAACACCATCATTCTCTGTAGACCCAACAACAGGTTGTGCTCCGCTCGGAGTTACATTTTCAAACACCTCTGGTGCGGGAACAAATTTTGACTGGGACTTTGGGAATGGGAGTACTTTTAATGGACCGAATCCTCCAATTCAAAATTATGTAGCTGACGGATCATATAGCGTAAGCTTAACAATGACTGATGCGAATGGTTGTACGGCTACTGAGAGTCTTGCAAATATTATAACTGTGAGTGCTCCTACAGTAAATTTTTCAATGGATAATTATAATGGATGTGCTCCTTTAACGGTTCAGTTTTCTGAATCTTCAACATCACCTGACCCTTCTGGTGACCCAATTACAACCTGGTTATGGGATTTTGGGGATGGAAGCGGCCCCTTCAGTGGACAGATACCCCCTCCTCATGATTATCCAGTGGGAGTTTATACAGTTTCTCTTACAGTTTTAACTCAGAATGGTTGTCAAGCAAGTTTAACGTTACCAGATATCATTGAGGTTGGATCAATTGATCAAGTGAATTTCTCTGTAAACCCGATGGTTGATTGTGCAAAGAATCCATTTGACTTTATTGATCTAACAACCTTTAATGGTACTCCGGACCCAGGAGAGGTTATTTACGCTTGGGATTTCGGTGATTCAGGAATGAGCTCAGTTCAAAGTCCTACTTATGAGTATCCTTTAGATACAGGGTATTTCGATGTTGAGCTTATTGTCGATTGGAGAGGGTGTGTAGATACATTTACAATGACGCAGGCAGTTTACGTACAGGCGCCTATTTCTATTTTTACACCAGATCAAATGTTGTTTTGTAATCCTAGCTCGTTTCCTGTTACGTTAAATGTTGATGATATGGCGATTTTGGGGGTTGATTCAGATAGTGTTGAAATGATATGGAAATGGGGAGATGGAGCGACTACATTGTTAGGAGATTCTGACTTGAACGGCTTAAATCAAGGTACGGCTTCTCATGATTATGGAGCATATGGTTCATTTGTTTTGGAGCAGGTAGTGTATAATCATACTACAGGTTGCGAAGATAGTACCCAGCAAACTATTCATATTTCTGAAACAATTGCCGATTTTACGGTTTCAAACGACTCGGTATGTGTTGGTGTTCCATTGGATCTAACAAGTACTAGTACATCTAGTCATACGCTGGTTTCGTATTCATTTGATATGGGCAATGGAGGGTTTGCTTCAGGTACTCCTACCGTATTTACTTATAATAATTCTGGAACCTTTGATATTACTCTTACAGCAACCAATAATGTAGGTTGTTCTGGAACAAATACATTTGTAGGAATGACTTCTTTGGCTTTGCCTACGGCTATTATTGATCCTTCGGCTATTGCTGGGTGCTCGCCTGTAGTGGTGAATTATACGGATCTCTCTTTGCCAAATGGTAATGGAATGCCTATTTCAAGTGTTCTTTGGACATTTCCTGATGCTTCAACGGTTACTACTGGAGCTGGAGCGTCGACAAGTTTTAATTATTTAACCGATGGAGTATTCACTACAACGATGATCGCTACGGATGAATTTGGTTGTAATTCATTACTTGCGACTGTTAATATGGTTACTACCAAGCCGGTTGCAAGTTTTGTGGTGGACTCTGTTGTTTGTGATTTAGAGCAGTTCACTGCAACCAATCAAAGTACGGGGGCAACTAGCTCTAATTGGTTTATTGATAGTTCCCCAGCCGGAGTTACTTTGGATTTAACTACTTATTTTGATGAGGTTACAAGTTTATCAGCAGAACATGTAGATCATAATATTGTATTAATTGTTACTGATCCGAATGGGTGTACAGATACTACAGATCATGATATTATTGTTTCCATGCCTCGCGCAGATATTGATTTCGCTTTGAGTGGGGCAAGTACTAACGCAAATGGTGAGTTTACCTGTCCACCGGTATTCTCTGATTTTACTGATTTCAGTGAATCCTACGGAACAATTACAAATTGGTCATGGGATTTTGGAAATGGAAATTCTTCAACTGGAAAAATGTGATCTCCAGTTAGTCTATCAAAAACAAAAATATGACCTGATTTTGTTATTTGAGCTACTGCTTTTATTTTTTCTCCATCTTTTTTAATTGTTATAAGATTTGGAGGTGCGGGTAAATCTCTATCCCAAAGATCGTGATGAACAAACTGAAAATGCCAAATCCTTTCACCTGTTTTTGCGTTTAAAGCCAATA
>JAKVAS010000103.1 GCA_022448165.1 Crocinitomicaceae bacterium | reverse complement strand
ATAAGGATGAGAAATTCTTAATTGCATTCTAGCATGAGTTTCTAATAAAGTCGCATGCTCACTTAGCATTGGTGAAACTACCCACATACAATTTTTCCAAACATGATAAAAATTGGTATTTCTACTTGGGTCAGTGTCATCTAACATTTCAATTAAATAGTCTGCATGGTCGTAGTATGGCATTGTGTTGTCATCCTCTAAAGAATTTCCAAAAATGTATATATAATGGCTGCCACCAAATAATGGGTTTCCTACATTGTCAATATATTCAGATGTCGGATTCCAGAGCATGTCTTGCCCGTTTGAACCTCCTAACCATGAGTTTTCTCCAAAGGCAATGTTTAGTCTTTCACCTGTTTCAATGTCAATTGCATATCCTGGAAACCAGCTTCTTCCTATTTCGGTTAAAGATTCATTACCATTAATGTCTTTTGAAGGCGATTTTCTCAACTTCATGATAGAAGAATTCCCTATTGTTTGATTTGAATTCCAATTGTTCTCAATCACAGCACATTCTGTCCACTTAGATTGATCTTCTGTGAAAACCAAATCTACACCATGTACAAACGGAAATGCACTTTTCACCCTCGTTTGTGGCATTGAAACAAACCAACTTGAATTGGTAGTTTGATCAGTTAAATCCTCATCAGGATAACCAATTGGCATACCAATAAAGTCTCGTCCTACTAAGTTATAAGGTGCAGCTATTCCATCCAAAACATCCTCATATAGCTCGTTTTCATCATTATGATCACGATACATGCATGGGTCGTAAATATTACCTAAAGGAGTGCAGGCTACATTATTTATCTCGTCATCTGGGTTGTTGATTCCAGACCTGATCCAGTTTGTAGGGTAGTCATTATCATCATCATATACCCCAGACAACCATGCCTTTGAAGAGTCCTGATAAATAATTTTACCACCAATTGGCTCAGTAAAGTACTGAGTAACTGGTCCGTTAGTATTTTGATAAACAGTTTGTTCTATCCAAACTGAAATCCCCCATTCCGGAATGAGTTGTTCTCTTGGTAAACTAATTCCTTCATCAGAATAAATTGTATCTAATGTATTTAGGTTCACTAAAATCCAATCGGCATCATCTAATCCACCATTTTCGTCATGAACCATTGAAAGTTCAAAGTCTCCCGCTGGCACATTCAGTGGGTCTATTACTTTAACTTCTATTGGTGAAGCTCCCGCAACATAAGTTATTTCATTAACAAAATCATTAGCTAAAATAGCTTCTTCTGTCTCAGAAGAAATGTCTGTCCAACGACCTCCATTGCCCCAGCCATCAATTTTTGTAAGAGCTATTTGATCGCCATAGTTTCCTCCAAAGGTAGTTCCGCCTTCTTCAACGGCTGGGTTGTGAGGTATACCTTCATAAGCAACTATTTCACCAATTGCTGCCTTTCTAGAAGCCAAATATGGTTTCTTTTGTCCGTCTAAGGCATCTGGGTCATTAGGGTCATACTCCTTATATTCATTATGTGCATAAGACACAGCCATAAAGTAGTATCGTTTAAAGTTGATGAGTGTTCTGTCACCAGTCGCAAATTGATCTTCTGTCACCGAAAATGAATGTCTAATTCCTTCATTTACACCATCAACTTTAATTGAAGGCACTTGTACACCTAGGTCAGCATTGTACTCATAGTTTACCAATTTAGTTGTACTGTCTTTGATGTCACATTGAAAAACAAGCCTAGCCATCTCTACATTTCCTAAATCACTTGGTCCCACTGTTCCATCTATCAATTGAAAAACCTGGTATCCTTGAAAATCATAGTTAGCATCAAAATTAGGGTCACCATCAACGTTCACTAAAAAGGGGTCAAATTCAGAATAGTCTTCTCCTTTATTGTTAGAAGCTTCATCATTATACAAAGAAATGATCAATTCATTTTCCATTTCTTGAATAGACATTTCAGGAGCATGCGGACCGTCTAACACCTTAAAGCAGTTATCAAATAATGCTTGTGCCTTGTCATCAGCAACTCTCAGAGCCTTAACTGATTCAAAAGGATCTCCAGATATTGCTCTCGCCCAGGCTACACCATAAGTAATATTGTTTACTGCACCTGGTTGTAAAATAAATGGTCCGGACGATTGAGCAAATCTTCTATCAAAAGGAACATTACCAGATGTTTGCTCAGTCCAATTTTGTTGTGCCGCTCCTCCTGTTCCCCAGCCCAATGGGTCAGACTCTCCTGGAAACATATAATCAGATTCTATTGCCGGAATCGCTCCAGATGAAGCAGGGTGACCGGTTCCTCCATAAACAAAAGGGGTTCCATCTTTCCAATAACCACTCAAATAATTGTAATAATCTTGCCCTGTTTGAGGGTCTGTTTGTGCAGCTAATGCTCCACCCCCAAAGTTGTTGTAGTAAAGAAATTTACGCATTCCCATACGTTCATTATCCACAATGCCATCTCCATATCCAATGCCTAATCCTTCGTACGGAATTCCTTTTTCTGCAACAGCTAAACCGTAATTGCTTGTTAATGGATTATCTTTTCCGTCAACATCTTGGTAAGGGCCTTCAAAAAAGTCAATACCTGCCGCTGGCGGATTCGCGCCATATCCCAAATAACCTCCATCAGTATTGTCAACAGCATTTCCATTATATGTGTAACCTAATCCTCTACTCACATCACACCCAACATAGTCATCATTTGGCCCTCCTAAGGCACCATCAATAAAGATTCCGAAATAGGTATCATATAATGTTTGAGTAGATTGATTTACTAACTCATAATTATAGAAAGTCATATTATTAATTTCATCATTAGTTGCAAAGGCAAATGCTTGACAACGAATTTCCATCCCAAGGGCATCTCCCCCCGTTTCAGTATGGATATTTCCTTTGTCATTCATTACCCACCAAATAGTTTGGTCACCATATAAAGTCACCGTTCTGTCTGAGGTGCAATCCAATTCTTTTTCAATGTCATACCAAGGATAATCTCCCATAGCTGGTTCATAAACCCCATTTTCATCTCTATCATAAAAAGGGGCCAAATAAAAGTTTTGACCTAATGATACATCACCATGGGCCGGCCATTCTAATATCGATACCGGAATTTCATATTCAGGGTAATTTTCGGCTTGTAAATTGGTTCCGTTTAATTGATCCTGCTCTCCCATGCTAAACCAAGCATCAAACTCTCTAACTTCATCCTGACTGATAACAAAGTGACGATCGTATTTTTCACACTCACTTGGTATAATTTCAGCTTCTCCTGTTTCAGTTAAAGGGCCAGCCCAATAGTCATTTCCATTTCTGTATCTAACAGCCGCTATTTTTAGCTGACCATTCACATCTACGCCACCTAACCATAATGCTGAAGTAAACAAGGCCATGATTCCAGACCCTTTTGGAACTTCATAGTGAGAAAAATTTTGACCTGATATTTGCCATAGATTTCCGCCCGTATGAATAAGTGCCTTAACATTGTTGAACTCTAAGAAAGTAGAGGCGTTCGCCGGAGAACATCCGGCTGCCCGACTGTCTGGAATATTTTCAGGGCCATGTTCACCACGATATGGTTGTGCAAATCCAACTGAACAAACAAAAACGAATAATATTAAAGACAATAGCCTCACAATTCAAAGGTATCAATTTTTTAGAGACAAAAGCTTAACATATCAGGTGTTTACCGTGAATTTTATCCCTGTCAATTAAGTGCTTAGGTAGGGAGTTAGGAATCTAATTGTATTGATTCATTTTTAATTTTCAGATTGTAAGGGGATTTATTAAAGATACATCTTTTTGTTCGTTGTTTAATAATTATTTTCCCACATATTTAATTGCCCAACACCTGATTAGAATTTCCCTAAAACTCATTATAAATTGGTATTCAAAGTAACTAGACTTGTGATACAAAAAAATGAATAGAGATTGTTTATGGTTGCTCTATTCTATTATTAGGTAATCATTCTCTCCTTTTTTAATTGAATTATTTTAGTTAGCTTTTAACTGAAAATTACTTTATGGATATTTTAATTGTTGAAGATAATCGTATGACAGCTGCTCATCTCGAGCACATTGTAGTTGAGATTGCAGGACATAAGGTGATTGAAACTACTGATGATTTTGATAAAATCGAACTACTGCTGGAGACATCCAATATTGATTTAGTTTTGTTAGACATTCATTTGGGAAAAGAAATTGATGGTGTTGAGTTTAGTGAGAATTTGACCAAAAAGGGAATTCCATTTGTTTACATAACTACAACTCAAAATGATGAAACGCTCAACAGAGCAGCGCGGTCAGAACCGCTTGGATTTGTTTTAAAACCCTATAAGACAAGAGATGTTTTAACTGCTATAAAGCTTGCGGTTGCAAATATCGAGGCAAAGAACGATTACCTTGAATTGAGGCAAAAAGGAGGCAAAATGAAATTGAAATATGACGAAATACTATTCATTAAATCCTGTAATGTATATGTTGAAGTCCACACTGAGAAAAAGACTTACGTTGAGAGGATTTTGCTAAAGCAAATTTTGAAAAAATTAGCTTCGACTAAGTTTGCGAGAATACATAGATCATTTATTGTGAATAAGTCTAAGATTGAAATTTGTAGAAATAAATCTGTAATTATTGGAGATATAGAAATACCGGTTTCTAGTAAATACTTGGATGTCTTGACAGAAATTAACAACAAATAAGTCGTTTTCACAACATAAGTATTTGTTGAGATTACTTCAAGTCTTAGATTGTTTGAAAGTTCAATACATTCCAAAATTCATGAAAAATACCTTAACTTATGACTCAAGCTATTTCCAGGAAATTCTTAATTCAAATGATTTCGAAGAAGTATTAGATCAAGCCTATGAATTGAGACATTCTGATTTAAATAAGGCTTTCGACTTGGCTAATATTTGTTTGGATTGGTCAATTTCAAATAAAAACAGTGTTCAACAAAATGGTTCTAATTCGTTGTTAGCGATATTGTATGCGCAATGCGGTGAACTTAAGAAAGCTGCAGTGCTAGTTGATCTCGTGTTAACTAATGGTGAGATTGTAGAAGACAAGTATATTGCTCGTTCATACCTATCTGCAGGTATTGTTTTTAGAAAAATGAATCAATCTTCAAAGTCGTTAAAGTGTCTGAAAAAAGCAAAGGAACATTATTTCAGAATTGGCAATGAGAGTGGATTAGCAGTTATCACGAATGAAATTGCTATATGGCATTTAGATAACGGGGATGCTTTCAGAGCATTAAATAAATTAAGAAAGGTGATGAATGAAGGTCAGGTATTGAAAAGTGGTGGAATATTAGGAGAAACCAACTTTTTGATGTCAAGGTGTTGTCTCAAAATATTAGAATTGAAAGCGGCTAAAAATTATGCTTTAACTGCATTTGAATTAAATGAAGAGATTGGTAATGAGCGAGGACTTCCAAAGATTTATGATCTAATACTAAAGATAGCGACAGAATTGGGAGATGACAGCTTACATGCTGAATATGAATTAAGAGGCAAAGCATTTATGAGAACCGTTGAGGATCCATTTGTAGCTGTTCACCTTGGGTCTGCCCTATTGAAAAACACCAAATTTTTATCCGAACGTGATTTCACAGATTTACTTTATGAGACACTTTTAATAGTTGAAGAAAACGAGGTATCAGAACTTTTTGGTGAAGTTTATTCTCTAGCTTCAAAATATTGTGAAGAAATTAATGATTTGGAAAACGCTCTCCTCTATCAAAAGAAATGCACGGCAGTAATGGTGGAAGAAAAAAGTCGATATCAGGCAATAGAAATGGAATTGGAAGTCGTGCTGCAAGAACTTCAAAGAGAAAAAAATAATAATGACATTCTAGAAGTCAGTAATAAAAAATTAATAGAATCCAAAAGAGAGAAAATTCATCTAATTCAAGAGATCAATCACAGAGTGAGAAATAATTTGCAGATTATTATGACCTTAATTAAGCATTCTGATCAAAATATCGGTTATGAAACTGGAAAAATAAAGTTGTTGGAGAGAACGACAATAATTTCATTGGCTCATGATCATTTAACTTCTGTCGAAAATATCAGGATGTTCAAAATTGAATCCTACATAAGAAAGGTGGTGCATTTAATATTAGGGACTAAAAACTGTAATTCTATAACAGTTGATCTATCTTTTAATGATGATGTTTATTTGACTGCATTGGATAAGTGTATTCCGTTAGGGTTTATTGTGTATGAATCAATATGTCATTCTCTCGCAAGTTGGGATAAAAAGACGACTGATGTCTTGAAATTTAAAATAAGCATGGGGAAATTTTCTGGCTTCTATTACTTAACTGTTCAGGACAACCTCAACAATCATTATTTTTCAGAGAATAATGTTGAGGAGTTTAGCTCCTATGGATTAATCAATGGTTTTGCTGAGCAATTGACAGCAGACTTGAAGATTGAGGGCCAAGACTATACAAAGGTATCTGTTATATTCAAAAAATAGTTCTTTAATCCGTAACTTACAATAATATGCTTGAATGAACTGAGTATAACCTCTGAAGTCAATAGAAATTCACAAAATAAAAGCCAGCTTCAATAAAAATAATCATCTCAAGGACTAGCAATTATTGTAACATTTCCTTGGCCTTCAAATCTGATTTTATCACCGTTTGAATCTACATTATAGCTCGTTCCTTCGTAGGTATAGAAATAAACGCCGTCATTACAAACTGAACCATTTTTATCTTTTCCATCCCAATCATCTTGAATATCCATAAGTTCAGCCACTACAACCCCCCATCTATTTACAATCACACAAGAAAAGGTTTCTACAGATTGAGCAAAATTCTCGAAAGTAAATACATCATTGTCGCCATCTTCATTTGGCGTAAAGACATTTACCGGTTTAAACTCCCAAGGATCATAAATGATGATATCTGTACAAGCCGTATCTGAACAGCCATTCTTGTTCAAGGCTACTAAACAAATAGTGTAATTTCCGGCAGATGTGTAAGTGGTGTCAAAAGATTCATTGACGTCATGAGAAATCACCCAATTGACGTTGTCATAATTGAAATTCCAAAAGAAAGTAGTATCAGCATTTGGGTTGTTAGGGTTTGCATAATTCAATGATTGATTGTCAAAATAAACGGTAACTGGAGCGGTTCCTTCCCATTCAATATCAAAGTCTAATGAACTCATTGCATAATCCGCGATTGGATTTAATGAATCTAACAGTATAGTTTCTGTTAGCGTACAGCCGTTCTCGTCTGTAACAACAATTTGATATGTTGCTGGGTTTAATCCTCCCCAAGTGGTGTTATTGGTAGTTTGTCCAGTACTCAAATTTGTCCATTCGTAATCATAGTCGGGAGTTCCTCCTCCTGCAGCAGCAAATACAACCCCATTACCGGATTGATAAATAAATTGTCGACAGAATGCAGGTTCAGTTCCAAACTCAGTTAATACTAGTGGGTCTGGCTCAATAATTGTAAAATCAATAGTATTTGAACATCCATTACCATCATTTAATACAAGAACATAGTCTCCGGCTGCATAGGCGTCGCAAGAGTCTGCTCCAATTCCTTCAATTCCACAAGGGTTTGGTGCCCAATAGAAACTAATAGCATTATAAGACCCTTGCCAATTATATACTGTGTCTACAACTACAATTCCAGTAGCGTCACCGTGACAAGCTACATGTGTTAAATTTAAACCTGCTTGTAGCTCGTCAGGGTTTTCTAGCTCAACCGAGTCTTCTGTTGTACATCCATTGCCTAAGTCTACGAAATAATAGTACCATCCTGCCGATAAGTTGTTGGCAGCATTAGAAGCTCCAGTTATCATTTCATCTCCGTTCTCATCTGTAATTGAAAAGGTCACTCCGCTAGTTCCACCAGCAACATTTAACACTATTGAACCATCTGAAAATTGATAACATGTCGGGTCGTTAAAGGTTGGAGTAACAGGAGCTGATGAAACAGAAACGTCATAATCAATTGAAGCAAAAGGAGCACAAATTCCGTCTCCTGCTGTCAAGGTCACTGTAAATGTCCCCGTTGAACTATAAACATGAGAAACTGGTGAGCCTGTTAAAATTGTTCCGTCTCCCATATCCCAAACTAAAGGCACTCCTGCAGTACCGGTGTTTGTACAAGTCACACTCTGAGTTCCACAATCTACATCAAAAGTGAAATCAGGTACTGGAGAAATTGAGCTTCCTACAGTAATAGTTACATAACTGGTATCATATTCGTTACAAGCAAGTGGGTCATTTGCAATTAGCATTACATTATATTCACCCGGATCATCAAAGGTATGAGTTGGTTCAAAATCAGTAACGGTGGGAGAACCATCACCAAAATCCCAAACATATGTACCTCCACTACTGGTGTTTTGGAAGTCAACTGTAAAAGGAGCACAACCAGTCAAAGAGGGGTCAGCCGCAGCTTGAGCATATAATGGATTTACTTGAAAGTCAATTTTGAAAACTCCTATATCATATGAACCGGCAGGATAGCCTTGATCTACTGCACCAGCGGTAGTATTAAAACCGTTATTCGTGCAAACTCCTTGATATACAATTCCAGCGGGGTCAAACCTACTTGTTCCTCCATCTACATGATCAGTCATTCCCCCATAATGAGTAGCATAATTCATACTAGTTGCATTTGGGTCTAGCACGCCCAGGTAAAAGCCTCCTGTGGTTTGAAGTGCTCCAGTAGTTGTTGGTAGTGTGGTTTGTCCACCAATTCCACTGTGCCCTGAAAAATAAACATAATCACAGTTATCAACCATAAATGCAATAGGAATAAAATCTGCATTTCCACTTCCTGATCCTATTACAGTTGCGAATTCTAGATTGTCCAAGCTGGCGTCAAGTTTACAAATGAATTGAGCAGATCCTGCATCAGAATAAACACCTCCAGTGACGGGAGAGGTTCCACCCATACTCTGCCCATATAAATAAACACCATCATCAACACCTATCGCCAAGAAAAATGCATAGTCATCCTCCGCAGTTCCCCAATAACTGCTATTTGCAATAGTAGAACCATCATTCGTCAATTTGATAACATAGCCATCAGATCCACCTCCTTGAAAGCTTGTTTGGTATCCTGTTCCGGTCAAAAATCCGTTATCTGTTGCTCCTGATACAAATACGTCTCCCGCATCATCCATTCTAAGTCCAAAACAAACTTCATGGCCTGTTCCCCCAACATAGGTTGACCATAGCATAGAAGAGAGGTTCGCTGGCATACAAAAAACGACACCATCCTGAGTTCCTGAACCATAATCTTCTTGATAAGCTCCAACAGTGGTTGGAAAGTCAGTTGATTGAGTGCAAGAGGCGACTAAACAGTTACCGCCTTGATCTAAAATAATTTCCCCTCTGAAGTTGTCACCATAATTAGTAGATAAGCTATTACTCCCATCCTGGTTTCCTCCACCTACATAGGTTGAGCCTATCAAGCTTGTCGCATCACCGCTAAAATGTGTAACCACCATGTCCTGTGTTCCGCCCAATGTGTTATCCAATGCGCCAACTGTGATTGGGTAGTTAGTTGAGCTTGAAGTTCCCAATACAAAGAGCTCACCGTTCCCATTTACGATCATACTATGAGGGTATTCTGAACCAGTTCCACCAACGTAAGATGCATAAATTAGAGTTGTTCCGTCGTCTGATATCTTACTCACTGCTATATCAACTCCCCCTCCACCAAAGGCCGTTTGAAACGCTCCGACTGTTGTCGGATATCCTATGCCAAAATTTCTTGCTCCTGTATATATATTACCGTCATTATCAAAAGTTGCACTATGTCCATAACTTTCAGACGTTGCACTAGAAAGAGTAGCAGCGACCAATACAGGATCAATGACTAATTCTAAATTTGTGTCGTATCCTTCAGGAAATGAAAAGCCTAATTGTTCGCCAGTTAAAATATACGAACATTCAACTTCTTTCTTTTTACCATTGATTAATTGAAAGGCAAATGGCTTTAACTCTGTGAATTCTCCAACCGAAGTAGTGAGGATTAAATTTCCTTTGGACAAATGAATACCATTTAATCCTTCGTATTCAATCTGAATCTGTCCAGGATCAGCATTGGCTGAAACAAAAAAGTCATATTTAAAGTTGCTCTTTGAACTATATACTGAAAGGTCTATTCCTT
>JAKVAS010000102.1 GCA_022448165.1 Crocinitomicaceae bacterium | reverse complement strand
AATGATTAGTACCTATCCAAATAATCCAATGATAACGGGCGGTCTCACTGATCATGGAGATAGCTTATTAACATCAATTAAGCTATGGAATTAGACAACCCCACAGCTACACCAATCATATTCTACTTCTCCATCAGGTACTTGCATGAGGTTTGCTACGGTGTCTAATATTTCTAAACAATTGTGATCGGATACGTTCATTCCAAGTTAATCTAGCCCTAGAATTAATTGGTTGTGTTTTAAATCTTGCTGAATAAGGGAAACGATTAGGCCTTTGTTCGACATAGCCGAAGTTTTAACACTCAAAATAATCTTTAAACGGTTTTAATTATGCTTTTAACTCCATTTAGAACAAAAGTTCACTATACTTATAGCACAATTTCAGGGTATGAAAAAACGACACGTAAGGAAACGTTTAAAAAAGGCAAATCGTGTTACCTTCAAGGTACTTTTCAGTTATCTTTTTCTTTTTCTCGGAAAGCGCCTTTTCGGAAAGAAATACTATCAAAAACGCATTGAAAAACTGCATAAAAAGAATGCTGCGCGTATAAAAGAAGCCATTCTTGAACTCAAAGGACTTTTCATTAAAGTAGGACAGCTATTTTCCGTGATGTCGCACATACTGCCAGATGCGTATTCAGAAGTCATGGAATCGTTGCAAGATCACGCACCCAAAACAGACTACAAAACAACCGCGGCTACCATCGAAAAAGAACTCGGTGAACCAATATCCTCACTCTTCCAATCGTTTGAGGAAGAACCTATCGCTTCTGCTTCCATAGGGCAGGTGCATAAATCTCAGTTGAAAACAGGAGATTGGGTGGCCGTAAAGATTCAACATGCCAATATTGAAGAACTTGCAGAAGCAGATTTATACATCATTGAAAAAATCATCAAACGGATTTCTTTCTTCATGAAAATAAACGGTATTGAGCATGTGTATGGTCAGGTTAAGCAAATGATTCATGAAGAGTTGGATTACTCCATAGAAGCGAACAACATGCTTCGGATTAGTGAGAATCTTGAGCAACAGGAAGGGATTATTGTTCCAAAGGTGTTCTCGGAATATTCTTCAACAAAAGTACTGGTTACTGCGTGGCAAGAAGGAACTAAAATCACCAATACAGAGCAGTTAGACAAATGGAACATCAATAAGTCTGAGATTGCTGAACGATTAATCTTAACGTATTGTAAAATGATTTTTGAAGATGGTTTCTATCATGCTGATCCGCATCCTGGAAACTTGCTTGTAAAAAAAGATGGAACAATCATTCTTTTAGATTTTGGGGCGGTAGCAATACTTCCTGAAGAGATGCGACGAGAGATTCCGATTTTGATTCAGGCGGTGGTTCGAAAGGATAATGAAGCTATTTTGAAGTCTTTGCAAAAATTAGGCTTTGTAGGATCGGATGGAGATTCTCAAGCAGTGGCTTCTCAATTAATTGATGCGCTCAGTAATTTCTTACTTAATGAAGTAAAGGTGGACAACCTCAACTTTAAGGATTTGAAACTAGACGATGTAAAAGGAAGTAGTATTGATAAATTGAGAAAGGAAATTAGCTTGAAAGAATTAACCAAAACGATACAGGTTCCAAAAGATTGGATTCTCTTTGATCGAACGGTGCAGTTGCTCATTGGAACAAGTCATACCTTGGCTCCGGAAGTGCATCCGCTAGATGTGGTAAAACCCTACATGAAGCGCTTGGTGATTCGCGGTGGTGGATTGAAACAGATTATTGTGGATGCACTGAAGCAACAGGTTCTTGCCATTTTTTCGCTGCCTGCGGAAATGGATTCTTTCCTTAAAAAGGCAAATAGTGGTGGATTGGAGGTGAATGTTCGCACAAATAACGATCTAATGTACGCGCTTGGACAACAGGTTATTTTTACGCTAGTAGGGCTCGGATGTGTCTATTTTTATCAAAAGGCAAATACGCCTCCTATTAAGCTTAATTTATTTTTGATTGGTGGAATTGCGAGTGGATTGCTGTTGATGCGATCCATGTGGAAGAATAAGAGATAAAAATTTATGAGAGACATAGAAACTCGAAGTGATATAGATATCGTAATTAGAACATTTTACGGGAAGGTGGTTCAAGATGATTTGATTGGACCGTTTTTCAAACATTTTGATTTAGATACGCATATTCCTAAAATGGTTGATTTTTGGGACTTCGCATTGTTAGATATGCCCGGCTATACTACAGACGTGACAAAGATGCACATGCATATGCGTTTGAAGCAAGAGCATTTCGATCGATGGATTGAGATTTTTAAATCTACAATTGATGAATTGCATCAAGGAGATATTGTTGAAAAGGCAAAACAACGCGCAGTATTAATTGGCTGGACGATTAAAAGTAAAATGGGATGATTCGTTACGTTCAAAAATGATCAATAAACAAACACAACTTCAAAATCGTGGCTACACTCCCATCGGGATTGAAGCTAAGTTTGCACATTTTCCTTTTAACGAAAAAATCAAATTACTAGAAAGTAAAAGAGCTACTCATCGAACGATAGCTGCACGCCTATTAAAAGACAGCAAGACAAAAGAAACTGTAAGTCGTCTTATTAACGCACTAAAGACAGAAGAAAAACTATATTCCAAAATTGAGATTTGTAATACACTAGTAGCAATGAATGAATTAGCTATTGATCCATTAATTGCACAATTAGGGGAAATTGGTAACAATCAACATAAAGTAATTCCCGAAAAAGCATTTTTAAAAGATAGTTATCCTCTTCCTCGAGACATATCGAGTCGGACATTAATTCGAATTGGAGTTTGTGCATTCCAGCCATTAATGAATCATATACACCGAGAAAATCAAACCTTTTTAAGTGAGCTTATTGACACAATTGGCCATATTAATTATAATTCACGTCAAGAAAACGTTTATCAAGCTTTGTTAGATTGTTACGAAAGAAATGAATCTGATGATTTAATCAAATGGAAAATCATCCGAGCATTTAGCGGTGTATATGAAAGTCAATCATTCTTAAAAAGCCTATTAAAATCAACTGAAAATAAACGGTTAAAAAAAGAAGTTGAGAGAAGTTTACGGTTAATTCAAAAAATGCAATTAAAGAATCATAAAAGATTTTAGTTATTCTTTAAGTACCATATGAACAAATGACTTTGTTTTTATAATGTATGTGCCTAAAGGCAGGCTTGGGATATTTATTTATAACCTACTAGAAAACAAAATATTACAAACTTAACCACTAAAACTCTGAAGTGAAAGGCGCATTTTTTTTCACTCTCATTACCCTAATGAAACATGCTCTGAACGAACTTTTTGATCCAAATAAACAGAAGCATTTTCATCAAATTCCTCTGTGTTTTCCGAAGTTAAAAAACGAATTGTTCCTTTTTTACTGCAACGTTCCTCCATTTTCGAGTGACGATCTAGATAATCTGCAAGACTTTCTGCAACAATTTTACCTTGAGCAATAATCTTCACATCTTTCGGAACAATTGACTCTATGTACTCTTTTACTACAGGATAATGGGTACATCCCAAAACAATAGAATCGAGGTTTGGATCTTTTGCCAACAATGCTTCAACATCTTTTTTAATGAACGCTTTTCCATCCGTGGAAGTATGTTCATTGTTTTCAATTAAAGGTACCCACAACGGACAAGCATGTTGAACAACCTTAGCTTCAGGAGAAAATTTATTTATTTCGATTTCGTATGAATTCGATTTCACAGTTCCCTGTGTTGCTAAAACTCCAATCACCTTTGATTCACTCAATTCTCCAATAATCTCAGTACTTGGCCTAATAACTCCTAAAACCCTTTTATTAGGAGCCATTAGAGGTAAATCCTTTTGTTGAATTGAACGTAATGCTTTTGCACTAGCAGTATTGCAGGCCAAAATCACCAATTCGCAACCGCGATCAAATAATTCTTTTACAGCTTGTAAAGTAAACTCATAAACCACATCAAATGACCTCGTTCCATAGGGTGCGCGTGCATTATCTCCTAAATACAAATAATCGTATTGAGGCAATCTCGCTTGAATATCAGCAAGAATTGTTAATCCTCCGTATCCCGAATCAAATATCCCAATTGGTCCCATAAATGTAAAGATAGTATTCCTGAGTATTTCTATGAACCGAACTTCTATCCAGCATTTTTCATTCTAGATCACAGCTATACTAATCACTAACAAATCGTTCTTATCTTTGAACTAATTATCACAAAAACAGACTTCATGAAAGCTCAAACACACGATTTTTCCGAGGCAAAGTATATTCAATGGGCGCTAAAAATCACTGCTGAGACCCCGATTATTATTGATAAGATCGCAAAATCGTGCTCTATGAACGAAAAAGAAAGTAACCAAGTACTTATTGAAGCTCTAAAGTATCTGGACCTTGTTTACTTTTCAGGTCAGATGCTCACTCCATCTATTTTAGTAGATTATGCGTGGCATGAATTCATTCTATGTACAAAATCCTATGCTAATTTTTGCGAAAAACACTTTGGAAAATTCATTCATCATCATCCTGGAGGACGCACGAAAGAGACAATATCTCGGTTCCGAAAAACAATGAAATACTATATTATGTATATTGGGGAACCGAAAGAAAAATACTGGGGTGAACAAGCTTCTATAGAATGGCTAAGTAGTCAATGTGGAAGTTGTACATCTCTATAAACTTAACTGAATACATATGTTTTTTAAAGGATCCATTACTGTCGATCCCTCACAATTGACAAAAATTGAGAATGTAAAACCGCAAAAAGCATTTAAACGAATGCTTTATTTCTTAACCGCAGGATCGATATCTGATAAGGAAGAACAAGAAACCTTTACAGCAATATCAATTCTTCAACAGCTTAACGGTGTTTTCCTCAAAAACTCTGTCAATAACTTAATTCGCTTATCACATGATGATATCGACTTTTATTTTGATAAAAGTGGGAAAAAGGATGATTTAAAAGATGCCATGGATACTTATCAATTAGAAATTGATGAGTCTATGTCTACTTATTTCAATTCATTATCAATGATTTTAGAGCATGACGACGAAACTTTCAAATATTTACTTGAGACTAAGATAAATCGTAATCATGAAGTTGGAAAATATCCAATAGAAATTACAATAAGTGGCTTCCTAAAAGAATTTAAATCAAATGATTTTACGTCGGAATTAGACATTAAGGCAAACGCACAGAATATTTTTAAAGATAAAGCTAAGTATAGTGCCTATGTCAACGAAAAGAAAGCAACCTTTGAAGTATTCTTGAACAGCATAGCAATGGATATCAACAAATATCTCAAAACAGATGATGTTAAGGTTGATGTTGGCTCAAAGATCATTTTACCAAAAGAGAAAAAAGACAAAACAAGTCGCTTAAAGTCCAAGGCTGGTAAATCGGGATATTCAGGAATTCCATATCACTATTACGGGTTTGATAATTTTTTACTTTACACTTGGCTTTGGTCAGATATGTGTCATCAACACGGTGTGAATATTGATCATGTGGAAATCATTTCTGAAGATGGTGAACATGTCACAGACATTAACGATGAACCTGTAGATGCTTCGGAAGCGGATCTATTGGATCCAGATACACCTTACGATGATCGTACCAGTAGTTTTGATTCAGATAATTCGAATGATTATCACGACACATTAGACACTGGATCGGCAGAGAGCGGTGGTTGGTTTACTTCCTGGAGTGGCGATTCTTATGATAGTGATTCTTCCTGCAGTTCTTGTAGTTCTTGTAGTTCTTGTGGAGGATGCAGTTGATGAAAAAATTAAAACAGAGTACATATCATTTAATTGATGGAAATCGTGGAACGCATAAAGCTGACGCGTACGTAGATATCTTCATTTCAATATTAATCATCTTAACCGTCTTTGTCGTATTCTTAGAATCGTACGACGGAATCGTAAGTAAATACGGTGCATTTTTCAATTGGTTTGAACGATTCTCAATCAGTATTTTTTTGATTGAGTATATTCTCCGAATTTGGACGGCAGATTTACTCTACCCGGAGTTATCGAAGACTCAAGCTCGTTTTAAATTCATTTTCTCCTTTTTTGGATTGATTGATTTAGTCGCAATTCTTCCTTTTTTCATTCCATTGATAATGAAGGTAGACTTGAGAATCATTCGTTCTCTTCGACTTTTACGTCTGGTGCGAATATTCAAATTAGGGCGTCATTCTGGATCTCTAAAACTAGTTGGAGAAGTCCTTCGAGAAACTCGATTTGATCTCTTAGTAACAATGTTTGTTACTTTTATCCTGTTGATTGTCGCTTCAACATTAATGTTTTACTTAGAACGAGATGCGCAACCTAACACATTTAAAAACATTGGTCAGGCCATGTGGTGGGCAGTCGCCACCTTAACTACAGTTGGATACGGAGATATTTATCCCGTTACGGGCTTGGGGAAATTACTGAGTGGATTTATCGCATTGCTAGGGATTGGAATTGTTGCATTACCAACTGGTATTATTAGCTCAGCATTTGTAGAAAAAATGAAAGCTCGTCCAAAGAAAAATACACAAAAGCATTTAAATTGTGCTTGTCCACATTGCGGAAAAGAAGTTGAAAACCTTGTCAAAAAACCGGATAAAGGTTAATCCAACTCTGACACTTCAAATAATTCGGTTAATGCCCTATGAAAATTATCTTTCTTGAACTCAATGCAACTTGTAAGTTCCACGTAACTTTTAGAATGTTCAGGATAAGTGTGTACCGCTAAATGGCTTTCACTAAGCAACCAAAGGCATGTATATCCCTGTGGGTTAAAATGGTGGTCAATAAAGGATAGAACCGTGAATTCTGACTCCTCCAACAAACGACCAAGATTTGTTTTTAAAAACAATTGATCACTGTTATTGACCCAACATCTCAAATTAAATAACTCTGCCTTCACGTTAACTGTTTTCTTTATTCATTTTTAGTTTTCTCGCCGCTTGAATCCCAGAATCACAAGCCTCATAAAACAATGGAAGTCTACCTGTATCAACCCCAGCAAAAGTAATATTCTCAGAATATTGAAGAGGACTATCAAAATTTAAATATCCTGGCTTAGGAATAGGCATAGCGTGTCCCATTAGTTTAATATTCGCATGTACCAAAAAACCTGAAATCAACGTATTTGTAGAATCTTCAATTAGTTCAATTGTTCGATCAATAAATGCTTCAGGATTTTCTTCAATTACCACAAGTCTGTTTCGATCATCTTCAGACATGCAATAATATGCTGTAAACACATCATATTTTTCACTTCTAGAATGTTGTTTACTTGAATTAACAAATCCTAAAAAAGTCAATTCTTTCGTTAATACATCATTCTGCCATGCTGAAAACTCAATCCCTTTTTCGCACACAAAATTCACAACTACCCAAGGTGCGTAGTTATTCTCAAAAAGCGGTTCTTTTGTGGCTAACATGTATTTCAATGCGTGCTTTTGACCCGCGTAAAGGACCTTATCCGCTTGAATCTTTTGAATTGTTCGATTTTCTGAAATTACTTCTATCTCTACTCCTGTTTTCGTCTCTTGAATGGAACGTACCAAGGCATTGACTTGAATTTTACTAGAATCCACTTCCCCAACCATCTTTTCAATAAAATAGCTATTCCCCTGCGGAGGAGAAAATAATTGAACGTCCATTTTATCATAGGGTCGACACACATAATAATGTATTCCTGCCAATGCAGAAACCTGATCGCTTGTTGCTCCCCAGTCATCAATCATCTGATAATCGATTCGCGCTTTCAGTTCCTTAGTCAACTTCAATTTTGATCGTAAGAATGTTTCAAATGTCAGCTCATTCAAGTAATGAAACTCAACATCAATTAAGCGTGTAGGCAAGAGCATTTTTCCTTCAAAAGGTTTCAAGACTTTCCTAAATTCATCTAATCCATCCACTTCGGAGAGAATTTCATCGATTGCCCCTCCTTCCACAAAACATTGTTCTGCCTCCTTTTCTTTAATCAGATACTGCTGATCTACAAATTCATAGAGCTGATTCTCTTTATTGAAATAAACAACGTCCATTTGTTTCAACAATGCGATCACTTCCTTACCATACGAGCTCGGATAGGCCAAATCATAGTGTGCTCCTGTCGAAAAAACCGTATCCTTCCAATGACTAGAACCGGAAGAACCTCCGAGTCGATCATCCGCTTCTAAAAGTACAAAGTCTTCTCCTTTCAATTCCGTTGCAGCTGCCATTCCCGCAATTCCTCCTCCAATGATAACATATCTCACCCTTTTCTCAGATGAAATCGGCGCCCTCATGGTTTCTCGAATTATATGTCCAAACTTTCGATTGGATTGAACGGAAACTGAATATTTCTTCTTTTTTCTCGCCTTTGGAAAAGCACCAAGTAATAAAGGCAGTATGGCCACGGATGATATTTGAATAAACCCTCTACGATTCATCTTTTGAAAATATTGGTTTCAAATATTTATTCTTGGAATTCATCTTCCAAATGAATCCATCGGTAATGTAGTGCACTTGTTGCGGCAAAGCCAGCACAGCAACTGCTAAAGATAAACTCCAAGTATAGTTCAATTGATCCCAATGATATGGGAAAATTCGTTCAAAAGTACTTACATGTTCTCGATACACCAGCATATCCCAAAAATACTCCTCCACAAATGCCGCGGTAAAAATGATAAATAGAATGAATGCAATTCGTTTGACTACTGGAAGAAAATTCAATTGGATGTTAGACTTTACTTTCTTCTTTTTAATGTCATAATAACAGATCAACACAATGTAGGGGATTCCATGCGCTACCACGTTGGAAATGCTAAAAACCAAATCAGAATTAAAATAAACAATTCCAAACCACCAATTAACTGCCGTTGTCAATCCCCAAAGAATCTTTCCAATAGAAACGTTCTCCTGTACATCTTTCTGTACAATCTCCTGAACTACCCAAGTCAATATGAACAGCCAATACACACAATTTAAGACAAAGAAGATCAATGCTACCACCGTTTCATTTCCTAACCATTGATCTAAGGGAAAAAAATCATTTTCAATGAACCAATTAAAACGAGATCGAGAATTGAAATGCCAATAAATCACTGGATAAACAGTTGCAACGTAGATCAGCAATTTATCTGAGATAAGCTTTTTTCTACGTTGTCCTTTACGATAACGATATAACGCTAAGAAACCATATTGTTGTTTAATGAAGTGAAAAACAGCAATGTACGCCATTACTCTCCAAAACCATTGTGTAGAGAAATAAAGTAAACTGGCGCTGGAAGCAAACAATACAATTGGAGCAACAATCAGTAAGATTTTGTGTGCCGTAAACTCTTCTTTATTAGAATAGGTTCTGAACAAGGAACTCCATACATGACTCACATCAATTCCTAAAATAAAGACAAACCAAGCCCAAATAGGTAACTCCAATTGCTGATAGTATGTTTCATTGGATAAAAAGATGATCCAAATAATCCAAACAGGAAAAAACAAGACTCCCAAATCAATTGATTTTGAAAACAGCCAATTATCTCCTCTAGAATTCAAACGACCAATCACCTTTTTCATAGTATTTGTACGCCATTGGATTGTGAATCGTATTAATCTTTAATTTATTCAAATCTACCGAGACCAAATCTTTCCCAAAAGAAGTCAATAAGCCCAATGATTGCTTTGTCATCCATTTTAAGTTCTCGATTTCGTCAATGGGAGTGCTTAATATTGCATTTTTAATGTGGTCAGTTTTCAATTTTTTCGACCCAACTATCCAACTCCACTCTCCAAAAGAATATACATGATTATGAATAGGAAGAGTATTAAACCCTGCGCTTTGCAGTGTTTTTTCAATGCATCTAAACGTATGTGTGGTATAATATGGGCTTGTTGATTGCGTAATAAACGCCCCATTCTCTCGAAGGTGATGACCACATAGTTTATAAAATTCTTCTGAATACAGCTTATTGATTTCAATACTTCTTGGATCAGGAAAATCGGCTATGATGACATCATAAAACTTATTATTCGTTTCCAAGTAATGAAAAGCATCCGTATTAATAACTTTTACTTTTTCTGATAACAAAGCATCTCGATTGAGTTTTCGGAAAATAGGATGTTCTTTCGCAATAGTTGTCATGGTAGAATCCAAATCCACCAAGGTTATTGTATTAACCCTTTCGTATTTCAACAATTCCCGCACAGCGCATCCGTCACCTGCTCCCATGACCAAAACATCCACCTTTCCTTTTGTTAGCGATAATACTGGATGG
>JAKVAS010000101.1 GCA_022448165.1 Crocinitomicaceae bacterium | reverse complement strand
CACTTGACTCAGCTTCGTACTGTTCGAAATTCTTAACGAACTGAGCAGCTAGACTATTTGCTGTTTCATCAAATGCAGTTTTATCTGCCCAAGTATCTTTAGGATTTAAAATTTCACTTGGAACACCTTCACAAGAAGTTGGGATCGATAATTCAAATACTGGTTGCTTAATGTATTCAACATTATCAAGTTTACCATTCATAGCTGCTGTAATCATCGAACGAGTATAAGATAACTTCATTCTACTTCCTGTTCCGTGAGATCCACCAGACCATCCAGTATTTACTAGCCATACGTTAATATCCGTTCCTTCCAGTTTTTCACCTAGTAATGCTGCATATTTGGCAGGGTGTAAAGGTAAAAATGCTGCTCCGAAACATGCTGAGAACGTTGTTTGAGGTTCTGTAATCCCCATTTCTGTTCCTGCAACTTTTGCCGTGTAACCAGACATGAAATGGTACATTGCTTGTTCTGTTGTTAACTTTGATATTGGAGGTAAAACACCAAAAGCATCACATGTTAAAAAGAAAATATTCTTTGGAGAAGTACCTTTTGAAGGTGTTACAACATTGTCAATGTGGTGAATAGGATATGATACGCGAGTATTCTGTGTGATCGACCCATCTGTATAGTCTGGAGTTGCAGAACCATCAGAAAAGCTAATGTTCTCAAGAATTGCCCCGTATTTTATAGCATCAAAAATTTGAGGTTCTTTCTCACGAGATAAATCAATTGTTTTTGCATAACATCCTCCTTCAAAGTTGAAGACAGTATTGTCAGCCCAACCGTGTTCATCATCACCGATTAATTTACGTTCAGGGTCAGAAGAAAGCGTTGTTTTTCCTGTTCCCGAAAGACCAAAGAAAACGGCAGTATCTCCATCTTTACCAATGTTAGCAGAACAATGCATTGATAGAACATTCTTTTCGTGCGGAAGAATGAAGTTTAGTACTGAGAAAATACCTTTTTTGATCTCACCAGTGTATCCAGTACCTCCAATGATGATCATTTTCTTAGTAAAATTGATTACTGCGAAGTTATGCTGACGTGTCCCGTCAATTTCTGGGTCAGCGATAAACCCTGGAGCACACACAATATGCCACTCAGGATCAAAGTTTTGTACTTCTTCATCTGTTGGACGTAAGAACATGTTATATGCAAACTGATTCGACCAAGGGAACTCAGTTACTACTCGTAAGTTCATACGATAATCCTCATCAGCACCTGCATAAGAATCACGTACATATACATCTTTTCCATTTAAGTACGCTTTCATTCTATTATAAAGCGCATCAAATTTTTCGGAAGAAAACTTGATGTTAATATCTCCCCACCAAACGGCATTTTCCGTTTTCTCATCGCACACAACAAATCGATCTTTTGGAGAACGTCCTGTGAACTCCCCAGTTTCAATAGCAAGAGCTCCAGTATCTGTAAGCATACCTTGTCCATTGATGATAGTATCTTCAATAAGTTCTGATGGCGTTAGGTTCCAGAATTGGTTCCCCAAGTTTTTTAATCCGATTGATTCGTTTAGATTGGCGTTAATTCCCCTCTTACCAAATACGTTCATAAAAAGTTTTTTTCAAGCTAAGCTTTTATTTAGACTAACAAATCTACGGCATTATTGTTCATTTCTCAACGAAATCAACGACTAGTTTCCCACAATTATTGAAAAAATGTTGTTAACATGTTTTCAATGACCGTTAAAAATTATGGTTGAATAATTTCTTATAGAAGATCTCTAAGGGCCTCAATGGCAGATCGAATGTTTTTCCGAACCTCTAAAATTGTCGCATTCATCATATAGCAAGGAGCCGTAATAATTTTGTTTTCATGGTCGATGTTGATCTCGCGAATAGTTTTCATGGTTGTTGTAGCCCCTGTGGATTCTAACCCAGAGCTGAAACCATCAATGTCATAAGGAGACTTTTCTTTATTGGAACCAATGGTCATGTTCACACTTATTCCTGAGTCTTCTAAAGCCTTTGCCATTACAACTGGGCTCACGCACAATGCTGCAATGGGTTTTCCAACATTTACTAGGTTAACAAGCAATAGTTTGATTTCAGGTAATATTTCTCCATCAGGGCCTAAAAAAGCCCATTTGGTGAAATTTTTAGCACTTCCAAAGCCTCCCGGGATAACGAGCGCGTCTAAATCTTTCGGAGTAATATCACTGATGTTTTTAATATCACCTCTAGCAATTCGAGCAGATTCAATAAGCATATTTCTAGATTCATTCATCTCTTCACCTGTAAGGTGATTGATTACATGATGTTGATCTTGGTCTAGAGAAATACATTGAACTTTGGCTCCAATTTCTTCAATAGCTAATAAGGTTAAGATAGACTCTTGGATTTCGGCTCCATCATAAACGCCACACCCAGAAAGTAAAACACCGATCGTCATAATCGCAATTATTATTTATATATATATGATAATTCTCCACCTTTGTATCCATCAAGTAGTAATACTATTTCGCTACCAGATTGTTTTGCTACGGCAAGATCGCTAATGTCAAATTTTATAGTTTCTTCAACTAGTTTTCTACATTTATCGCCGTTGGCGTTATGAATTAATTTAATTGATCTTTTTGCAGGTAATGATTTCATAACTGAAAAACTTCCTAAAAGATCAAATACATGTTTTTCACATCCCCCCGAATAGGATAAAGATAGAGTTAGAATGTTACCTTCAATAGAAGCTGAGCTAATTGAAGTGGCATCAGAATCTGCATTAACAATATCTCCTAGAGCAGCTTTGATTGTTTCCGTATTGTCTGAATTAGCCGATTTTTTTTTCATGTTTCCACAAGAAAATAATAATGTAGTGATTGTAATAAAAGCAAATAATTTCATGTTTTTAGTTTTGTTAGTGTACGGTTTAATTCAAATATAGTACCATTGATTTAATAATTGAATGAGGGAAGCTAAATTTTCCTTCTTTAGTTTGCGTATCTTTGTGGAATGAAAACGAAGACGCTCAAGAAAAACAAGATAAATGTTGTTACCCTAGGATGTTCGAAGAATATATTCGATTCTGAGGTAATGATGGCTCAGTTGACAGCGAATAAATTTGATGTTGAACACGAGGCTCAGCAGGATGACTCTGAAATAGTGATCATTAATACTTGTGGTTTTATTGATAATGCCAAACAGGAATCCATTGATACCATCATGCGTTATGCTGATGCGAAATCCGAGGGGCTGGTTGAGAAAGTATATGTTACTGGGTGTTTGTCTGAAAGATATAAGGATGATTTGATCAAGGAAATTCCAGAGGTAGATGCCTTTTTTGGAACAAGAGAGCTTCCTCGATTAATGAAGACACTAAAAGCTGATTACAAAAAAGAGCTAGTTGGTGAGCGTTTGTTAACTACGCCTTCTCATTACGCTTATTTTAAAATTGCTGAAGGGTGTGATCGCCCGTGTTCGTTTTGTGCTATTCCATTGATGCGAGGAAAGCATGTTTCAACTCCAATTGAGGACTTGGTGTCTCAAGCAAAAGATCTTGCTGCAAAGGGGGTAAAGGAATTAATGTTAATTGCTCAGGATTTAACGTATTATGGTCTTGACTTATATAAGAAAAGGGCTCTTGCCGACTTGTTGGATAAATTAGCGCAAGTGGAAGGAATTGAATGGATTAAGTTACATTATGCATTTCCTGCTGGTTTTCCGATGGATGTGTTGGATATGATGAATAAGCATGATAATATCTGTAAATATTTGGATATTCCTTTGCAGCATGGTTCTACAAGTATGTTAAAGGCGATGCGTCGAGGAATTACCCGTGAGAAAACGGAAGCATTAATTGCGGAAATGCGTGAAAAGGTTCCTGGTATAGCCATTAGAACAACGTTGATTTCTGGTTACCCCGGTGAGACGGAAGAGGACTTTCAGGAAATGTATGATTTTGTAGAAAGGTCTCGTTTTGATAGATTAGGAATATTTACATATTCTCATGAAGAAAATACGCATGCATACGATTTTGAAGATGATGTTCCTGAAGAAGTGAAAAGAGAACGTGCTGATAGAGTTATGGAGTTGCAGTCTGGAATCTCTTATGAGCTGAATCAAGAGAAGATTGGAAGAACATACAAGGTTCTTTTTGATCGTATTGAAGGGGATTATTTTATCGGTAGAACAGAGCATGATTCTCCAGATGTGGATAATGAAGTGTTGGTAAAGATGACAGATGACACTTTTGTAAGACTTGGAGATTTTGCGGATGTGACAATCACTAGTGCTGATCATTATGATTTATACGGACAATTAGTTTAAATGAAGAAGGGTGGGAGAGACTATTTTCTGTCACTTGGGAAATTCATAATTAGTTAAATACTGTGATTTTTCTCTACGTGCATATTTGCTAATTTGAGGTGCTTTTGAGAGTCAAATATCAGGAGGTGTTCGATTATTTTCTGTTTCTTGGATGAAATGAGGTAATCGCTTCTTTTAAGAAGCTTTGATCTAGGTGAGTGTATATTTCAGTGGTTGTAATTGACTCATGTCCTAACATTTCCTGAATTGCTCTAAGGTTTGCTCCTCCTTCCAATAAATGTGTAGCAAAAGAATGTCGAAATGTATGTGGCGATATATTTTTCGGCAAACCAATAGAATCTGCCAGTTTTTTTATAATCGTGAAAATCATAACACGCGTTAGTTTTGCTCCACGTCTATTTAGAAACACATAGCTTTCATACCCGCTTTTAATAGTTTGATGATTTCTTGTGAATTTAGTGTAAATATTAATTTCTTTTTCAACTGAAGGACTAATAGGAACTAGGCGTTGTTTATTTCCCTTTCCAGTAACACGAATAAATCCTTCCTTGAAAAAAATATTTTCAAATTGAAGATTGACTAGTTCACTAACACGAAGTCCACAGCTATACAATGTTTCAAGTATTGCTTTGTTTCGATGACCTTCATTTGTACTTAGGTCAATTGATTCGATGAGTTTGTCTATTTCCTCAATAGTTAGTACCTCGGGAAGTTTTCGGCCTATTTTAGGCATTTCTAAAAGTTCACTGGGGTCTTCATTGATTTCTTGTTCGAGCATTAAGTAATGAAAGAAGTGTTTAATACCACTAATAATTCGGGCTTGAGATCTAGCACTTAGTCCTAAATCATATAGTTCTTTAACAAGTATCTTTAAGTGACTATATTCAATATCTTTGGGAGATTGAATAGAGTTTGCAATTGAGAAGTCAGCAAGTTTACGCACGTCATTCTGGTAAGCGAGAACAGAATTTTCTGCAAGCCCTTTTTCAATTTTTATGAATGAAACAAAATCCTTAATATAGCAATTCCAAGAAGACACTTATGCGAGTATTGATTGTTAATGGACCAAATTTAAATTTAATTGGTCAACGAGAAGAAGAAATTTACGGGAAAGCATCGTTTGATGACTATTTCGAGCAGTTAAAGTCCCGAAAGGATGCTACGTTAGATTATCTGCAATCCAATGTTGAGGGAGAGTTGATCAATATATTACAAGGCTCTGACCATGACGGTATTATTATTAATGCAGGTGGGTATACACATACGTCAGTTGCTCTTCGTGATTGTATTAAAGGAATCAAAGTCCCAACAGTTGAAGTTCATATAAGTAATATTTCTGGAAGAGAGGAGTTTCGACATACTTCGTTACTTTCACCTGTTTGCGTTGGTTGTATTTTTGGATTTGGATTGAAGTCTTATGATCTTGCTGTGGATCATTTTATATCTGAAGAAAGCCGATTTGGAAAAGTAGGTTATTAGAGTTTAAGATTCGTTCGAGTGAAATAGCTTATTTCGTTTAAATTCTTTTCCATTATTAATTAGTAGGGCGTGATATGAGGAAGGGATATCATGCGTCCACTTGTTTAGTATAAGGTATATTATTAATGAATCGATACGAGCAATAATTCCAAATATAATTATCCCAATTCCTAAGGTTGGGGTTTCGATTTCAGTAAAAAGACATGCGTAGAGGATAAATAAACTAAGTCCAAAGAATTTTGAAATTAAATTGTGGGAAGACGGAGTTTTTTGAAACCGACAAAAACAGACTAGATATTCAATAAGAATGATGAATATAATTGTCCCCATACCATAAAGAATAAGATCTTTTGATGTAGAAAATTTATACAATAGAAAGGTAGCGGCTAACCAAAACAGACTATCAAATAAGCTATCTAGTCGTCGTATCATTGTGGTGTCCATATTTAGCTTCCTAGCAATAATTCCGTCGAAAACATCACCAATAAAACCAAAATAAAACAGGAACATGCAAAGTGATTGATACTTTGGATAGTTTGTGGGGAAAAGCACGAAAAAAGTAAAGGTAAATGCGATACATAGCCGAGAGTATAAAAGAAACCAAGGAATAGTCTTTAAGAAGCATTTCATCTTCTAAAGCTACAGATTTTTCAGATAGCTTCAATTTTCTTAACAAGCTCCCATCCATAGTCCCAATTTGTATAACCACTTTGGTCTTCAATATGTCCTGCATTTTGTAATGTGATTAATTCACTACCCCATTGAGAAGCGAAAAGTTTGCTTCTATCAAAGGAGCTAACATGATCATTAGTACTGGCAACAACAATTGTTTTAAATGGGAGTTCTTTTAAAGGGATAGGGGAGAATCCAGTGATGTAGTTTGGGTATTGTTTGTTTTCAGAATCACTGGGAGCAACGAGTAAGGCTCCCTTGATTATATGTTGGTATTTTTCAAACCATTTTACAATTGCAATACACCCGATACTGTGGCCGATAAGAATTAATTCTGAATAGTCTTCAGACGCTAATTCCATTTCTATTTTATCGATCCATGTTTGGCAATCTGGTGCTTTCCAATTTTCCTGTAAGATACGCTTGCATTCTAATGGATATGTTCGTTCAAAATAGCTTTGCCAATGTGACTCTCCCGAGTTTCTTAGTCCTGGAATGGTTCGTTTCATTTAAATAGGCGTTGATTAAGGATTGAACTTTTCTTAATTCCTTTGAAGTAAAAATTCCAAAGAATACTTCCTTTAAAATATCCACTTAAATCTGCGATTTCCTTTGGTGTTTTTTCTTTTTTTCTTTTCGAGATAAACATTCGTAATTTCCCGTAAAAAGCCATGTGGGCTTTGAATATGGCCCCAAATTGTTTAAACTTTCCTTTCAGTAGAAAGAGCATAGCAGCCACTCCATCAATAAACAATCTCATCAAAATTTTAGGTAATAACAAACCTTGATGATTTTTAGTGATCATAAATAAATTATTCCTGAAATTCAAGAACGTTTTTCTTGGAGAACTGTAAGGAAGTGTCCCTCCACCGACATGATAAACAACAGATTTTGGAGCTACTTTGAATTTAAACCCTCGACGTTTTAATCTCCAACAAAGATCAATCTCTTCCATATGCGCAAAGAAATCCTCATCAAATCCTGATACTTCGTGGTATAGAGATGAGCGTATAATCATGCAGGCTCCTGTAGTCCAGAATACATCACGAGAGTTGTTATATTGGCCAAAATCTTCTTCTGCTTCTGTTAACATACGTCCCCTGCAAAAAGGGAAGTAGTTTTTGTCTATAAACCCTCCGCTGGCACCTGCATGTTCAAAATGTGTTTTTTTGTGATAAGAGAGCACTTTAGGTTGGCATCCAGCAACTTTTGGATCAACCATTGGCAATAGTAATTCATCTAACCAGTTTTCAGTAACTTCTACATCACTATTAAGTAATAGATAGAATTCAGAATTAACTTTTTTTAGAGCATCATTATAACCTTTTGCAAAACCACCGTTCGATTCATTTTGAATAATTTCAACGGATGGAAATTGATCTTTTAAAAATTCAATAGATCTGTCTGTAGATGCATTGTCTGCAATTATGACTCTAGCATCTCCCGAATGTTGAATTACACTGGGTAAAAATTGCTCAATAAATTTCTGACCGTTCCAGTTAAGTATAACGATGGCTACATTTGAATTTTTCACGTTTCAAAAATAGCGTTAAAAATGGTTCTGATTAATACTGTTCAAATAAATCGCTACTGCTTGTTCCGAATCGATCATTTGGAGTTCCTGCATTTGGATCATCAATATTTCCATTTGTAGAATTACGAGAAGCGATTTCACGTTTCCATGCTGGATTCTTCAGTTCCCCAACCATGTCTGAATGAAGTAATCGATAGGTTTTGTTTACAAGGTCTGGATTGTAAAAAATAAATCGTCGATTACTAAAAACACCTATTTTATTGTACATCCATATTTCGAAAGGATATTCAGATGCTGAATTTTCACGTGCCATAATGTTTGTTGGAGAGCCATACTGCAAGTATACACGTCCACGATCTGTTTCATATCCTTCTTGGAAGTTGTTACCATATAATTTTTCTACTAAGCGTATTTGCGCCTTGTATTGAATCCAGGCATTGTAGGCGTTACCAGGAGAGGTTATAGTCCAGTATTGCTGAATGTGTTTTCTGGCTTTCTCTAAGTTCTTCAGTTTTGCAATTTTAATGATATTCTTTACCTCATTTGGCGTTGATATTGGAATTAATGATTCTAAGTAATATCCGATACTATCATTAGGAATTGATTCCTGAAATGTTGGATCAAGAACAATATCTCCAGTGTAGAAGTCTGAACGGTTTGTATTACTTCGTTCAAACTCGTATGTCTGAGTGGAGAGTTCAGTCATGTTTTTGGTTATCAAAGTGAAATTTAATTGATATTTTCCTGATTGGAGTGTCTCGATGTTTACCGAACGAAGAAATGGGATAACATCTGAAGGTTTATGACGAGATAAATGTGTATATTCTTCTAGTTCTTTTCCAGAATTAGCGTCAACAAGTGTTTGTTTTATACCAACTACAGAGTCGCCTATTTTATTTGAATTATAAATTTCGAGATAAACAGGGATTGTATTTAATGCATTTGGGTAGAAGGTAGATAATCTTGGAATTAAATCATAACCAGATCGGTAAAAAGGAGAGGTGCCATCTCCTTTAGATGCATATTCGGCAACGGTAATGTCAGAGATTGAAATAGCATCACCCAATTCTTCGATTTCAAATTCTTGTGTGGCTAATAAAGGTTCATTTTCCGTATTTAAATCAGCTAACTCAATGTGAAAGTCATATTTCCCTGGAGGTAACGCAAATCGCTTAATATCATAAAAATCTTCTACAAGACTATCCTCCATGAATGGTGTGTCTAATCGATATGCATCGGATTGAAGTATGCTGTCCCCTTGGGTAATTTTCATCCGAACTGATAGTTGACCAATCAGTCCATTGTCTTTTCCTTTGTATTTAATTGAATATCCAACAAATTGAAGTTGAAATTCAACATAGTTGCCAATTTCTGGGGCATAAAATTGTTTGTGATCTAAATAGGCGCGAAGTTGTTTATCTTGAGAAACACCTGAATAAACAAAACCAAGAATAAAAAATAGGGTAAATACGAAACGCATAGAATTGTTTTTTTGAATAATGTAAAGGTACAAAAAGGTAAGGGGAATGTGGGAGAAATTGGATTTAATTGATTCAGAGGTGGTTCTGAGGAATTCATCGGCGAATGAAATTGTAATCGAAAAAAAAACAAAAAAAAGTAGAAAAAAAGCTTTGTAAATTGGATTAGTTAGGTACCTTTGCCGCGGAGAATTGGCAGAGTGGTCGAATGTACCGGTCTTGAAAACCGGCGTACCGCAAGGTACCGGGGGTTCGAATCCCTCATTCTCCGCACAAGGAAAAGGATAATCGAAAGGTTATCCTTTTTTTGTGGATATGAGATTAGAACAATGGTTCTAGCCATAGAGAATCGTATAACTAATCAATCTTTCGGTTTGATAATTCTTCATTTTCTACTAAATAAGATTGTTTCACAGTTTGTAAGATTCTTTTTGCATTATAATTAATAAACTAAGATTTGTAGCTTTCTAGTTTCAGTATAATATGATCATCGTTTCCATTTTTATGGTGTTCTAAATATTTTGACTCTGAAAAAATCAGATAAAAAACGAGAAAAAGCTTTGTAAATTGGATTAGTTGGGTACCTTTGCCGCGGAGAATTGGCAGAGTGGTCGAATGTACCGGTCTTG
>JAKVAS010000100.1 GCA_022448165.1 Crocinitomicaceae bacterium | reverse complement strand
AATCTTATCCGTACATCCAAGTGTTTCTGAAATTTGTCTTATATGCCGAATACAATTGAAATTTCTATCAACTGAAACAACCGTTCCTGATTCACGGGATAAAAATTCTATGGAAATATTTCCAGATCCAGCACATAGGTCTAAGATACGTAGATCGTGTAACATCATTCGGTTTTCAAGAATATTGAATAGACCTTCTTTCGCAAAATCAGTTGTGGGACGAGAAGGAAAGTTTTTTGGAACTTTAAACCTTCTAGTTTTATAGAGTCCTCTTATTATACGCACAGTTGCTGAGCTTTTGAAATGTAATTATCCTCGATAACTATCGAAAATTTCTTGAGAGTTTGAATTTTTTCAAATCCACTCTTTGCGTCTTGAATTAATTGCTCATTAGCATTTAGTCCTTTTATTAGTTCAATTGTTCCTTGATCATCAGAAAGTTCCTTTTGTTGCAATACAAATAGAAGGTGATAGATTACATCTTCTGCGGATTGCATATCAAAAAAGGAATAAAATTCTAACTGATTGTGTTTAACTATGGAGAGTTGAAAGAAGTCTTGATGCACAATTGCTGTAGCCTTTAATTTGAAGGCATTGTGATCCATAGTCTTCCTAAGAACATGAGTTCCTTCATGTTGTAGAATAACCCGAGGGAATTTAACTACAAAAAAGGACTTAATCCAAAGAGGAATTTCGAAAATGTTTACAACGCTTAACTCAGAAATGCGATTGTAGTCAATTTCATCTGCAGATGTTTGTTTCCCAAAGCATAATCCAAAAATTAACAATGGACTTGATTCTGAAAAAACGCTACTGGGAACAAGTGTTGATTTCTTTTCTGACCATGATAAAGTTACGTCTTGAAAATCATCAGAAAGAAACGAATTCGTCTTAACGATTTCCGATAACTGATCCTTGATGTCATTTGGTTTTAACGAATTAAACTTGGCTAAAACGTCGTTTACCACTACTTGATTCTTTAAAGAAACAAATCGAACTGCAGTTTTTGAGCACTCAATGGCAAGGTGATTATTCATTCTCCCAAGAACCAGCCAAACTGTTTGATGTGGTAGAACCAAAGAACATTTCTATTCCTTCTCTTGATTGAGGGTTAACAAAAGGAATTTTTCCAAAAACCTTAATTGCAGCAACTTTAGCATCACCCATTTGTACAGAATCATTAAAGGCAAGTTCCCATTTTTGAGTTGCCCCTGTGTAAGGGATGAAACATAAAGAGTCAGGATAAAATGGTCCAAAGTTAGCTTTCTTACGATTAGAGCGGTAAGAGGCACTTTTGAACTTTGAATCCATAATTGATTCTGGAACTGTATCACGTTTGAAGTTAATGAAGTCAGCTTGATAATTTGGTCCCTCTAACCACTTTGATAATCGAAGAGCTTCTTCATCAGTCATATTTTTATCAATAGGTGGGTTTCCATCATAAAGATAATCTCTTTCTTCTGGAGTAATTTTTCTTGCAGGTACTGTACCTTCTGAAACTGGACGATTGATAGTCCCTACCTTAATAAATTCAGAAATTTCTTCCCATGTTTTTAAGTATTTACCGGTTTTTTCAAAGTGTTTTTTCTGAACAAAACGAACATCTTCAAGATTTTGTTGAGAGATCGCTAAACATCTATCAAAATCTTTCTGCGCTTTAACAGATGAGGCTACGGACGAATAAGAGCTGTAGAAAGTGCAAATCGCAGCTAAAAACGCCAATCCTCCAAATGCAAGGAGGAAATTTCGATTTAATTTACCGGAACTATAAACTAACGTTGCAGCTCCAGCAATAAACATCAATATTGATGCTGTTAAGAACATTGGTCCTTGGTTCATCGTTAGACCAATAATTAAAATTACCAATCCAGTGACTAGAAATAATACTGGTACCGAGTACTTCTTAAAAATTACAGAAAAATTGCCCGTCATAATTATCTATTTATTTTTACGTTAACAAAACTACTATTTTTTAGATTTCACGAGGTACCACTCAATACTTTTTTTTAACTGTTTAATCAATGAGATAAATTATAGTTTTGATTTCTCTTAAATTCATTCATAATGTCGGATATTTCCTTTCAAGAAAAAATCATGGAATTGTTTGGTTTTCAGCCTACTGAGCATCAGTCTGATTTATTTATGTCTTTAGAAGCATTTGTTAGAAAAAGAGAAGGAAAACAACTTTTTGTGTTGACAGGATATGCCGGGACAGGAAAAACATCGGTTCTTGGAGCTTTTGTAAAGGCATTAACTTCTTTTAATGTACGAACTAAACTACTTGCTCCTACGGGAAGAGCTGCGAAGGTTTTTGGGTTGATGTCTTCTTCAAATGCTTTAACAATTCATAAACAAATCTATCGGAAAAAATCAAAAACGGATTTGAGTGCCCCACTTAGCCTTCAACCTAATTTATATAAGAATACGGTCTTCTTTGTAGATGAAGCTTCCATGATAGGTGATTATACAATGGGAAGGGATGGAAATATAAACGCTAGAAATTTATTGGAAGATTTGTTTGGATATGTTTACTCTGGAGTAAATTGTAAGCTTGTTTTATTAGGAGATTCTGGACAGTTACCTCCTGTAGGTAGTGATTTCTCACCAGCGCTTAGTCAAGAGTATTTAGAGTATCATTACCCCGATATTTCGGTTTCTACATACATGTTGACTGAGGTGTTGCGCCAGGCTACAGATTCTGAAGTGTTACGTAATGCAACTTTATTGCGTAATACGGAATGGATAGATTATCCAAAGTTTGATATTAAGAAGGGAGGAGATTTAATTAGAATTGATGGGGGTGAATTACAAGAGTATTTGGAGAGTAGTATCTCAAAATTTGGAATTGAGGATACAATTGTGATTACTAGGTCAAATAAATGGGCTAATAATTACAATCAACAAATCAGAGGTAGAATTCTTTGGTTTGAGGAACAATTATGTTCAGGAGATGCTTTAATGGTTGTAAAGAACAACTACTTCTGGATGGGGGATGACAGTAAGGTGGGATTTATTGCCAATGGAGAAATTATAAAGATTCAACGAATCCTCAAAATAGAAGAGTACTATGGATTTGAATTTGCTAGAGTAATTGTCAAATTTGTGGATTATGAAGAGTTGGGAGAGGTGGAGGTTATTATCCACATAGAAACGCTTACTGTAGAGGGACCTTCTTTAACCAGAGATCGAATAAAAACGTTGTTTTTTGAGATTGAAAAGGATTATTCACATATTCACTTGAAAAAAAAGCGTTATGAAGCAATTCTTGCTGATCCTTATTTTAATGCGTTACAAGTGAAATATGCATACGCAGTAACGTGTCATAAATCACAAGGAGGTCAATGGAGTCATGTTTATATTGACCAAGGTTTTATTACCAACGAAATGTTAGGGCCAGATTATTATCGATGGTTGTATACAGCATTAACACGAGCGACTGAAAACGTCTATTTGGTTAATTTTGCCAATGAATTTTTCGATGAATAGATTAATCCTTATTTGAAAGCGCTTTGCTTTAAAGATACTCGTCCAACAAGTATTTTTGTTTTAGCCCACTTTTTGTTGAATCGGTCAATCACTAATTTTGCGTCTTCTCTTGAAAGATAGTTGCCTGCTAGAACATTAATCTCTTCTTTCATTGCCTTTAATATAGTTGCTGTTCTGTACCCGGACAAAATATCATTCTTTGAAAGATTATATTTGGTCATGATAGACTTAATTGTTTCGTTTGAAACAGTTAGGTTAGAAGCTATAGGGTCAGTGAACGAGTTGATTTCTAGTGTTATGTCTCGATCTATATCGATGAATACTTCAGATTTTCGTAATCGCGTAAAAGTACTATCCATCTTTCCTTCGGAAGGGTATCGATTTAATTCCTTAGGGGAATAATCTTTAACTGTTTGAGTACCATTCCACTTTCCAATTCCTTGTCCTCTAGCAATCATGTTGAAATTGACTTTTTTATCTAAAAGTCCCTCAAAGAAGACGTGCATAGAAACACTGTCTTTTTGGGAGAATAAATTGCCAGGAAGTTCCCACTTATCTGAGGCAAAGACATCATCTAGTGCTAAATTAACACGTGCGTCATAATGTGGAATAGCATCAATTAAGTTTATATGTAACATTACTTCATCTGCCGATTTAGAAAGGGAAGATTGTGGAATTGCTAATAATCTGATTTCAAAATCTTCCACTTTGTCCGAAGGTTTGAATTGAAATTCTTGTGTTCGAATATCAAAAGTACTAGAATCTTGAAAGATATAGATTCCATCTTTTTCTTCAAAGGTAGCCCAATTTAAACCAAAAGCTTCTTTGTCTTTATCTAGCTTTCGTTGATATATAGCCATTAAATCAATAGCTTCTTCTTTTTGTAACTTGTATTCAGCAATTCTACGTTTGTATCCATCAAATTGTTCATAGAGTCCAACAATTGTATTTTGAAGCTTTTTACGAGTGGATCTATTGGACTTTGTTGTTGGTGTGCCATTGAAGCTTCCTGATCCGGATTTGATGGCTTGTCTTTTTGATTTTTTTACTTTTCTAGAAGCTTTGGAAGATGTTGTAATTGGAGAGTATCCTAAGTCAGAGTATTCTTTTTCTCGTTTCTCTATTTTTAACTCTGTTTGATCCTTTTTCTTTTCATAGTATTCAATCCAGTAATCAAAACCGTGTTTTCCAAAGATTGATTCATGGATTTTGGCAATTTTATTGAATTCTAAATCATTGATTCTTGATTGGAAGGTTGCGCCAGAAGAAAATGCAGAGTCTGGGGAGAGGAAACGTGTTTCTCCCGAACCAAAGAGGTGGTAAGAGAGTCCATCTTTCTCTATTACTACTGTAGTTTGGGCTGCAGAGTTGTATCCCCAGACGTCAAAATGAAGGTTAGTGTGTCGATTCTCTCCAACGGTTTTAAAATCACTAGTTGTATAACGAAGAGGCTCAATCTTTTCGATTGTTTTTTTCTTTACCTCTGAAGATTCTTTGATAAGTTGATATGGAAATAGTCCAATGGCTTTAGGTAATCCTTTATTCCATTTTCCTTTTTCATTCTTTTCGCGTTCTTCTAGGAGCCCTGAAGTTCCGCTTCCGTCTCCAGCTGCTACTAGTAGATTTTGAAATTTATCCGCTTTACCACCAAGAGTTTTGTAGATTTCTAAACTTCTTGTTTGAACATAAGAGTTGATAGCAAAGTTGATAGCATTAAGTGTCGTCAACTGATCATCAATAGATAGAAAACGTAACGCTTGCAGTTGAGCGTATTTATCATCAAAAGAAAGACTTGGGTTCATTACATTTTGCAATTTCGGATGGGGTTGCATCTGATCATCCTTCATTTTTAATGCTGTTGATGGTAATTTTTGCATTAAGAGCTCCTCGAATGTAGCGTATTCATTTTTGTATTGTCCGAGATTCCCTGGGGTACTTCGTTTTGCTAGAAGTGTTTTGTTTAACTCCCAAATAGCCATTTTATTTGCTGCTTCAGCAATTAGACCTTTTGCTGATTTCGCAATCTCTTCCTTACGAATGATCAGAACTTCGGGTTTGTTGATAATAAGTAATTCAATAGAGTCATAATTTAAAGATCCATTATGAAATCGAATTTCTGGCCCTTGATAATCAAAGTATCGTCCGAAATTATTATTCAGAATTGGGCTCTTTTTCACAATGTGAAAGAGGTAAGCACGTTCTTCTGAACTAAGGCTTTCATTGATTTGAGCTTTCAAAGAGAAAGTCGTTAAAAAGAGGGAAAGAGCAAAATAGATTGTTCGCATAGTTATTATAGTTACTCGAATATAACAAGAATTGGTACGAAAGGTAACGGGCTTTTAATAAGTAACGAGTTATTTATTAACAAAAAGCCCTTTCGTTCATACGAAAGGGCTTTAGAAGCTAGTTGTAAGTAGTCACAACTATTTTTTCACAATGGTCTTCGTTGAAGAAGCTCCATTGTTAGTGATCTTCAACAAGTACATGCCAGTGTTAAGCGTTGAAAGATCGATTGTTTTTCCATGATATGCAGATTGAGTGCTAATTACACGTCCACTATGATCAAGAATCGTAGCAGTTGCACTTCCATTAAATGCACCGTTTATTGTAATTTTATCTTCTGTTGGATTTGGATAAGCGTTAAAGATTACAGCATCGTTATTTTCAATTCCGGCAGTTGCGGTTGGCTCAATAGCAGACAATACAATAGACACCTCCGTAAGCGGGATACCACCTCCTGGAGTCTGAATAACGATTTTTGAGATTGTCAATACGGGCAAGTTACTTGTTGCTAGGTCATAGTATTCATATTGCGTACGAACAACTTCTAAATCTCCAAACAAGAATATATTGGTAAGGGATGTATCAATTAACTTGTATCGAATTACATCTGCAATAGAAGATCCATCTGGCATTAATAAAGTACCTTGACCATCAATCCATGCATATGCATTCCCTGTAGCAGTTTCACTTTGAGGAATACCATTTAACGTAAAATCTAATGTTCCTTCGAAAGTATCTGTCAAACTAGATCCATGTGAGAAAGGGTAAGTAACAATCGTTTCTTCATCTACGTTAAATTTAGCGATCACATCTCCGAATGAAGGCTCGTTAAATACAAAACCTTGAGACACACGCTCAGTTGCTGTTGAGTTAAAGAAAGTACTTAATGTATTTTCTACTACAATTACCGTAGATGACGTTCCGAAATCTCCCGCATTTGCGTGTAAAGTTGCATCTTCAATGGTTACAGCTCGGGTAACCCCATCATATTTAAATAAATTTGAATAGTCCCATGTAATACCTGTCCCTGTAAGGTTTTGGTATGTCGCCGCGAAAGAATCACATAAGTACATTGTTTGAGAATCTCCAATTGAAGGCTCATTCGCTTGCGTTAGTGATTGCGAAAAACTTAGGGAGCCACAAAATATTGTGGCAGCGAGTAATACTCTTTTCATAAAATAAAATTTTGTCAAACTTATTAATTTCAAAATAGATAGACAAAAGTGATTCAATTTTAGTTGAAATTCACAAAGGCTTCTATCTTTGTTACCCATAACGTAGAACCGTTGAAAATGGTTGGGGAAAGTTTCTTTAAAAAATATATTTGGTACGCTTTAATAGCTTTTGTTGGATTAACAACCTTCTTTGTATATAATATATTTAGTGTAGAAGTGGATTATGATTTTGAAAAGTTCTTTCCACTTGATGATCCCGATACAGATTTCTTTTTTGAGTACCGATCTAGATTTGAGTCAGATAACGATTTTTTGTTATTGGCTATTGAAAATGATGGTGGTGCATTTGAGCAGTCGTTTCTTAAAAGTGTATCTAAACTAGAAGAAAAACTATCAAAGGTTGATGATATCAAAGTTGTTAGAGGTATTACCTCCATGTCTGAGTTCATATCAGGACAAGGGCCAATAAAAATTGTTTCGGAAGTACCGTATATTGATTTTGATAATTTCGATCGAAAACGCGACTCTACAAGGGTTTTTAAGAATGTAGAACTAGTAAACTCCTTTGTGGCAAAAGATGGACTTTCATTGTGTTTATTTATTCGTCACACTGATTTTATTTCAAAAAAGAAGAGTGATAAGTTAATTGTTGAGATTGAAAAGGCGCTAAAACCTTTTGATTTCGATAACTATCGTTTGGCAGGAAGAACGGTTGGACAAAAGTACTATATTGAGAAAATGAGCTTTGAAATGGCATTGTTTATTGGGCTTAGTTCATTTCTAATAGTTCTATTTTTATTCTTGGCTTTTAGATCTGCTTGGGGGATTATTATTCCGCAAATTGTTATAGTTTCATCAATGCTTTGGGTTGTAGGTGGAATGGGAGTCGCTAATGAACCAATTAACATTATACTGACAATTCTTCCTTCAATAATGTTTGTTGTTTCGATGTCTGATGTTATTCATCTAGTCTCAAGATATTTGGATGCTCTTCGGGAGGAAGATTCTATTTTTAATGCTATTATGGTGGCCGTTAAAGAGGTAGGAATGGCAACTTTTTTAACTTCTATTACTACTGCTGTTGGATTTTTCTCTCTTTACTTTGTTCAAGTCCAACCAATTCAAATTTTTGGTTTAATTATGGGGATTGGGGTTATTGTAGCATTTATACTGACCTTTTTAATGCTTCCGATTTTGTTTTATATTTTCCCCGGACCTATTCATGTTCGAGAGAAGAAGAAGGATCATTTTTGGAAAAAATATTTAAGACGATGGTTTATTCTAGTAATTAGAAAGAGAAAAATCATATTCATTTTGAGTGGGGTAGTGGTGGCTTTTAGTTTGTTTGGAATTTCGAGAATTGAAGCAAATAATTTCTTGATGGATGATATGAAGCCAACGGAACCGATGAAAATGGATTTCAATTATTTGGATGAGCATTACGGAGGCGTTCGTCCATTTCAATTAGCAATTAAAATAAAAGACACTTCAATTAATGTTTGGGATAAAAGTGTTTTAAAACAGGTAGATTCAATTGAGCGTTATTTACAAGAAGATTATGGAGTGCAAATTCAGACTTCATTGGTGAGTCTTTTAAAAGTTGCCAATCGCTCGGATCATTTAGGGAATATTGAATATTACAAGCTTCCAACGAAAACAAGGAAGATTCGATCTTTTAGAAAAGCACTTCGCATGGCGGGAAAAGGAAAGTTTATAGGAACTTTTATCGATTCTAACGAGATGTTTATGCGAATAAGTGGAAGCATCCCTGATTGGGGAAATAATAAAGTTTCAAAAAAAAATGATGCTTTAAAAGAGCTGCTAAGAAAAAAGGAGAAATCAGGTTTGGCAGAATATAAAATTACAGGAACTGCGGAATTGATTGATAAGAATATGAGTTATTTGGCTTCTAGTTTGGTGAAAGGACTTGCTGTCTCAATTTTGATCGTTGCAATTATTATCGGGTTAATCTACAGGTCTTTTAGGATGTTATTAATCAGTATTGTTCCTAATTTACTACCATTGATAGTGATTGCTGGTTTTATGGGATATGTTGGTTTGGAATTGAAAACCGTCACATCTATTATATTTACAATCGCATTTGGAATTGCGGTAGATGACACAATACATTTTTTGGGGAAATTTAAGTACGAATTAGGTAAAGGGAAAGGTAAGCTATATGCGCTAAAAACTAGTTATATGACTACTGGAAAAGCAATGATTCTAACAACATTAATTCTATGTGCAGGATTCTTATTGTTAATTTTCTCAAGTTTCCTTGGCACTTTCTATATGGGATTACTACTTTGCTTAACTCTTTTCGTTGCTCTGCTAGCAGATTTGACGTTATTACCAGTTCTATTGTTGGTTTTCTTTAAAGATAACCGTCAAATGCAGAAACAAAAAAATATAACAATTAAACGACTTAACCATTAATTCATGAATACTACATCTCTCAAGAAGGATCCACATTTTTTAATCGCGTTATTACCAATTATTGTACTTGTTGGATTGTTGTATTTAAATGTTACCATTTATAGCGATGATGCAACCTATGGTCCTAATCAGATTGCATTATTAATTGCTGCAGCAATAGCAACAGTTATCGGTTTTAGACTTAAATATTCTTGGAAAGAATTACAAAATGGAATCGTAAAAAGTATTAAATCGGCACTTCCAGCACTTATTATATTGCTATTAATTGGAGCATTGGCTGGAACTTGGATGATTTCTGGAGTGGTTCCCTCCATGATCTATTATGGATTGAAAATATTGAATCCAACAGTGTTTTTATTTGTAGCTTGTATTATTAGTGCAATTGTTGCCGTGGCTACAGGAAGTTCTTGGAGTACCATTGCTACTGTAGGTTTAGCTCTTTTAGGGATCGGAACAGTTTTAGGTATTAATCAAGGAGTTATTGCCGGAGCTATTATTTCAGGAGCTTATTTCGGAGATAAAATGTCTCCTCTTTCTGATACTACTAATTTAGCACCTGCTATGGCTGGGACGGATTTGTTTACGCATATAAGATACATGGCGTTAACTACTATTCCATCTATAATTATAACGTTAATTATTTTTCTTATATGGGGATTTAATATTGATTCTCAATCCAATGAACAAGGCGTTGAAGGCATTTTGAGACTTTTAGAATCAAAATTCTATATTTCTCCCATTTTATTTATTGTACCAGCAGCAGTAATTATTTTGATAATTAAAAAAGTAGATGCAATTCCAGCATTATTTGTAGGAGTCATTTTGGGAGCTATTGCTGCAATTATTGCACAGCCTGATTTGATTTATGACCTAGCAGGAGATGATCAAGGATATGCCTTTGCTTCCTACAGAGCTTCGATGCAATGTTTGGTAGTATTTCTGTACTTGGAGGGGATCATGATGTATATTCAGCTTTAACTGATATGCCTAATTATTCAATTGATGTATTGAAATCTACAAAATTTGACTCTGAATTATATAAAGATTTACTTTTAACCGATGAGAAGATGTATGGCTCAATTCATAAATTATTCGGTTCGAAAGGAATGGATGGAATGATGAATACTATATGGCTAATAATCTGTGCTA
>JAKVAS010000010.1 GCA_022448165.1 Crocinitomicaceae bacterium | reverse complement strand
AACAATTAAAAGTAGGACCACCAGAGTCTCTTGAAAGTAATTTAGGAGCACTAGTTTCAAGACCTCATATGGAAAAGGTATTGGCTTACATCGAATTAGCCAAACAAGAAGGAGGAACATTATTGGTTGGGGGTAAACAAGTTCAGTTGGCGCCTCCCTATGATAAAGGTTATTACATAACGCCAACTGTTTTTGAAGGTCTTACATACGATTGTAGAACTAATCAAGAAGAAATTTTTGGACCGGTTGTTACAATAACTCCATTTGATACAGAAGAAGAAGTGTTAATGATGGCAAATTCTACACAGTACGGATTAAGTGCAACTTTGTGGACGTCTAATATCAAACGAGCACATAGGATGGCTGATGTTATAGATGCAGGTATCGTATGGATTAATTCGTGGCTTGTTAGGGACCTTCGCACACCGTTTGGAGGTGTTAAAGCATCAGGTGTTGGAAGAGAAGGTGGATGGGAGGCATTACGATTTTTTACGGAAGCAAAGAATGTATTTGTAAAATATTAGTTTATATTTGAACTAAATGATGAAACAGCACACATATTATTATGCGTATTCGAACCAAATTTTTGGACTCGACGTGTAATTTATTGTGATAATATAAAATATGCAGCCCGATTCCAATTTTTGGAATCGGGCTTTTTTTTTGATCAATTATGAAACAACAATTTGAAAAGTACACGGAACAAGATCACAAGGTTTGGAATATTTTGTTCGAGCGTCAGGCAGAGAATCTAAAGGATAAAGCATGCCAAGCTTATTTAGATGCCTTGGAAACAATGGCACCTGTATTGAATTCGAATCAAGTTCCTAAGTTTACTGAGCTTAATGAGTGGTTTGTTGAGAATACAAATTGGGAGATAGAATGTGTTCCAGGATTAATCTCGGTTGATAAATTCTTTTGTCTGCTTGCGGATCGTAAATTTCCGTCGTCAACTTGGCTAAGGAGAATGGATCAATTAGATTATCTTGAGGAACCTGATATGTTTCATGATATTTTTGGACATGTTCCTTTGCTTTCAAATCCAGTTTTCTCTGCATTTATGGTAGCCTTTGGAGAACTTGGAAAATTATTCCTTCATGATGAACATCGACTGATTCAGTTGCAACGTTTGTACTGGTTTACAATTGAATTTGGATTAATAAAAGAATCGGGAATGAAGATTTATGGGGCAGGAATAGCTTCTTCGTTTGGAGAATCGAATTCTTCTTTGTTTGGAGATGCCGAGAGAATTGATTTTGACATTGAAATAGTCTTGAATACGGCATTTAAGAATGATGAAGTACAAACAAAATATTTCGTTATTGAGAATTTTGATGAGTTGTTTTTGTCGATTGAAACACTCACTGAAAAATGGACTAAATTAGAAACAGTATGAATTGGGAAGAGATAGATGGAGCGATGCAACGCTCGTATTCTTTTAAAACGCAAACGGATCTAGCGGAGTTTGTATTGAAAGTAGCTAAGGCATCAGATGAGTTAGATCATCATGCGAATATGATTGTATCAGATTGTAACAAACTATTATTGGAAATTACGACACATGATAGTAATTGTCTCACTGAAAAGGACTCGAATTGGATTAGCCGAATTGATTTGTTGAGTTAATTTTAATTCTGATGGAAAAGCACTTATATTTGTTACGTGACACGTATAATTATCTTTTTCACACTCCTATTTGTTACAACTTGTTATTCACAACAGGTAAGTTACGTCCATGGACATTCCAATGATGATCGTGCTTATTCTGTTGCTCTTAACGGAAAGGGAGGTTATGTACTAGCTGGATCTGAACGGTATGCTGCTGATAGCTCGGAACGAATTGTTGTGATGAATATTTCTCTCTATGGAAATACGATTTGGAAAACGGTGATTGATGGTCCTCACCATGAAGTTGCTGAGCATATTGAAAAGACAGCTGATGGAGGATACATTGTTACTGGAACTAGGTGGGATTTAGGATATGGAAGGTCAGACATGTATTTGTTAAAGCTTAACAAGGATGGCGAGATCGAATGGGATAATTATTACGGTGGTAACCATCGTGATGAAGGTTTTTGCGTAAAACAAACGTCTGATAACGGATTTGTGATGACTGGATTTACGAAGTCTGATATTGGAACGGATGTTGGTCAGCTATATGTTGTTAAAGTGGACTTATCAGGAGTGATCCAATGGGAAAGGAAATTAGGTGATTTCGGTAAAGATTATGCTTTTGATGTTCAGGAGTTAGCTATGGGGAATTATCTAATTACCGGAGAAAAATCGGGGTTTCATGGATATTCTACCTTTGAATTTAAACATCCTGATTCAGATGTGTTTATTGTGTCGTTGGATGCTGATGGAACCGTGATATGGCAAAATTATTATGGAGGGGTCGGGAATGAGTTGGCTTATGAATCTGTTGAAATGCCTGATGGTGGAATTGCTGTAATAGGTTCTACGCAAAGTTTTGGGGCAGGTAGTTTTGACATGTATTTATTGCAATTAGATGATCAAGGAAATGAATTGTCAAGTGCTACATTTGGAGGAACTGGTTTTGATTATGGGAGGTCAATTGATCGTTTTGGAGATTATTTGTTCCTTGCTGGAAGTGTTAATTTAGACACAAATTCTAATAAAACGGATGTCAGAATAATTAAAACGGATTTAAATGGATCTGAGATTTGGTCGTATTATTTTGGAGGTGAAGAATCGGAGTATGCATACAAAGTAAGAGCATTGAAGGATGGAGGCTGCGTAGTTGTTGGATCAACATGTTCTTTTGGAAATGGGGGAGAAGACATGTTTCTTTTACGATTAAGTAGTGAAGGAGAGGTTATATTGTTGAAAACCCCGTTGAATGAAAAGTTTTACGTTTATCCAAATCCCACGGCAGACTTCATTACGTTTGAAGTTAATGATGACCGTGATTGTTTGAAGTATACTTATGAGGTGATAGACGAAACAGGACGTGTGGTATATGCTACAGACAAATCAATTACATCGTTGTGTTTGGATGTTTCTAAGTATTCGTCTGGAGTCTATTTGGTTCGTGTGACGTCTTTATGCGACTTTTCTCAGTATCGAAGTAAATTTTGGAAGAAATAGATTAATATTTTCCTTTTTTTTAGCTCTTAAATGATATCTGATTAGTAAAACAATTGTTTGTATAATATTGTTAATGCCTCAAGAATTTTAGATGTAATTAGAGGTATAACTATATAGGTTGAGAGTGAATTATCTAGGTGGTTAATAGCGTTATTGGACAAGAAGTAGTGAATCCAAATCTTTAAATTTCCATGTGATTTCATCAGTAGGGAGAACGTGTTCAAAGATAAGAACCCTATCTTTTTCTTGCTGGGCTAAAATAACAGGGTCGGTATACTTGGAATTATTGATGCCGTTGGCAAAGAAATGAATAGAATCAGCAACTTCCGCATGGAATTGTTTGTGTACAGCACCAGTATCTCCTAAAATACAGTAGACAATAATTCCTCTTGCTTTAACTTGCTCTAGTAAGGGATAAATTGCCGAGACAAAGGTTGCGGATGGACCGGAGCAGTTGGCATTCCAATAACTGAAGTTGGTGTGAGCATAATTTTCTGAGGGGGGAAGGTTTGGCACATTGCCAAAAATCCCGCTGTGCATGAACAAAAATAGATGACTTGAAGATTGAATCGTATCGCAAACATTCTTGATTAAATCAAATTGATTGTTGAGATCTTCACAAAGTGATGGGTTGAGTTGGGTGTTCAAGCAGATGGATACTACACCATTTTCCGAATGCATGTTGTAGCTTTTTCTACCAGTTGCTTCCCAGTAATATTGCATGTTTCCGTTTCTAACATCGTGATTACCAAGTGCATATTGAGTCGTGGCTGCAGAAAGATCAAAAACGGAATCAATGTGTAAAATGGTTGAACGTTTTAACAGGGCTTCGCTGGAAATGTCGCCACCTAACCAAGTACGGGCATAATCAGAAAAGCGAATTTCCTGAATCCTAGGATCCACATGGTGATTCACTGATTGCCAATCATATGTATGACCCATAAATATATAACGCAATGTATCGTCTACATCCTTTTGTTCAGGTGGAGGAAGTTTCAATATAGTTGGTTCTTGCCTTTGCATAGCAAAGGATCCAAGAAACAGAATCGTGCAATATAGTAAGGCCTTTGTCAATTATATGATTGTGAATTGAACTTTATCATCTCAGGAGATATTTACGGCAAGATATGAATTTCTAGAAAATATTGTTCTTGTCAAAAGGTTACTTGATTTCTCTGAGAGCTTTTTATAAAAAATCGCCTGAGATAAATAAGTCCCAGACGATTTCCTTTTATAAAGTGAATGATTATTTTTTTACAATTGTTTTGGTAACATTTGCTTCATTTGATTGAATATTTACAAAGTATGTTCCTTTTGAAGCATCGGATACATTTACTAAGTGTTTCATTGCATTAACGTCCGCTTCATAAACTACACGCCCCGTAACGTCAAGAATTGTTACTTTATAGTTAGTAGTTAAGGCGTTCGTCATTTCAATGGTGAATGCACCAGCGCTTGGATTTGGATACAAAACAAATCCACCAAGAGTTAATTCATCTATACTTAATACGGAAGGAACAACAATTCCTGAAATTGTAGCCGTACACCCGTTGGCATCTGTAATGGTTACATCATATGAGCCTCCTGGCATATTATTAGGGTCTTCATCCGTGCTTGTATATCCATTTGGTCCTGTCCAAGCAAATGTGTTTCCTCCTGATCCACCAGCTGCAGTAATGTCAACAGAGCCATCGTTTCCAAGTGTTTCTGGAGAAATTGTACCTGCTGTAGCAGAAAGAGCTGAACTAGGACCACCAAGTGTTGCTGTTACATAAGATGTACATGCATCTCCATCAATAACGGTAATAGTGTATCCTCCCTGAGGTAAACTACCGAATGTGTTAGAAACTTGTGTTCCGCTTCCAATATCAAATGTTGCACCTGAAGCATTTCCAGTAAGGAAGTTTACGGTAACAGACCCATCATTATCTCCGAAGCAATCTTCTTCAACTGTGGTAACATCAAAAGTAGCTACGCATGGTGCTGACAAGCAGAAGTTCACTGTGTCTGAGTTTCCAAAGGCGGCATCTACCATAGAAACTAAAGTAGTTCCAGAACTATCGGTGATTATGTAATTACCATTAGTTCCACATCCTGACGCGATACCATCTAGTCCATCGCCATAATCATCAAAAATTCTAAAGTCGTAACATCCATCAGCCAAACATAATGTTTCGTTAATCGTAGTTTCATCTCCATATGCTCCAGCATCTCCAGGAGAAGCTGTTTGTGCACCACCTGGGGGAATTCCGGTAGTATTTCCTCCTGATGCTACAACAGTATTTGTTACGTCAACAACTTCCCAGTAAGTTTCGTATCCCCAACAGTCTGTTGTCAAAGTTAGGTTAACGGGTTGTCCACCAACAGTTGTTGTGAAGTTAGATGAAGCTGCATCATTTGCTGGGTTGCTATCTGTTCCTCCATTTGGTGAAGAGGTAGATGAATTAAAGACATGTGGACCTGTTATTGTTGTCATCGGTGCTAGTACAATGTTTTCTGTGGCATTGGGAGCTAAGTTTCCTGTCCAGTTATACACGTTATTTGTACCACCGTCAAGGTCATAATTAATTGTAACCGATGTTAGGTTATTAGTCCCAATATTTTTAAGAACTACTTCTGGAGTGAAATCTCCAGTACAGTATATTCCTGTTGGGCTTACGATAGATGATATGCTTGCGTCGTCTGGTAGAGTTGGTTGGTTAGGATCCCATCCATCATTTGTAACGCTCGTCCCACAAGAAGCTGTCAAGTATGCATCAATACCAAGTCCCCAAGAAACGCCTAGTCTACCATAATAGTCAAATCCACCGTTTGTTCCTGTTCCTGAACATGCGGCTGAACCACCATACAATTGACCAATGATTCGACCATTTTGATCGAATAAAGGCGATCCAGAAGACCCTGGTTCAGTAACTCCTTGTTCCCAGTTATCGATGTACCAAACTTCGGCACCTGCCGAGTTATTCTGAATAATTCCTCCTCCAGCTGCGTCATCAGCTTGGCAAATCTTCTTAATATCGCCTGCCGGATGATGGATTCCTGTAACTTGTGTTATAGCACTTTCGGTTTCATCATTGTTCCAACCAGCGTAAAAACATCCCCAGTTTTGAGCATCGGTAACTGTCATATTGTCAATTTGTAAAAGAGCATGATCTGCTTGTGTACCACTAACGAGTATTGTTGCTCCATTTGCACTCTGATCCCAACTTCCTGCATTATTATATGAACTTGCTGTTTGCGTTGTAGAAGCACACGAAAGAGTCGGATCTCCAGAGGCAACTTCCCAGTTAAAACGGAAAGCCCAGTTTCCAGTACCACCACCTAAACAGTGATTTGCAGTTAGAAAATATGGAGTACCGTCATTACAATTGTTATTGATTAAGGCTCCAGTACAGATTCCGTTTCCATTTACAACAATCATTGCTACAGATCTAATTTGATCGTCCCAACCATTACCTAGAGGGCAACGAGCGTCAATATTACAATTTCCAGAACTATTTAATCCTTTTAAAAGGTCATCCTGAACGATGTTTAAACTTCTGTATCCATGAATTACATTTGCGATTTTGAAATGTCCTTGCCCCTGAACATTGGCTGGTTCGTAGTATTCAACCACAATATGACTTCCAATTACCAATTCCGTTCCTAACTGTCCATCTTCACGGTTGTTTCTTGAAGTGTAGGCTCCAATTCGATTCGTTTCATCTTTGTCAAAAAGATAAATGCGCCCTCCTTCAGGAATGTATAGGTTTTCAAAAAGCAAGTTCATAGTCATTGCTCCATCTGAAACAATTTCAGTTCTCCATAAACGATTTCCGTTAGGAAGTGTTGTCCAAGCTCCACTGTTTGTTAAGGTTAAATCTGTATCATACTTGTAACCAAATCTCCAAGGAGCAGCTTTCGTCTGATCATCGATTGCATCTTCTGCTTGAATTGTGGAGAGATCAAATCCAGGCATTACTTCTAATGGAATAACCGTGTGAGCTTTTAGTTTTCCTTTCCAACTGATTGGACCTCCAAGGTCCGTGGTTTGGGCAATAGATGTCCAGCAGAACATCAACGCCGTAGCGACAGTAAATAGTTTTCTTTTCATAGTTTTTAGTTTTAGCAAAAAGGGTATACCCTATTTCATAAAACTAACATATTTCAATGAATTATTGCAACTTATTAACGCAGTATAAAAAAAAAGGGTCAGCAAAGCCAACCCTTTTAATAACTATTTGATTAGTATGTACTTAGTGATTCACTACGATTGTTTTATTCATGATTCTACCTGCGGAAACTACTTGTAGGATATATGATCCATTTTGAACATTTGAAATGTCTACTGTTTCAGTGATCATTTTGTTCGCATCTTTAGAATAAACCACACGACCAGTCATGTCAGTAACGGTAATAGAACCTGTTAAGGACTCGCCGTTTACTAAACTTACTGTAAAAAGACCATTGCTTGGATTTGGACTAATAGCAAAATCTAAAGTTAATACTGGAGCAATTCCAGCAGTTGCAGGATTTGGATCATATCCATAATTAGTTGTTGTAGTTGGACCACAAGACGCAGGGTTCAAATAATCGTCAATCCCTAATCCCCATGAAACACCCAATCGTCCGTAGAAGTCATATGCACCATTATTATTTGTTCCTGAGCAAGCAGCAGCCCCACCATATAATTGTCCAATAATACGGCCTTCTTGATCAAATAAAGGTGAGCCTGAAGATCCTGGCTCAGTAACACCTTCTTCCCATTCATTGATATACCAAACAGATGCACCACCTGCATTTTGATGAAAAGGGGCATCGTTTTCCGCACAAATCTTTTTAACATCTCCGGAAGGATGATGAATTCCAATTGCACTTGTTACACCCGATTCAGAATCGTTACTGTTCCATCCAGCGTAAAATGCTCCGTAGGATACAGCGTCTGCTTCTGTCATGTTGTCAATTTCCAATAAAGCGTGATCTGCTTGAGATCCACTAACCAAAACAGTTGCTCCGTTGGCTGTTTGATCGTATGAAGAAGTTGAAGAATTAGCACTTGTTGCACAAGATTCAGTTCCTTCAGGACTTTGCCAGTTAAATCTAAATGCCCAGTTTCCAGTACTTCCTCCTAGACAATGGTTTGCTGTAAGAAAGTATGGCGTTCCATCATCACAAGTGTTGTTAATTAGAGCTCCTGTACATGCACCGTTTCCACCGACTACGATCAATGCAACCGAACGAATTTGATTCCACCAGATATCTCCAAGTGGACAATGTACATCGATATTACAGGCACCTGAGCTATTTAGTGATTTCAATAAATTGTCTTGAACAGCATCTAAGGTTCTGTATCCATGAATTACATTTTCAATGGTAAAGAAGCCTTGACCGATTACAGAAGAAGGTTCGTAATACTCAACAATAATATCATCTCCAAAAACAAGCTCCGTTCCTAACAAACCATCTTCACGATTGTTTCTAGAAGTATAGGCGCCAACACGATTCGTGTTCGATGCATCATGAAAGTATAGTTGAGCTCCCTCTGGAATAGTAAGATCTTTTAAAAGAAAGTTCATTGTGATTGCACCTGGGGATTTTATTTCCATTCTCCAGATTCGCCCCCCACTTGATAGGTTTTCCCAGTTTCCTGAATTATCAATGTTGAAATCAGTATCATATTTATATCCAAATCGCCATGGTGCTGATTTCTCAGCATCATTAATTACATCTTCTGCTTGAACTGTGGTTAAGTCAAAGGCTTCCATTTGTACGGAAGGAATAATAGATTTTGAATCAAAATCCTGCCTCCAACTTATGGGGCCACCAAGATCTGTTGTTTGAGAGGTTGATATTCCCGTTAGAAAGAGAGAACATGTTAGGAGTAGTGTTGTTTTCATAATTATAGTTTTAGCATCTAGTTTGCTGGTTATTTTCGTTTAATACTGCACCCACGAGGTTGTGATGTAGTGGTTTTTATTGTTTTACCTAACCCCAATGCTCTTAGAGCATTGGAAGCATATTTTTCTATATTTTTGTTACTTGAATCCCAGGAGTTGTCGATACTTCCCTTGTAAACAAGTTTATTTTTTCCATTAAAAATAAATACATGCGGTGTTGTTTTTGCTCCAAAAGCGTCTGCAAGAGAAGCATTTTCATCCACTAGGTAATTCATCTTATATTTTTGAGAGCTAGCATGTTTTTTCATTTCGTCTTTTGAATCGACATTATCTCTCTTTGCGGCATTTGAATTAATCAAAACAAATCCAACACCATTATTACCAGCCATTTCATAGAGGCTATTGTATTGTTTCTCCCATCCTTCAAATTTTCCATTTCCAACTACGAACGGACATGTGTTGCAAGAAAAAACAACCATAATTCCATTTTCCCGTGAGAGTTCTTTTAAATTGTATGAGGAGTTATTGATACTTTCCATTTTTTTATCAATCATAGGAATTTCAGAACCAATAGCTAACCCAGATTTATCACTGTTAATAGAAGACGCTCCAATAAACAATAAGGTTGGGAGGAAAATTCCAAAACCAATTAGTTTTTTTATTATTTGACGTTTTGAGATTGCAATCATTAACTTTAATTTTAGCGTGATACATTGTGCGTCGCAATGTTAGGCAAAATACAAAATTATGAATAAACTGTTATTTTTATATACCGTTATACTGGGATTTTATGGAAGTGCTCAAGAGTTTGAGGTTCCAACTAAGAAAAACCCATATTATGATATTCTTGAATGGAAAGGATATGGAGGTCTTTTGTTAAGTAAAGACCCAAATGGAAATACGAAGCAAATAAATATTACACTTGTTGGAAATGATAAAACAAGTGTATGGGATCAGAAGTTTAATCCAAAAACGACTGATTTCTACTTTATTTCAAGTGAAAATGCTAGGTATGTTTATTTCTTAGACAATCTCGAATTGGAGAATGGAAAGGCGTATTTTAGTCAATTGAATTCGGCTGGAAATGTAAAGTCAACTTCTGTGGCGATTGGCACAGCGATTAAGAAATTGGGTAATTATGATTACAATAAACTTGAATTGATAGATGTTGTAGTAACGGATAAGGCGTTGGTTCACCATTTTAGATACGAAGACAAGAAAGATAAGAGTATTCGTGAATTTGCGACGTTTACAACCCATCATAATTTTTTATGTTATGCCGTTGAACTTGGCGCTGTTAAAACCGATGCTTTGAAAGATAATAAGTATGGGCAATGGAATTATGTTGGTTTTACTGGTGACAAGGTCTTTTTTGCAGTTAGAGATTATGTTAGTAAATCGCGTGGGTGGTCTGTAAAGCAATACTCGAGTAAAGGAAAGGAGTTAGAAGGAACTTTTATTAAAGCTCCGAAAGATTTATTGACAATAGAAAATATTGGTTTTGGTACAACAGGTAAGCATTATTTGAAAGATAAAACAACTACTGAAACAGGGCTTTTGACTCAAATTAATGGGAAGTTTTATTTGATGGGGGGACAGCGTCGAGACGCGGGAGCTGAACTTATTTTATTTGAGTGGAAGGAAGAAGAATGGAATGAAGTAAACTCGATTAACTTAAATTACTTTATTGAAAAAAAGAACTTGAAACTTGGAATTTTCCCGATGAATGAAGGATTAGGGTATCACTTAGATCATAATGGCTATAACAAAGTTAGTATGGTGCGGTTTGATGGAAGGGAGAATCCTGCTCACAACGAATTTTCTGATAGAACGGTGGCTAATCCAAGTAGCGTTTTTTACCCAAAAAAGAAAGCTGAATTTATTGTACGATTGACGGATAAAATTCTTGCATTTGACACTTCTCAATTAGGGAAAGGAGGATCGGTTATTTTTGAGCATAGAGCAAAAAAATAGCAGTAAAACGTTTAAGTAATCAGGTTGTTCTGATTTTTAAATAGGAAGAGATAAGTAGTGATGTTTGACTGTGGGTTTTATGCACCGTGTGAAGGGATTTTAGCGTAACTTTACCGCGCAGAAATGGGAATTTTCTGCTAAAGCATAGTTTTGAGCATCAATAATAGAAGGTAAAGTACAATGGTTATAGGAATTTGTGGTGGAAGTGGATCAGGTAAAACAACTCTACTATCGCGTATTGTGAATCATTACAGTGAAGTAAAACCAAGTGTGTTTTCCATGGATAATTATTATCGTCCGATTGAAGAGCAGCAGCGGGATAGAAATGGTGAGATTAACTTTGACCTTCCAACAGCACTTGATCAAAAAAAATTAACAGATGATCTTCAGAAGTTATTGAAGGGAGAGTCTATTATTGTAAAAGAGTACCATTTTAACTCACCTCCCGATAAACATGTGCTAATCACAATTGACCCTTCTCCTTTAATTATTGTGGAGGGATTGTTTTTATTTGAATATCTTGAAGTTAGTAAGACATTGGATTATTCAATATTTATTGATGTTGATCCAAAAATTCAGTTGGATCGTCGACTATACAGAGATCAAGAAACAAGAGGATATTCGCGCGAATCAATTTTATACCAGTGGGAAAATCATGTCACTCCTTGCTATGAGAATTATTTGCTACCTTACCGTAAGAATGCGAACTTTCACTTTAGAAATGACGGAAATTCAGATGCCGATTTTGAACGTCTTATGAAGGAGATTTCGCTGCAGATGCAGGAGCAAAAAGCATGATTATAAAGGTTTTCAAGAGATATAAGTTTTTAATTGCAGCAATTGTTTGCACGTTGCTCTTTGTTGGAACATTTTTCTCGATTTTATCGGAAAATTACTCAAGTGAAACATCTTTTTTTAATTCAACTTTTTTAGCGAAAGAGAAACATTTAGAAGAAGTTCTAAGGTATCGAAAGGATGATATTCGGAAAAAAGGACTGGATGAATTTTGGACTAGAATTGAAGGGGGAAGTGATGTTAACTTACATGTATATAGTAATGATTCGCTTGTTTTTTGGAATACTAACCAATTGCCAATTATTCGATTTGCGGATATTCACTACCCGGCAGAAGGAATTTTGCATTTGCAGAATGGTTGGTACTATGCGAAGATTCTTGAAATAGATGATTTTTTAATTTGCGCCTCGTTTATTTTAAAACATGATTATACCTATGAAAATAAAGAACTTGTTAATCAGTTCAGTGCACCATTCAGTTTGCCGTTTTCAGCATCAATTTCTTTAGAGGAAGAGATCGGGTACCAAATAAAGGACGGAAATGGTGATTTTGTACTATCAATTGTTCCTGACGAACTTCAAGACCTGAGTCATACGCAATCGGTGTTATTGATGATGCTGTTTCTTGCAACGTTTATTCTTTGGCTCGTTTGGTGTGTGAAAACAAGAGTTAGATTGATTTCTAGGCTACGTTGGCTAATTCCGATTGTTGTAATTGGATTACAAGCGTTAGCGCTTCACTTTGAATGGCTCTCTTTCATGAGTGTTTTGGATACTTATGACCCCAGTCTTTATGCAACGAATCATTGGTTCCCCAATTTCTTTGCATACTTGTTAAACGTGGCCATCATTGTTTACTTGATGTATGAGCTAACACAGTTCTTAAAAGGTTTGGAACAATCAGTTTTTAAAGCTGTCATTACGGTTGGCATGCTAATTACTTCTTTCGGAGTATGGAGCCTATTTTTATATCTGAACAAAAGCCTTATTGAGAATTCATCGATTCCGCTAATCATTGATAAACTGTTCTCATTGAACGTATATTCAATTTTTGCAATAACAAGTTTTGGAGCTTACTTTTTTGCCTACTATTTATTCATTCGTGGAATTTTTGAGGCCTGTAAAGAGGTTGAAATTAAACCAACTCAAGTGGCAATGGTTACTTTTTTTATGAGTTGTGGCTTCTTGCTATATGAAGTGAACTATGGGTATAGCTTATTTTTCGGCGGTGTATTTCCAATGATTTTATATGGATTAGTATTCTTTCTGGTGTATAGAAGAAGAAAGGTTCAACAGTTGGGGGCTGGGCTGATTTTACTATTGCTTTTTTCTATTGTTACGGCGATTAATATAGGTGAATTTAACCGAAGAAAAGAGCGTGAAGAGCGAGAATTGTATGCGAATCAATTAGCAACAGAAAAGGATGTTGTTACTGAAATTGAGTATGCAAGCCTTGCGCCAAAGTTGTTAGAGGATAAGTTCTTACAAAAGTTCATTAGTTCACCACAACCAATTAGTGTCTCTGATTTCCAGGAAGGGATGGAACGAAGACTATTCAAAAAATATTGGGAACGATATGAAATGAAAATAAGCCTTTTTGATGCTGCGCATAATCTAATGATTGAAGATAGAAAGGATACTGGTGGGTTGTACGATGAGTTACAGGGTATTATTAATCGATCTGGAGTGGTTTCCGAAATTGATTCGAATATATTTTATATTCAGGATTATTCGGACCAATACAGTTATATTATTCGTCAAAGAGTATTGGGGAAGAATGGCGAGAATGAAGCGATGTTATTTTGTACTTTGAAATCGAAGAAAATTCCAGAAGAAATTGGTTTCCCTAGATTATTGATTTCTAGCACAACAAATGTGCTTGAACCGCTTGAAAACTACTCAATTGCTAAGTTTCATAACGATGACCTAATTGCAGATTATGGAGGGTTCAACTATCCATCTTCTTTGGGAGCAATGATTCCGAAGGGCCTGAGAAGACAAGGTTTTTTCGATTACGGGGATTTTAATCATTACATTCTTAAGAAAACGAGTAAAGATGCTGTCGTGTTATCGACAAGAAATTTTCGTGTTATCGATTTGATAACGAGCTTCTCATACCTTTTTTCTTTTTATGGCCTATTACTGCTTCCATTGATGTTTAGACTCAATTCTAGAGGGCGTTTTAGACGTACCTTGAGTTTAGCAATGAAAATTCAAGTAGTATTGATTTCTCTGGTTTTTCTTTCGCTTTTGGCTTTTGGTTGGGGAAGTGGAGTCTTTGTGAGTAATCAATACAATCAATATACGGATGAAGTTATTCGTGAAAAACTAAATTCTGTTCAAACGGAAGTGCGTGCTAAATTGGGGCATTTTGAACATTTGTCGATTAGTGATAATGGAAATTACATGCAGTATATCCTGAAGAAGTTTGCGAAGGTTTTCTTTACGGATATTAACATGTATGATAATGATGGATATCTATTAGCGACTTCTCGACCAAAAGTATTCAATTCTGGGTTGTTAAGTGAGCAAATGAACCCATTGGCATACAAATACATGAAGTATAGTCAAAAGAGTGAGTTTGTGCATGATGAGAGTATTGGTTCACTTGACTATTCTTCTGCATATTTACCTTTCTATAATAATAATGGTGATCGAATGGGGTTCATTAATTTACAGCATTTTGGACAACAACGCGGTTTTGAGAATCAGATTCAGAAATTTTTAGTGGCAATTATAAATGTGTTTATTTTGCTTTTAGCGATTTCTATTGTTTTGGCAATTTTTATCTCTAACTGGTTAACTTCTCCGTTACGAATTCTCCAAGAAAGCTTTGCCGGTGTAAAGTTTGGAAAGCACAATGAACAAATATCTTATGACAAGGAAGATGAGATTGGAGCACTAGTAAAGGATTATAATCAAAAATTGGAAGAGCTTGAGTTTACAGCGCAACAGCTGGCAAAAAGTGAACGTGAATCTGCTTGGAGGGAAATGGCAAAGCAAGTAGCTCACGAGATTAAGAATCCACTTACTCCAATGAAATTAAGTGTACAACACTTGTTACGAACGTATGATCCTATGGATCCAAAGAGTGGTGACAAACTTAAAAAAGTATCTAATTCTATTATTGAGCAGATTGATTCGTTGACAAAAATTGCGAATGAGTTTTCCAGTTTTGCAAAAATGCCAAATCCAAGCGAACAAAAAATCAATTTAGTAGCGTTGGTAAAAAGTACAACGGAGGTTTTTACTGGTGATACTAGATCTAAGATTACTGTTTCTTCGAGTCAAGAAGAAATCTATGTTATGGCTGATAAAAACCAATTTGTTCGGGTATTTAATAATTTAGTAAAGAATGCTATGCAAGCGATTCCAAGTGATCGTAAAGGAATTATTGGAATAACAATGTTAACGGAGAAAGATAAGGTTGTTGTGAAGATCTCTGATAATGGAGTGGGAATTGATGAATCAAAACGGAGTAAAATTTTCGTGCCTTATTTTACAACAAAAAGTACAGGTACAGGACTAGGATTAGCTATGGTAAAGCAAATTATAGAAAATCATAAAGGCTCTATTTTCTTCGATACAAAAATAGGAGAAGGAACTACATTCGAGATTATACTCCCAAGAACTGATTGATTATACGTGCTACTGAAGAAGGGCTCGTTTAAAATGCGATGTTTCTATTAATGGGCTCATCTAAAGAAATTAAGGTTTCTGTTCGATTAACTCCTGGGATTTGTTGAACTTCGTCACGTAAGACTTTCATTAAATGGTCATTGTCTTTTGCGTATAACTTTATGAATAAGCCATATTGTCCAGTTGTATAATGTACTTCTACTACTTGTTCGATATTTCTTAGTCGTTCAATGACTTCATCATAGCGTCCTTGCATATCGGTAAATACTCCAACAAATGCACAAGTGGCATAACCTAGTGCTTTTTCATTTAATCGAAGAGTGAAGGCTTTAACAATGTTAGCTTTTTTAATTTTTGCTATTCGTTGATGTATAGCTGCACTTGTAACACCAAGTCTTTCTGCAATGTCAACTACTTTGATTCGAGCATCACGACTCAGGTATTTAAGAATTTTCCGATCAGTGGTATCTAAATGAAAGCTCATATGTCTTCTTTTTGAATTAAAATTAGTGGAATGAGTGTTTTTATACTGGTCTTGTATAAAAAATAAAGCAATATACATAAAAGCTGTGAAAAAGTATAGTTTAAGTGTGGTTTTGGTTTTGTTTAGATATAATTTTGATCGATATAAATGAATAAATAAAGTATCATGGAACGAAAACTGGAAACAGAAAAGCAGATCTCAGAAATTAAAGAAATTGTAGAACAGGAATTAATGAAGCAGCTTAATTTAACAAAAGTGGTTGCGCCTTTGTATGTTCCTACCAACTCTGGATTGAATGATAACCTGAACGGGATCGAAAAACCAGTTACTTTTTTTATAGAAAATAGAGAGTATCAGGTAGTCCACTCATTGGCAAAATGGAAACGCTGGTATCTGGGTGAGCTAAAAACGAGCCCAGGGGAAGGCATTGTGGCAAATATGGTTGCCATTCGTACAGATGAACAGCAAACGAATATACATTCAAATTTAGTCGATCAATGGGATTGGGAAAAAGTTGTTAGAAAGGAGGATCGATCACTGAATACGTTGATTGATCATGGGAGTAAAATCTTTAAGGCCTTGAAAATAGTGGAATTAAAGATGAGTGATTTATACCATCGAGGGCCTATTCTTCCCGAAAAAATGAAGGTGATCCATTCTGAAGATTTGTTACAGTTATATCCTAATCTAACTGCTAAGGAGAGAGAGGATGCCATTACTAAGAAATTTGGGTTTGTACTTCTGTTGGGAATAGGAGGGATGTTATCGAATGGTAAGCAGCACGATTTGCGGGCTCCAGATTATGATGATTGGAGTACCTGCGACGAAGATGGCAAACCAGGATTGAACGCTGACATTTTGGTATGGAATCCTGCGACAGAAGCGAGTTTGGAGCTTAGTTCTATGGGGGTTCGTGTGGATGAAAGTGTTTTGGTAAAACAACTTGAGTTAACTGGAAATCAAACTCGAGTTGCATTACCCTTTCATGAAGCTATTCTTAAAGGTAAATTGCCTTATACAATTGGCGGAGGAATTGGACAAAGTAGAATGATAATGTTCTTGTTACAAAAGTCAGAAATAGTAGAAGTACAACCTATTTTTGAGGCATGATATAATTGAATTCATATAAAATATGGAGAGTGCGTAATGGTTTTGTTTCGTGCTCTCTTATTTCCTCAGAAAAGTTAGGTTGTAGTTATTTTTGTTGTGATGTTAAAGAGGTAAATTGGATGTGTTTGTTTAATTCCGAAATTAAAATTTCAATTTCATCAATTGGCATTTTTGAGGCACATTTTATGCTTTGATTGTTCTGCGTTAATACGAGTACGCCTTTATTTTCTTCTTCGTAACCAACGACCTGAAAGGAGAGTGTTAAACCCTTGGTCGGAATTTTTTTCACTTTATCCTTGAACCATCCATAATCTGCTTCGTAAGAGATCGTTTCTTTGTGGAAGTACATGGATTCTTTTCCATACGTATTCCAAAGAGCGACACGAAGTAAATAGAAGCCAATTAATCCGAAAATAAGAATTGAAATAAAGTTTCCAATGTGAAGTCCTGAACCGCTCGAAGCTGTCGAAATAAGTGCAAAAACAGGAGTGATGAATGAGATAAAGGCGAAGAAGTACATTAAAAAGCGAGGGACAATAGCAGATTTGGGAGGATTTATAATCAAGGATTGATCATTCAATTCGTATTGATTAATGTTGGTATCTAGCATAGGTTTTAATGTTATATTGTCTTTTGCTATAAACTAGCATTGTAGGAAAGAGGAATGATAATAAATCACTCCTCTTTTTGAAGTATTGTTTCTATGCTTTTATCAAATCAATTTTCGTGTCACTTTCTGTTGCCAAGTCGGTAATAAGTGCCTCACCACTTGTAGCGTCGAATTGAACACCGTTTGCTAAAACTTCACTACAAACATAATCTATGTTGGCTTCGATTGCTTGTTTAATGTCCTCTGAAGTTTCTACGGTTAATACAATACGATCCGTGATTTCTAAACCACTGTCTTTACGTAAGTTTTGAACACGATTTACTAGTTCCCTAGCAATCCCTTCTGATTTTAATGCTTCCGTTAAAGTAACGTCCAAAGCAACAGTTATGTTTCCTTCGGAACTAACCGTCCATCCAGGAATGTCTTGAGCAGTGATTTCAAAATCAGTCATGTCTAATGAAATCGTTGTTCCATTTACTTCTCCATTCCATCCGTTTGCTGCTTCAACAGAAGCAATATCATCAGCCGTCATTTGATTTACAATTCCAGCAATTGCCTTCATGTGTTTACCATATTTTGGACCAATCGTTTTAAAATTAGGCTTAATACTTTTTACAAGTACACTGTTTCCTTCTTCTAAGAGTTCAAGTTCTTTTACGTTAACCTCAGAAAGAATTAAGTCTTTTACATGCATTAAGTTATTTGCAAATGCTTTATCTAAAGCTGGCACCATAATCTTTTGCAATGGCTGTCTTACACGGAGCTTCATTTTCTTACGTAACCCAAGAACAAGGGAAGATGTACGTTGAGCAATGTCCATTTGAGCTTCTAACTCTAGGTCGATTAATGCTTCGTCAACTGTAGGGAAATCCGCTAAGTGAACAGAAGTACTCGTTCCATTTAAATCTTGGAATAATTGATCTGTGAAAAATGGAGCAATTGGCGAACTCAATAAGGAAATAGAGCGTAAACAAGTGTGTAATGTTTGATACGCAGCTTTTTTATCTTCAGATAACTCACCAACCCAGAAACGTTTACGACAAAGTCGAACATACCAGTTGGAAAGGTGATCTCCCACAAACTCTTGGATCAAACGACCAGCTTTTGTTGGTTCATAGGCTTCAAAGGCCGAATCGACATTTTTAATTAATGTGTTCAACTTTGATAAAATCCAACGGTCAATTTCCGTTTTGTAATCTGTTGCGTGTTTTATAGAATCATACCCGTCAATATTTGCGTAGAGTGCAAAGAACGAATAAGTATTGTAGAGTGTTCCAAAGAATTTACGTTGAACTTCAGCAATACCATCCAAATCAAACTTCAGATTGTCCCACGGTTGCGCGTTTGTAATCATGTACCAACGCGTAGCATCTGGACCGTATTTTTCAAGTGTCTTGAATGGGTCAATTGCATTCCCCAATCGTTTCGACATTTTTTGTCCTTTTTTGTCTAAAACAAGTCCATTGGAAACAACATTTTTATACGCTACTGAATCGAATACCATTGTTGAAATTGCATGTAGTGTATAGAACCAACCTCTCGTTTGATCTACTCCTTCTGCAATGAAATCTCCAGGATATCCTTCGTTGTTATCAATAATCTCTTTGTTTTCAAATGGATAGTGCCATTGCGCATAAGGCATTGATCCTGAATCAAACCAAACGTCTATCAAATCAGACTCACGAGACATTGGCTTACCAGAAGGAGATACTAAGATAACTTGATCCATATAGTTTTTATGGAAGTCAATAGTTGCGTAATTTTCTTTAGACATATCACCCACTGTAAAATCAGCTAAAGGGTTTTTTGTCATAACTCCAGCCGCAACAGCTTTTTCGCACTCTGTTTTTAGTTCTTCTGCGGAGGAAATGCAAATACGTTCTTCACCATCTTCAGTTGACCAAATAGGAATAGGAATTCCCCAATATCGAGATCGAGAAAGGTTCCAATCATTTACATTTTCTAACCATTTTCCAAAACGTCCAGATCCAGTAGACTCCGGTTTCCAATTGATGGTTTTGTTCAATTCGATCATTCGATCTTTAACTGCTGTCGTTTTCACAAACCATGAATCCAAAGGATAATATAAAATCGGCTTATCCGTTCTCCAGCAGTGTGGGTAACTATGTACGTATTTTTCTACTTTAAAGGCTTTGTTTTCTATTTTCAGTTTAATGGCTAATTGAACATCTGCCGATTTATCAGGGGCGGCTCCATCGTCGTAATATTCATTTTTAACATACATTCCTGCAAATTCACCCATTTCTTTACGGAAACGACCTTGTAAATCCACTAGTGGTACGGGATTTTGATTCTCATCCAAAATTAATAGTCCAGGAACACCGGCATCATTGGCAACTTTAGCATCATCCGCACCAAACGTGGGAGCAGTGTGTACAATTCCAGTCCCGTCTTCCGTGGTAACAAAATCACCTGTAATTACTTGGAATGCATTTTCTGGGTTTTCATAAGGTTGTACGAATGGTAATAATTGTTCGTACCGAGTTCCGGATAACTCGCTTCCTAGACATTCACCTAAGATAAAGTAAGGAATCTTTTTATCACCAGCTTTGTAATTATTTAAGGCATCGGCATCTGCTACTGCTTCATAGTTTTTCTTAAACTGATATCCTACCAAGTTCTTGGCAAGAATAACATTTATCTTTTCAAATGTATATTGGTTGTATGTGCTAACCAAAACATATTCAATTTTTGGTCCAACAGTTAACGCAGTATTTGAAGGAAGCGTCCAAGGAGTTGTTGTCCAAGCTAAGAAGTGAGTTCTTGATAATTCTTCTGAAGATAGATTTCCAAATGAAGTAAGAGTTTCTCCTTCTGACAGTTTAAATTGAGCAACGACTGTCGTGTCCGTCACATCACGATAACAACCTGGCTGATTGATTTCATGTGAAGACAATCCAGTTCCAGCTTTTGGAGAATATGGTTGAATTGTATACCCTTTGTAGATAAGATCCTTATTATATAATTGTCCTAACAACCACCAAACAGACTCCATATACTTAGAATCATAAGTGATATATGGGTTTTCCATATCAACCCAATACCCCATCTTTTGGGTGAGGTCATTCCAAATATCTGTGTATTGCATCACAGATTCTTTACAAGCTTTATTGTATTCCTCTACAGAGATTTTTTTCCCAATATCTTCTTTGGTAATTCCAAGCTTTTTTTCAACACTTAACTCAACGGGTAAACCATGTGTATCCCATCCTGCTTTTCGCTTTACTTGAAATCCCTTTAAAGTTTTGTAACGACAAAAAATATCTTTAATTGAACGCCCCATTGCATGGTGAATTCCGGGAAGGCCATTTGCTGATGGTGGTCCCTCGAAGAAGATAAATGGGGTTTTTCCTTCACGTTCTGAAATGGATTTTTCAAAAACTTGATCTTTTTCCCAGTTTTCCAATACGCGGCTCGCGACGTTTGGAAGGTTTAATCCATTGTATGCAGGATATTTTGCGCTCATTTCTTTGACAATTTTGAAGACGCGAAGATACGAAAATACCTACTGAATAATAGCGTTCGTTTGTGAACAATGTATTAATAGGATAAATCTGTCTGAATGAGTAGAGTATCTGAAGAACGGTTTTCCGAGAAAAATGACAATGAATCCCTTGAGAAATCGGACTTAACAAACGTTAAATTCGTAGATTTGTAAAATAATTGCTCTCATAATTTGTTTGGAGGAAAGAGATGGATTACTTTTATTTTGTTTAACGTTTATGAAAAAATATAAAACAGGATCGTGTTTGGAGCGGATTCATCTGCCGAAAGACCTTAGAGAGAAGTTCTCAATTGAGGAGCTCCCTAATGTTTCTGACGATGTTAGACAATATATTATTGATGTTATTTCCGAAATAGGTAACAGTCACTTTGGTGCAAGTCTAGGTGTTGTTGAAATGACAGTTGCATTGCATTATGTTTTTAATACACCTGAGGATCAATTGGTATGGGATGTTGGACATCAAGCTTATGGACATAAAATCCTTACCGGAAGAAAGGATGTGTTTCCTTCCAATAGAATTAAAGGAGGAATTTCTGGATTTCCAAAACGTTCGGAAAGTGAATACGATACATTTGGTGTAGGTCATTCGTCTACTTCGATTTCTGCAGCGCTTGGAATGGCAGTTGCAAATCAATATAAAGGATTAAAGGATAGACATCATATTGCAGTAATTGGTGATGGTGCAATGACGGCTGGTTTAGCATTCGAAGGAATGAATCATGCGGGATTTGAAAAAGATGCAAATTTGCTCGTTATCTTAAATGATAATTGTATGTCAATTGATCCAAATGTAGGAGCGCTGAAAGAGTATTTGACGGATATTACGACGTCACACACATACAATAAAGTGAAGGATGAGGTATGGAATTTGCTCGGAAAGGTTTCTAAATTTGGTCCTGATGCACAGTCAATTGCTTCGAAGATATCTTCAGCATTAAAAGGAAGTTTGTTGAGGCAGAGTAACTTATTTGAATCACTTAATTTTCGTTATTTCGGTCCGGTTGATGGTCATGATGTAATCGGTTTGGCGAAAGTGATGAAGGATTTAAAGGATATTCCTGGGCCAAAAATATTGCACTGTGTTACTCGAAAAGGTGCGGGATATAAATTTTCTGAGGAAGGAAATCCTACAAAATGGCATGCTCCAGGTGTATTCAATAAAGATACGGGAGAAATTGTTAAAGTGGTTCCTAAATCTCCTCAACCGCCTAAATATCAAGATGTTTTTGGACACACTATAGTGGAACTGGCGGAAAGAAATAAAAAGGTAATGGGAGTGACACCAGCTATGCCGACGGGGTGCTCATTAACATATATGATGAAGGCAATGCCTGAACGCACATATGATGTTGGTATTGCCGAGCAACACGCCGTGACATTTTCGGCTGGCCTTGCGACGCAAGGATTGGTACCATTTTGTAATATTTATTCGTCATTTATGCAGCGTGCATTTGATCAGGTATTACATGATGTAGCATTACAAAACTTGAATGTTGTATTCTGTTTAGACCGTGCTGGATTAGTTGGTGCTGATGGAGCAACGCATCATGGAGCATACGACTTGGCTTATATGCGCTGTATTCCGGGGTTGACGGTAAGTGCGCCAATGAATGAGTCTGAACTTAGAAATTTAATGTTTACAGCGCAGCAAGAAAATGTTGGGCCGTTTTCTATTCGTTATCCAAGGGGTGCTGGAGTAATGAAGGAATGGAAAACGCCTTTTCAAAAGATAAAAATTGGAACAGGCCGTAGATTGACACCAGGAAAAGATATAGCGATTCTTACGATTGGACACCCAGGTAATTTCGCACAAGAAGCGATTGAAGAGTTAAAGACTTCTGGGGCATCTATTGCTCATTATGATATGCGTTTTGTAAAACCAATTGATGAAACGATGCTACATGAAGTGTTTGCAAAGTTTGATAAGGTTATTACGATTGAAGATGGGTGTGTTATGGGGGGGTTCGGATCAGCAGTAATTGAATTTATGGTTGATCAGCAATACACAGCAGAATTGATTCGTTTGGGAATTCCAGATGTTTATATTCATCATGGAACACAAAAGGAGCTTTGGACGGATTGTGGTTTTGATACAAAAGCAATTGTTGCAGCGGTGAAAAAGATGTTGAACATGCAGTCCGATGAGAGTGTTTCTAAAGCTGTAAATCATTAGCTATTTAAGCTATTGAGATTTTAATAAATCCTTCTTTGCTAATTCAGTTACATCTATAATAGATCCTGTATCTAATTTAAAGGAATTTGCATTGGCATAATCATATTGAAAATTCACCCATTTGTGATCAATAACCGTTAGACTGTCTAAGGCAGTTGAATAAAAATCGAATAGCTGATAATCTCTTTGTGTCCAAGAGGAGTCGGCCCTTGAGAAAGGATTAGAAAGTGGTTTTAATTTTTCAAGAACAACATCCATTTGTTTCAACCATTGTCGGGTTAACGATTGAAATTCTGAATGATGAGACCATTTTTTTTCAGAATAATATTTTAAAGTTTTCTTAGTTCGTCTAATTCTAATTTGACACGAATCGATTCTCGAATCAATGTGTGATTGATCTCCATTTTGTTCATCTAACATTTCAATTTCTCTGTGTAAAAGATCGATTTCAATGATTTCAGATAAAATTCCGTAAAAATAGTGCTTTGGTGTAGTACTTTTTCCTTGGTTAAAGGATTCAGAAATAGAGAGTATTGGTACGTCATTCTGTATTTTTTGTTTCTCAGAATTACAGGCATAAAATATCCATAAAAAAAGAAGAGGGAGAGCAGTTTTCATTGTTCATAGGATTATGAGTGTACAAGTTAAGAAAAGAATAATAATTTCCTTAGAGGAATTCTATGGCAATTAATAAAGTATCATGCTTGATACGAATTTTTGATTAGTGAATTTACGAATTAGACTTATTGGTTTTTCTTTTTTAACCTTTGTGCTTGATCCTGAATGGTTACTTTTATGCTGTGGAAAAGGAATATGATGTAATCATTATTGGAACAAGCCCTTTGGCAATTGCAGAGGCTGTATATCAAAAGACACAGGGTAAGAGTGTGTTGAACATAGATCAACATGATGAAGTTGGAGGGGCATGGACGACCATTAAATATGATAATTTGCCAGAAATTGAAATTGGTTGTCATATCTGGGAAATTCAGAAAGAGACTACTGACTTTCTTCAGAGATTTTATGGATTGTCATTAACGCCATTAACACCACAGCCTAGAATTATTAAAAAATCGTTTTCAATTCCATACGATTGGAAGGTAAATCTTTCTACTACTAAATTAATTGTGAAGAGAACGGCAAAACTTAAATTCGGTCTGCTAAGGCAGGAGTTAAAATCTCCGCATAATCGTTTTACATTATTTCCTGATAAATATTTGTATCCAAGATTAGGGTCAAGAGCATTAAAAATTGCTGTAGAGAAGAAAATTGATAAACATGGATTGTCTCTTCAGTTGGGTGCATCGGTAATTGAATTCCAATTGGGAAAAGAGAAGGAATTGGTTAAAGTCATTCTTAAATCTGGTGAGGTGCTTATGACAAAACAATTAGTTACAACTTCTGTTACCGAAATTGAAAGAGTTAAAATTGGAGAAGATATTGTTTGCCCAAAGGAAGCTAAAAGAATGGATTATATTCATGTTCACCTCATATTGAAAGGTGGAATGAAAAAGAAGTTTTCCTATTTCAGGTTTATGGATGACCCGTTAATTCATCGAGTGAGTGATATGACTTTTCAAGTAGCTGATCAATTGGGGGAAAATGATCGGTTAATATGCGTTGGTGTTCACGAAAGAAGCTATTACAAACATGATGATGATTCTCTAATAAAGGAGGTGCTGACTTCTTTAATTAGTCATGGGTTGTTTACTGACCAAGTTGAAGTGAAGGCGTTTAATAAGAATGTCTTTCCTACTTATTATGGACATCGAAATATGTTGGAGGATCTTGCGAAGGAATATCCAGAACGACTTCAGGTTTTGCGTTCATCAAATTTCATATATTCTTTCTATAACCATTTAGAAAAGTATAGGTCATTACTTTCTACAAGCGGCAAATAAGATATATTTCCAAGATTTTGGAGTGACGGGGGCAAATATTTGATCTATTCGAGAAAGGAAGTTACGTTGACCTTCAGATCTTCCAAAAGTGGCTAGAAAGCCATGAGATTTCACAGTTGATGTGGTGAATTTTGATAACATTTCTTCTTTTTCTTTCCATTGAATATAGCGCCATCGATTTCCCCAGTTCGTAAATCGCTTTCTTGCATATCGATGCAGCACCGTAGCTTCTAGATTTTCCGCAAAAAGTAGGTATCCTCCAGGCTTCAATATTCTATAGAGTTCATCCAATGCTTCTTGCTGACGTTTTTTCGTGGCAAGAGTTCCGATAACAGATTTAAAAATTACAATATCGAACTGATTGTCTTCAAAATTGATTTGGGTAATGTCTTGTTGAGAATAGTTAATTTTCTCTACAATGGAATGTTCTATATGTAAGGGAAAGGGAATCGTTTCTGGAGCATCGTAATCCGAACACTCAACCTCAAATCCATTTGTTGCGAGCCAAAGAGAAAGCCCTCCTTCTCGTTCCCCAAAAGCAGCGGCTTTTTTACCACTCGTTGAAGACAAGAAAGGTTCCCAAAAAGGAATTGCTTTCCCCCAATTTCGAGTATCCCACTGAATAATGTCTGTAAGCATGGAAGAGTTCAAATGACTGTTTTTGCTAAAAGTAGGTTTTTATACTGATACTTTATTGCCCCGTACCATAGAAGATATATAAAATATTGATGCTCTAAAGCTATTAAGTGAGGTGTGGATATAGTGAAATTCTGCTTATTTTGTGGATCCTAAACTAAATTTATGTCGGAATCAACAACTTCTAAAACGAATTACGGAGCGCTAACTATTTTAACAACAGTGTTTTTTTTCTGGGGTTTCATTGCTGCTGGAAATAGTGTTTTTATACCTTTTTGTAAGTCTTATTTTGGTTTAGACCAGTTTCAAAGTCAATTGATTGATTTCGCGTTCTATGGTGCATATTATCTTGGTGCATTAGCGCTTTTTGTTTTTGGTTCAAGTACAGGAAGAGATCTTGTTGGATCTTGGGGATACAAAAAGAGTATTGTTTACGGTTTGTTGTTGTCAACATTAGGCGCCGGAGCAATGATTATCTCTGTTTACTTAAATGTGTTTTCAGGAATGTTATTTGGATTGTTTATTGTCGCTTTAGGGTTTTCCATTCAACAAACTTCTGCAAATCCATTTATGGTTTCAATAGGAGATGAGGCAACTGGAAGTAGTAGAATTAATCTTGGTGGGGGAATTAATAGTTTAGGTACTACACTTGGACCTCTCATTGTTTCACTGGCTTTGTTCGGAACAACGGCTTCTCTAACCCCTGAAATGATACAATCTTTGAGTTTGAGCAAGGTAATGATTCTATATGGTTGTGTTGGCGGATTGTTTTTAGGTATTGCGGCATTATTTGGCTTTTCGAAAAAAGTTCCTGATGGGAAGATACGAGCGGATAAAGAAAAGAAGGAGCAAGGTTTAATTGACCAAGATGTACTTCAAAAATCGGAGTCTTCAAAAAATGCAATGGTAACTTTGTTGGTTGTTACAGGATTACTTATTACGTGTTTCGTTCCTGTTTTTAGTAGTTATCGAAGTGTTGAAGTGGAAAGTATTGAAAAGATTGAAAACAAAATGGCGACACTTGATGAGGTTACGGATGTTGAACAAATTGCAATGTTTCAATTGGAAATTGATCAAATCAAAGTGCCATTAGAGAATAAAAGAATGGCATGGCTTTCGGGTGGATTATTAGTTATTCTTGGGGGCTTACTTTTTGCATATTCTAAAGGAAAGAAAGAAAAGATTGGGTGGGGAGCAATGCAATATCCGCAGGTAACATTGGGGATGCTGGCAATATTTGTTTATGTAGGAGTAGAAGTTACTGTGGGAAGTAATATTAGTGAACTTTTGAAGCAAAAGGAATTTGGCGGGTTAGGTTCTTCTGAAATTGCTCCTTATGTGGCGATGTTTTGGGGCAGTTTGATGATCGGAAGGTGGACAGGTGCAATTAGTGTGTTTAAAATGAGTAATATGATGAAGCAAGTTTTACGATTTGTTGTACCATTGGTTGCATTTTCTGTGGTACTACTTGCTTCTTGGCTTTATGGGTATGATGTTCAACCATTGTATTGGTATATTGTTTGTGTTCTGATTCAAATTGCAGCATTTTATATTACGGATGATAAACCAACGCTTACATTAAGTGTTTTTGGAGCACTTGGAGTATTTGCAATTGTTGTAGGTCTAATAACTACTGGAATTGTGGCTGTATATGCATTCTTAGCAGCTGGGTTGTGTTGTTCAATTATGTGGCCGTGTATTTTTTCTTTATCAATTGCGGGAACAGGGAAGTATCAAACACAGGCTTCTGCATTTTTGGTAATGATGATTCTTGGAGGTGCAATTATTCCTCCATTGCAAGGGAAATTGGCAGACGTTATTGGGATTCAACCTTCTTTTGTTGTTGGAGCAGCGTGTTTCGCTTATCTAGCATTCTTTGCTTTGTACGTCCGAAAGATATTGAATAAGCAAGGGGTTAAGATGACTTAAAAATAATCAATGACAAAAATAACTACCTATATAGCCTTTTTTATTGCTTTAAATGCAGTGGGCCTTAACGGTGATCAGATTGGAGTGCGGGCACAACGATTGGTTACTTATTTTGCTCACAATCATCTAAAGCCAAGAGAAATGAACGATGATTTCGGCGTAGATTTACATCGTGAGTTAATTGAATATCTTGATAATAAACATGTCTTTTTGTTACAATCCGACGTAGATCAGTTAGAGGCTATGTCTAAAGGGTTGGATGATGAGGTGCGAGAGGCAAGTATAAATTATTTAGAGACTGCTGAAAAATTACTCATGCAGCGTTTAATCGACTGTAGAGATTTTTGGGAATCCTTAGCAAAAGAGAATCTTTCCGTTATTGGCTTATCCGGAAATATGATCGAAATGGAGGAGTTTGCAAAAACTCAAGATGAATTAAATAATCGTTGGACAAATTATTTCAATAAAGTTGTACAATTAGATTTACTTAAGATTGCTAGCAGCGATGGTGAGTTTAATTTAGGAAAAATTAAGAGTGAAGAAGCGTCGATTCGACAAACAGCTCTTCTGAAACTTAATAATTTCATTGAAAGAAGATGTAAAACGGAAGATTATTTTGAATTGATGTACTTGAATGCAATTGCACATTGTTATGATCCACATTCGAGTTACTTTAATACTGAAATGAAGAGAGAGTTTACAGAAGAGCTTTCTGCGGAACGAGAGATTTTTGGAATTAATACAAGCACTAGAGTTTCTGGTGAAATTGAAATAACATCGATAATTCCTGGAAGTTCTGCTTGGTTTTCAAAATCTATAGAAGAAGGTGATATAATTACTAGGGTAAGCACACCTAATGGAGAATCACTGGATGTTACCAAGGCAGATATAGAAGTATTCTCTAAATTTTTAGATCAGACGGATGTAATTGTACTCGATGTGAAAAATAATAAAGGGGAGAAGAATGTTGAATTAACGCGAGGAAGGGTCTATAGTGATGAGGATGCTATTAAGTCAGCACTCTTGAAAGGAAAAATAGCGGTTGGATATATTTCGTTACCGGATTTTTATACGAATTGGACTGACACTTCAGCACTCGGTTGTGCAAATGATATTGCTAAATCGTTGTTGAAGATGAGGCGCGAAAGTATCGATGGATTGATTTTAGATCTTCGAGGAAATGGAGGTGGTTCGATTAAGGAGGCGATTGATTTAGTTGGGATCTTTATTAATTATGGACCTGTGAGCATTGAGGAGAGTTATGAGGGCAATGTACATACATATAAAGATTTTAATCGTGGAGCGATTTATCGAGGGCCATTGATTATTATGGTGGATAGTGAATCGGCGTCAGCATCTGAAATTGTAGCTGGATCATTACAAGATTACAACCGAGCTTTAATTGTTGGGAAATCCACCTTCGGAAAAGCTACAGGTCAGGTGATTGTGTCTTTAGATCCAGCAATTGAAAATGGCTCTGGATTCATAGAAGATGCATCTTGGGGATATGTAAAGATCACGAATATTGGACTATATCGATTAACTAAGAAATCAGCACAACAAGTTGGGGTAATTCCAGATATTGAATTGGATTTAGCGTCTAGTCATGCACTAAACCATGAAGTCGATCTTCCACACTCAATAAGGCTTGATAGTGTTGTGAAAAAGGTGTATTTCACGCCAAAATTGCCTTTTCCAATTAATGAACTGATATCTGGTTACTCTGAGAAGAAAGAAATGAAAATTGCTGAAATGCAAGAGAAGTCAGATTCTCTAATATTAATATCTCAACTATCTAAGAAAAGTTTGGATTTGTATAAGTGCTTTGAATATCATCAATTACAGGTTAAGTTGGAGAATGATTATCAGTCGTTAGTTGAAGCTGTGGATTTTGGTTATACTCCTGAATCTATGCAGTTTAAGAAAGTGCTTTTGAACCTTTCTCCTTACCTGAAAAATTATAACGATCGTTTCTTAAATGAATTGTCTAAGGATATAGAATTGAATGAAACATTTAAAATTATGGAATCACTTATTGAGCACTATAATTAGTATTCTTTGGAATAAATATCCCTTTATTTTCGGGTTTGATTTCTTGCGATTCGAGGTTTTTGGCTGGAAAATTGAGATATTTAACTGATTGGTGGTTACTATTATTTTGTAAAATCAGTTGCTTTAGAAGAGGCTTAATGTTTGAATTAATTCAGTTAAAATGACTAATTTTACGGCAACTTAATAACCGAATCATGAAAAACCTCCTATTACCTTTATCCTTGTTAATTTCTATTTTTTCGTATTCTCAAAGCACAACTAGTGCAGTGGAGTATATGGATTATTTTACTGCAGAGTATACGAAAATTCAGAAAGATTCATGGGATTATACCAAATCTGTTTCGCACGGAAGAAGTGCTCGCAAAGTTGAGAAAAAGCGTGTTGAATTGATTCAGTCTTCTAGTGCAGCGCTAAATAAGGCAAAAGGTGCAAAAGAATTTGAAGGTAACGCATCATATCGAGATTCGGTTGTTGAGTACTTCGAATTATTAGGAAAAGTTTTGCGTGAGGATTATGCGGAGATTGTTGATATGGAAGAAATAGCCGAGCAATCATACGACCTTATGGAGGCATACATGATGGCTCGTGATCAGGCTGGAGAAAAAATGAAAGCAGCAAGTAAGATGATTAGTCGTGAGCAGCGTACTTTTGCCGAAGGACATAATATCACAATTATTGAGGATGATTCGGATCTTTCTAAGAAAATGGAAATTGCCGATATGGTTTATGATCATTACAATGAAGTTTATTTGATTTTCTTTAAATCGTATAAACAAGAGTTGTATTTGTTGGAAGCAATCGAACGAAAGGACGTAAGCGCAATTGAACAAAATAGAAATGCACTTCTTGAAACAGCTGAAGAAGGATTGCTTAAACTTCAAAGTATTGAATTGTTCGAAGATGATAACTCAATGATTGAAGCGACGGAAGCTTTGCTGGCATTTTACAAAGATGAAGCGGAAAATGGTGTGGATATCATTTTAAATTTTATTGAGCAGAATGAAAGTTTCGCTAAGATGAAAATGGCATTTGATAAGAAGAAACCTAAGGATCGAACAAAGGAAGACGTTGAAGAATTTAACAATGGCGTGAATGCGGTAAATAGCTCGGTAAAGGAATATAATGAATTGAACGAAGTGTCCAATAGAGATCGTTCAGAGGCAATTGATAAGTGGAATACTACTGCAGAACGATTTACATCGAAACATGTTCCAAAGGGTAAGTAATAGTTACTAAAATCTTGCTTAATCGAGCTTCCTTATTTTATGAAAGTTGAAGATAGGGCCTTTCAGTAAAGCTTTATTCCACCTTAATTTGAGAAACTGCGCATCCATCGCACCCATGTTTCTTCGTAAAGAAACGTTTGTAAACGCGAGTACCTATAAACACAAACGCCAAACAAATGGTTGATATGGTAAGAATAGTTTGAATCATTAACTAGCAATAATAAATGTTATCCAAGCAGCAAGATATGCTAAAACTCCCATATACCCAAGCTGAATTATCGGCCATTTCCAGCTTTTTGTTTCTCTCTTTACAACAGCCAAGGTTGCCATACATTGCATAGCAAAAACATAGAATACCATCAAGCTTAGTCCTGAAGCTAATGTAAATACAGGTGTACCATCGTTACGTTTTTCTGCACGCATTTTGTCAATGAGTGGAATGTTCTCTTCTCCATCGTCTTGAACAGCGTAGATTGTTGCCATGGAGCCAACAAAGACCTCTCGTGCAGCAAATGAAGTAATTAAGGAGACACCAATTTTCCAGTCGTAACCTAATGGTTTAATAGCAGGCTCGATAGTTTTCCCCATGATTCCAATGTAGGAGTTCTCTAGTTTTGCAGAGGCAACTAATTGATCTGTATCTTCTTCATTTAGCCCTAATTGGATTGCTTTGGCTTCCGCTGTAATGCCAGCTTGCTCCATATTATTTTTTGGTCCATAAGTCGCCATGGCCCAAAGGATAATTGAAATCGCTAAAATTACTTTACCAGCGTCCCAGATGAAAACGCGAATTTTTTCCCAAACTGTAATTCCTATATTTCCCCAACGTGGCATTTTATAGGAAGGCATTTCCAATAAGAGGAATCCTTTTTCGTTCGTTTTAATGATTTTTTTTAAAACCCATGCAACGAGCAAGGCGCTAATGGTCCCAAGAGCATATAGACCAAATAATACCAAGCCTTGTAGATTCATAAATCCACCAACAGTACCTTCTGGAATAACTAGGGCAATTAAGAGTGTGTAAACAGGAATTCGTGCACTACAACTCATCAATGGAGTAACCATTACTGTTATCATACGTTCTTTACGATCAGAAATTGTTCTAGCAGCCATTACTCCTGGTATTGCACATGCAACACTTGAGATAAGAGGGACTACGCTTTTGCCATTTAAACCTAGAGGACGCATAATACGATCCATGATGAAAACAACACGTGAGAGATATCCTGTTTCTTCTAAAACAGCAATGAAAAAGAATAACAAAGCAATTTGAGGAATGAAAATAACGACACCACCGATTCCAGGGACGATTCCTTGAGTGAGTAGGTCTGTAAATATACCTGCGGGTAATTGTGTAGCTAACCAACTGCTCAAATCAGAAAATGAACTATCTATTATATCCATTGGGATACCAGCAAATTCATAAATAAACTGAAAGATGACCATCAAGACAACGGCGAAGATGAGGTATCCCCATACTTTATGAACTAATATTTTATCGAACTTACTCGTTAAAGTTGTTTTAGCATTGACTTCACTTTCTTTTTGGGTGAAATCAATAGATTCTATTTTCGAAAAACGTTTTGAAACAGTATTTTCTTGACAGGTAATATCATCAATATCGCATAGTGATTGTTCTGAACAAAAGGAGTGCCCTGTGCGCTTTTTTACATTTGAAATAGCATCATTTATTCGTCCTTTTCCCGATTTGACTCTTGCATTTGATTCTACAATCGTAGCATCAGGAAACGTTTTTTGAAGTGTTTCAAGGTTATACTTCTTATTTCTCTTCAAGGCTAAATCTGTCATGTTTAGGACCATTACCGTAGGTAACTGAAGATCATAAACTTGAGAAAAAAGCAACAAATTGCGCTCTAAATTGGATGCGTCAACAACCACTAAGGCAAGGTCGGGGTAATTATCGTTGTTTTTGTCCGAAAGAACGTTATATACAACTTCTTCATCCTTTGATCTAGGGTATAAACTATATGTTCCTGGGAAATCGACTAACTCATGCTGCTCTTTGTCGATGTTTAATGTACCTGTTTTTTTATCAACGGTAACTCCTGGAAAGTTACCAACGTGCTGACGCATGCCAGTTAACAAGTTGAAAATCGAACTTTTCCCCGTATTTGGATTACCAAGTAACGCTATTTTCATACTTTTTCAGTAGTTTTTTGCTCAAAAAGATCAACTTGAATTAAAGAAGCCTCGTCTTTTCTCAGCGAAAGAACATAACCATTAATGTCAATGGCCATTGGATCGCCTAGTGGAGCGCGGTATAGAACCTCAATAACTTTGCCTTTTGTTAGTCCCATTTCCATAAGCTTAACTCGCAATTGCGATTCAGTAATTGATTGAACGATAACTTTTGTTCCGTTCGCTATAGACGAAAGAGATGATTTCATACCAAGTACAAAAGTACTTCAAGTATATCAATTAATCACTCCCATTTTAAAGGTATTTCAAATTGCTACATTTTGACGAACGATTAAACGGGCGGTTTCTCTGGTTTTTTGCTCAAGTAAAACTTCTTTATCTACGGTAACACGTTCAATGGTTTGTTGATCGTAATGGCGAATAGTTACCAATTCTAATCCTGCGTTGTAACGGATTTCATATGAATCCTCGAATAATTCTAGAATAGCGTCAACATCCACTTTTTTCTCATCTAGCAGAATGGAAAAGTTCAATGCAGTGTTTTGCATTAAGTTTATTTTTGCATCTACTTTTGCTAAGCGATCGAATATATCACTCAGGTTTTTTTCTACAATGAAGGAGAAGTCTTTCGGGGTGAAGGAGAATAATATTTGATCCATCTTAAAAATGAATGATGGGATTAAATGGTCTTGAGAAGTGGATGATTGGATCATTGTTCCGTCGTTTTCTGGATGAATGAAGGATTTCACGTAAAGTGGAATACTTTTGTTCTTTAATGGTTTAAGTGTTTTAGGGTGAATCACAGAAGCTCCGTAATAGGAAAGTTCTATTGCTTCTTTAAACGAAATTTTGTCCAACTTAATGGTGTTGTCGAACCATTTAGGATCAGCATTTAACATTCCTGGAACATCCTTCCAAATGGTGACACTTTCTGCATTACAACAATATGCTAATATTCCAGCGGTAAAATCGGATCCTTCCCTTCCTAGAGTTGTGGTAAAACCTTCTGAGGTATATCCCATAAACCCTTGGGTGATTAACATGTCTTTTTGTTCCAGCCTAGGTAAAAAATCCGTGTGGAAGCGTTCTTCGGTTGTTGTCCAGTCTACTTCGGCTTCTCTATACTTTCTGTCTGTTTTGATTAATGTCCGAGCATCAGCCCAACCAGCTTTCAATCCTGAAGTATTTAAGAAGGCCGTAACAATTTTTGTTGAAAGAACCTCTCCTAGAGAAACGATTTGATCATATTCAAAGTCAAAATTATCCGGAATGGGATCAGAGAATTTGGCACTAAGCTCGGAAAAAACGGTATTAACTTCATCAAATATGTTCAATGTTTTGTCACCGAAAAGTTCATTCATAATAGTTAAATGAAATGATTTTCTTTCCGAAACTAGAGCATGGAAGCTTTCTTCATCTCGTTTGCAGAGTGCATCAACAATTGACTCCATAGCATTGGTTGTTTTACCCATTGCGGAAATAACAATGCCTAACTTCTCTCCTTCGAAGAGACGAACAATCTTTGCTACATTTTTAACCGCATTGGCATCCTTAACAGATGCTCCGCCAAATTTGAAAACTTTCATTACTTATTTTTTTTGCAAAGGTAGAAAATTCGGGCTGTAATTAATAGATAAATTAATTAAATTAACTTTTTGTTTAAAATTAAACAATTGGAAGGCGTTTGTATTTCGGGCAGGTCATAATGATTGTTAAATGTTGGTTGCACTCATAATATAGAATTCTGAAATTCGTTTTATCCTAACCAAAACTAATTCTATGACTATTAGCAAAAAACTCTCATTTGTACTGCTGAGTACACTCATATTTACATTTCTATTCTATGATCATCTGCTTGGTTTAAATGTGTTGATTTATGAAATAATCATCCTTTCTTGGCTTACATTAACGAAACAGTTAATTCTTAGAAATCTAAATCACTTGATGGTTTCGATGTGTGTATTAATATCGCTGTTAATGACGGTGTTGCATCATTCTACATTAAGCTATCTCATTAATTTCTTGTCCTTTTTCATTTTAGTAGGCTTGGTGAATGCTTCTGAGATAAGATCGATAATAAATGGTTTTGCGCATTCAGTGGTTACATTTTTTATGGCACATGGTAGGCTGTTCGGGGCTGGAGATGATGTTGAAAATCCAAAAATGACTAAGGGAAGAATGCGGAAACTTGGTATCTTTATCATACCAGCAGGAATTGTTTTTACTTTCATTTTAATCTATAGCTGGTCTAACCCGAAGTTTAATGCAATTTTTGAGGGAATGACGGATTTTATTCTTGATGGCATTGTATCCTTTTTTGCATCGATCAGTATTTCTTTGGTGATTGTTTTAACATTGGGTTTTTCGTTGAGTGTTTTCTTGATTTATCGAGTGAGAAAATCATCTTTGATCGAGGGTGATCTGGAGGAATCTGATGATGTGAAACGTATTCGAATGAAAAATAAGAGGTTTACGAATAACCTTGGTTTAAAATATGAGTTGAAGGCTGGAGTTTTTCTATTTATTTCATTAAATCTTTTGTTGTTGCTGTTAAATATCTTAGACATTAATCATGTTTGGTTTAATTTTGAGTGGCAAGGTCAGTACTTGAGCCATTATGTACATCAAGGGACATATTTGTTAGTTATCGCTATCATGATTTCTATTGTGTTAGTTTTATATTTCTTTCGAAAGAATTTACATTTCTATTCAAAGAATAGTTTCTTAAAAGCCCTGGTTTATGTTTGGTTAGCGCAGAATATGATTCTCTCAATTTCCGTAGGGATGAGAAATTGGTATTATATTCAATATTATGCGTTGGCTTATAAGAGAATAGCAATTATATTTTTCTTGTTTCTTACCATTTATGGCTTGTTTTTGGTTTACCAAAAGGTGCGATATGGGAAATCAGGATTTTTCCTGATACGAAAAACTGCCATGGCTTGGCTTTTGGTGCTCACTTTATCAACTTGTTTTAACTGGGACAGAATCATAGCTCGATATAACTTTGCGCATGCTAATAAATCATTTGTTCATCTTAACTTCATGATGAACTTATCAGATAGTTCATTACCGTATTTGGATGTTCCAGAGGAGGAGCTCAAAGGAATGAATGCTCAACAGAAAAGAATGTTTTCGTTTTCTAGAGATTTTAGGCTGTACGCAACTCCAGATGATTATACCTATAGAATCGCTATTCGAAAACAGATTTTTAAGGAGAAGATGGAGAAGAAGGGGTGGTTGGATTGGAATTATGCTGACGCCAACGCATACCAGGAATTATTTGTTAAGTAATATCAAGAAAAATGTTCCACTTTCTGACTAAGATAGCTTATCTGTGAGGATGCGCATTTCTATAACAGGCGATATCTTTTCGTATATGATGTTATTTACTGCCTCAACAATTGGCATTTCTACCTGAAATTTATTTTTGATAGCCATGACACTTTTGGTAGCATAATAACCTTCAGCTACCATGTCCATCTCAAGTTGCGCTGTTTTTACTGAGTAGCCTTTTCCAATCATGAATCCGAAGGTTCTGTTTCGAGAGAATTTCGAATAAGCTGTAACTAATAAATCGCCTAAATAAGCAGAAGATTTAACATCTCTGTGAATTGGGCTTACTTCATCAATAAAGTTCTCAATTTCTTGTATTGCATTTGAGATTAAAACAGATTGAAAATTATCACCATAGCCGAGTCCAGCACATACGCCTGATGCAATTGCATAGACATTCTTTAATACTGCGGATAACTCTGTACCGAATAAATCATCGGAAACAGTTGTTTTAATATATCTACAAGAGAGAAGGGCGGCCATTTCTTCTGACGTGTCCTCATCTTGACAAGCGATGGTTAAATACGATAGCCTTTCAAGAGCAACTTCTTCGGCATGGCAAGGGCCACAAATAATTCCAATGTTGTCGTAAGGAGTACCGAAAGTTTTATGAATAAATCGTGCAGGAATTGAATTGTATTCAGGAATGATCCCTTTTACCGCTGAAAAAATAGATTTTCCTTCAAATAAATCAATTGGAAATCCTTTGAATAATTTATCTAGAAAAGCAGAAGGTGTCGCAATAATTACTGTGTCTGAATTCCCAATAATCTCAGTTAAGTCCGTACTTACATTAATTTTATTCAAATCGAATTCAACCGATTGAAGGTAATTTGGATTATGACGAAATTTATGGATATGTTCTACTGCCTGCTCATTTCGCATGTACCAGTTCACTAATGTAACGTTGTTACACAAGATTTTTACGAGAGCTGTTGCCCAACTTCCGCCACCAATTACCGCAATCTTTTTTTCCGAAAACATCAAGAACAAATGTAGGGATTATCAAGGGAGTAGCGTTCGATTTTACTTGTTTTATCAAGCTGTTTTCAGAGATTTGTAACATAAAGCAGGACAGGACAGGGATGATCGATAGAGTAAAGACAGCTGTAATTCAGTGTGTTTATGGTTTGAGAGAAGGTAAAGTCTTTCAATTATCTAAAATTTAATCCAAAGTGGTTTTGAGCGCTATTTATTTCGATAGAGTTTTATGATTAAAATCATTTCGTACAATTTATGAACGGTTGTTTGTCCTGAAATTATTCCATTCATCCGATTAAGCGAAGATTTTTATACCGGTCTGATGTATTTTTGACAAAAAAACATTTAGATGAAAAAACTAACTCTATTGGCTTTTATTTGTTCGTGTATGGTAACTACGGGCTATACTCAAATTACTCAGACTATTAGAGGGAAAGTTATGGATAGATACTCGGAAGAGTTGATCCCTGACGCTAAGGTTTTTCTTTTCGGAATTAATGACTCTCTCCGACGAAAGTCAGATGTTGACGGTAGTTTTCGTTTTGAAAATGTTCCTGTAGGCAGATATACTCTTGTTGCAACATATACAAGTTATGAAGAAGTTGTAATGTCGAATCTTGAGTTGACTAGTTCTAAAGAGTTAGTTCTTAACCTGAAAATGACAGAAAAAGTGCAGGTGATTGGGGAGGTTAAGGTTGCCGCAAGAGGAAAAGGTGAGACAGTTAATAGATTAGCAACTGTGAGCGCTCGAACATTCTCAATTGAAGAAAGTCAAAGATATGCAGGTAGTTTAAATGATGTGGCACGTATGGCACAAAATTTTGCGGGAGTTCAAGGTGCAGATGATTCAAGAAATGATATTATTGTACGTGGTAATTCGCCATCTGGTGTGTTGTATAGGATGGAAGGAATTGACATCCCAAATCCGAATCACTTTGCACGATTTGGAACTACTGGTGGACCAATTTCAATACTTAATAATAATGTTCTAGCCAATTCAGATTTCTTTACAGGTGCTTTTCCTGCTGAATATGGAAATGCCTTGGCAAGTGTGTTTGATCTCCGAATGAGAAGTGGGAATAATGAGAAATTTGAATTCATGGGTCAGATAGGCTTCAACGGAGTAGAGGGGATGGCTGAAGGACCAATTTCCAGAAAGAAAAAGTCTTCTTTTTTAGTTAACTATCGCTATTCAACGTTGGAGCTATTTCAACTTATCGGATTGGAGTTTGGAACTTCAGCTTTGCCAAAATATCAGGACATCAGCTTTAAGCTGAATTTTCCAACGAAAAATGGACTTACACAAGTTTTCGGATTAGGAGGATTAAGTAATATTAATATTCTTTCTTCGAATGTAGAAGATCAAAATGATATTTGGGGAAATGCAGGAAATGATATCTATTTCACTTCTAATACTGGAATGGTTGGTCTAACCCATAAGCATAGAATCAATTCAAACTCCTTTTTTGAAGTTTTGCTTGGGATGCAAGGAGCTTATAATAACGCGCGTAATGATTCGTTAGATTTTAATGGATTGAATCCGTTTACAACGTTTAATTCGGAAGCGACTAATGGAAAACAAACCATTGTAGTAAATTATCAGAATAAATTGTCGAGTAGGCATTTAATTAAAGCAGGAATTATCAATGATGTTTATCTTCTCTCACTCAACGATTCTGTGTATGTGCCTTCTGCAGTAGCTTTTGCAAGTCTTCGAGATTTTGAGGGGGCAACAAGTTTGATTCGTTCACATTTTCAACATCGCTATCGTTTAAATGAAAATCTAACATTGGTAAGTGGGGTTTATTCTCAATTTCTTACTCTTGGAAAACAATGGTCTGTAGAACCTCGCATCGGATTGAATGTTCAATTGAATAAAAACCAGTCAATTAACGCAGGATATGGTTTGCATAGTCAAATGGCTCCAATTGAATTATATTTTGCGCAAATTCAAAATTTGGATGGAAGTTATACAACTCCCAATACAGAATTGGGATTTACAAATAGTCATCATTTGATTGCGGGATATGAGAAGCGATTTAAACACGGTATTAAGTTGAAGGCAGAGGTGTATGGTCAGTATTTAACTAATGTCCCTATAGAACAAAAAAGTAGTGCGTATTCATTACTGAATTTTGGAGCTACATTTAATACTTCTATACCTGATTCTATTCATAATGGTGGAGAGGGGAGAAATTATGGAATAGAATTAACCTTAGAAAAATTCCTGGATAAGGGATTCTATTTTTTGGTTACTGCTTCATTGTTTGAATCAAAATACAAAGGAAGTGATGACGTTTGGAGAAATACTGCATTTAATGGTAATCACACTTTGAATACATTGATAGGTTATGAATTCCGTTTCGGTAAGAAATCGAAAGAAGAAAAGAAATACTATTCAGCGTTGAGTATCGATTTTAAATTCACTTGGAACGGTGGAGGTCGTTATACGGAAATTCTTATCCCAGAAAGCATTGCTGCAAATAAGGAAGTAAGAGATGTTTCTAATGCTTTTGCTAAAAAGTACCAAGATTACTTGAAAGGAAACTTTAGGATCGCTTACAAATTAATTGGAAGAAATACAACGCAAGAATGGGCGTTGGATCTACAAAACTTTACGGATCGTGATAACATTTTTTATCAGCAGTACAATCCATATGCTGGTCAGGTCAGAACGATTTATCAGAATGGATTTATACCAGTTTTCCAGTATAGAATTACGTTTTAGTTCTAAATGAATGTTCAATTGGGTCGTAATATTACTTTAACTGCATAACTTCGTGGCCTGGTGAAAATGTTTGCGAATGTCTCACCTCAATTGATCTTTTTGATTAACTTATATATAGATGGGACCAATGAACAACGAAAATGAAACCAACGAAGTTGCTGAATTTGTAGAGAGGTTAATTAACCAAACGGATCAATCTATATTTCTAACGGGAAAAGCTGGAACAGGAAAAACGACCTTGCTTCAGAAAATAGTTACTTCTACTTATAAACAGACAGTAATAGTTGCTCCTACTGGAATTGCGGCGTTAAATGCGGGAGGAGTTACAATACATTCATTTTTCCAATTACCGTTTGGGGCGTTTATTCCAGATTTTGATTATAAAATGGACTCCTACGGAAGTAGTAAGATCGAAACAAAGAAGACCTTGATGCGCCATTTTCGAATGAATTCGAGAAGAAAGGCAATTATTAGGAATCTTGAATTGTTGATTATTGACGAAGTGAGTATGTTGCGTGCAGATTTACTCGATGCAATTGATTGGACGCTTCGAAATGTTCGAAACAATAATGTTCCTTTTGGAGGAGTTCAAGTACTGTTTATTGGTGATTTGTTTCAGCTACCTCCAGTGGTGAAACATGATGAATGGAATCATTTGCGAAATTACTACCAAGGAATGTTCTTTTTCTATGCTCATGCCGTTCGTCAACAGCCACCGATATATGTTGAGTTGGAAAAAGTATATCGACAGAAAAATCAAACGTTTGTCGAGTTACTGAATAACTTAAGAAATAATACGATTTCTCCCGAGCAAGTTTCAATTCTTAATGAACGTGTTGAAGTAGGGGTGAGTACTAAAGATGATTATGTCACTTTAACAACTCATAATCGAGATGCTGATGAAATAAACCAGAGGGCATTAAACGATCTAGAAGGAAAGGAATATCATTTTGAAACTGAGGTTACAGGAGAGTTTCCAGAACATTTGTATCCGTTGGATGCGACATTGACATTAAAAATCGGGGCGCAAATTATGTTTGTGAAGAACGATGTTTCATTGGATAAACAGTTCTATAATGGAAAAATGGGCCGTATAATTGATATTGATGGAGATGAGATTAAAGTTAGATTTCCTGAGGAGAAAAAGATTATTTCTGTCGAGCGTTACGAATGGAATAATATCAAGTACACATTAAACGCCTCAACGGGAGAAGTGGATGAAAAAGTACTGGGTACATTCGTTCACTATCCAATAAAATTAGCATGGGCAATAACTGTACATAAAAGTCAAGGATTAACATTTGATAAGGCAATTGTCGATGTTTCTAAAGTGTTTGTTCCAGGACAAGCCTATGTTGCCCTTTCTCGATTGAGATCATTAGAAGGGTTGATTCTTAGGAATCCCATAAATATAAATGGTTTAAAGAATGATCAGCATGTTACGGCATATGCAAAGGAGCATGAGGAAGACATTGACTATGAAGGAAAATTGAGAGACGGAACATTGACTTTTTTGCGAAATACATTGATTAATGCTTTTGATTGGTTAGAAATGTACAATGCTTGGAAATCTCACGAGGTAACTTATAAGGACCATGGTTCTAAGTCGCTAAAAGGAGTCAATAGGTCATGGGTTACTCAACAGGTGCAAATTCTTACTTCTACGATTGAACCAGCTCGAAAATTTCGAGGGCAATTGATACGTATTTGTGGAGAAGATGCAAAATTTGATCATGTACTAGAGCGTGTTAAAGCTGCACATGGATATTTTATTAAATCGTTGGAAGGCGTGATGTATTCATGCTTGAAGAAAATGGGGGAGCTTCAACAAAAGAGGAATACAAAGCAATATAATGAGGAGCTTGAAACCTTAGATCAGCTATTGACGGAAACACTCATTCGATTGAAGAAAGCACTGGTGCTTACGCAGGCGATTGCAGAGGGGAAAAATATTGAGAAAGACATCGTTTGGACTAAGGAAATTAAAACGTTTAAATTAAGTCAAATTGAACGTGTGAAACAAGAGTTGAGACAAGCGAATTCTACCTTTGATTTTGAGACAGATTTCATCGATGTGAAAACGAAATCGGAACGAAAAAAGACCACGAAGAAGAAAAAGAAAGGCACAACTTACGAGACTACCTTAGGAATGATTAAAGATGGAATGGAAATTGCCGATATAGCGAAGGAACGCCAATTGGGAGTTGGAACGATTTATACTCATTGCGTACGTCTAATTAGGGAAGAAAAAATTGAACTTCAGCATGTGATGTCAGCTGATCGGAAAAATGCTCTTTCAGATGTGTTTGATGATTATGACGGCGGATCATTAGGGGAGTTAAAAGAAAGAGTCGGAAATAAGTTTTCTTGGGAAGAACTCAAATTATATCAGGCATCATTACAAGTGGGATAATATATGCCCAACTATTTTAGGAAATTGATTTTGATAGATAATTGTTATTTAACAACCTGACTATTGTTTTAAATGTTGGCCTTGTGAAGAATCTAAATAATAAACAATCACGTGTCTTTTTTCACAAAATTAGTAGCATTTCCAAAAGGTTTTTTTTCTAAAAACACTTTCGTCTCTTCGTCCGTTGGAGAAAGTAAAATAACGTGTTGTTTACCTTTTGGGATGCTCGAACGCTGCGCTATGTATGTGAATTCATCACTTTCTATGTCGTAATCGAAATCTTGAATTGTCATGCCTTTGTTTGAAAAAGTAACAAGCGAAGGAGTGTAGGTGTTTCCATCTTTATAATTGATAAGATAATGCGAAGCATCAATGCGACTAAGTATGTGCTTTGGGGCAAGAGCCTCTTTGCTTTTAATGCCAAAATAATAATAACCGTTTTCAAGAATGCATGGAATTGAATCATCTTTTACAACACCAAAAATAAGACCGTTGCGAACGGAGTAGGTACTAGTTTCACGAACAGATTTTTTACTGATAGAAGAAATTGAAATTGAAACCACAAAAACACCTTCACTGGTAAATTCATAGTTCAATGAAGTACGATCATCTGTGTAAGTTCCGTAATATTGTGCATCAACCGTTGTTGTTGTGAACATGGATAAAACAGGATTAGTGAAATAATAGGAGTTCTGCGAAAAAGCAAATCCAGCGAATAAAAGACAAGTGAGGAACGAGAATATTTTCATATATTATAATAAGTGCATGACAGAGTCACATGTTTTTAAATGTACTAATAACCTAACTACCT
>JAKVAS010000001.1 GCA_022448165.1 Crocinitomicaceae bacterium | reverse complement strand
TTTGACATTTAATTATAAGTGGAAAGAATGAGAGTATGGCTAAACCACTAAGTAGCCGTTTCGGTATACTGCGACATAGAGATGTACCTCATTCTTTATCCGCTTCTTTGACTTTGAACAAGAATGTAAGGAACCAGCAATCATAAGGCTGTGATAACCTGAATGGCAACAAGGAGAGAAAAGCAAGAGAAGCATCCCACTTTTAAAGTACTATGCAATGAATAAAATCATCAGGCAATCCGTGGGGATTGATGTATCCCAAAAGAAACTCGACATCGCTATTTCCGGAATTACTGACGAGCTTGAGGTCAGTTTTTCCTGTAAGGGAATTGTAGAAAATAACAGACGTGGATTTGCAAAACTCCTCTCACTAGTTAGAAAACATAGTGTTGGAGTCCCAATTGTATGGGTAATGGAAGCCACCGGGGTGTATCATGAGAAGTTAGCGTACTTTTTGTTTGAGCAAAACTGTCAAGTCAGTATTGTTCTGCCGAATAAGATTAGTAATTACATGAGAACCCTAACTATTAAAACAATTACAGATAAAATAAGCTCTATGGCAATTGCTCAATTCGGATTGGAACGAAAAGTTCAACTCTGGAATCCGCCACAAAAAATTTATCAGAACTTGCGCCATCTTACGAGGGAAAGGGATCAGATTGTATACGAACGAGCTTCAATCAAAAATCAACTACACGCGGAGAAGAAGCAGGCTTACCCTCTACAATCCACAATAAAGCGACTGGAAAAGAGAATCAAGTTTTTAAACCAACAAGAATTAGAAATCAAATCTGAGATTTCCGTTTTATTGAAGGAGAACCCTGACGTTGATAAGGAAGTAAATCGACTCACAACGATACCTGGAATAGGTATAATCACAGCTGTTACTATTCTTGCCGAAACTAACGGGTTCGAACTGATCGAAAATAAAAAACAACTAGTTAGTTATACAGGCTTAGATATCAAGGAGAAGTTATCTGGAACCTCCATTAATGGCAGACCTCGAATTTCAAAGAAAGGAAACAAACACATTCGAAAAGCACTCTATCTTCCATCATTAGCAGCTGTTAGGAGTAATGAGAAGTACAAAAGTACTTACGCACGAATTGTTGCTCGGAGTGGCATTAAAAAGAAAGGACTGGTCGCCATTCAGAGAAGGCTACTCGAAGTCTGTTTTCTGCTGTATAAAAGGGAAACCAACTTTGATTTGGAATACGATAAAAAGTGAGGCGATAATGAAATCTTACGAACTATAAAGACTATTTAACTCTATTATTCTGAAATTAAATGAAGAAAGCCGTGTTTTGATTGAGTATTCTCCATGAGAATATCGGAATAAACAGCATTGTAAAAATAAACTCCATCTGCGACTGAATTTCCATTACTTTTTCCATCCCACCCGATTGTAGAATCTCCTTTTTTGTATCTGTAAACGACATTCCCCCATCTATTCTGGATAGTGAATTCGTTAAAATATATCCACTTAGGGTCCCCTTTAAAAATAGGCTTATAAAAATCATTTACTCCATCGTTATTTGGCGTGAAAACATTGGGGAAATTTACCAATGGATCGCAGTAATTACCAACGTAAATGGAGTCCGTAATGGAACAAGAGTTGATAGGTTCTACTATGGTGACTGAATACCAACCAGTATATCCATTGTCAACAATTACTTGACTATCAGGAAATGAAGGTGTCCAAAGATAACTCGTGCCTGGATTGAGTGCGTCTAAAGTGATATCTTCTTGATCAGGACAATACATAGTACTATCTGCTTCGAATGGTTTTAGAGGCAATGGAACAATAATTACCTGAACGGTATCGGAATAGCTGGTGTTGTTGAATGAAATATTCAAAATGTAATTTCCCGTTTCGTTTACAGAAATTAATGTATCGTCCAAATTAAAAGGATAAGAATAATCTATAGTGTTCCAGTCGACTAGTGTATCTCCTGCTTCCGAATACCAAGTATAACTCGTAATATTTTCAGTGTAAAAACTTAATTCAGCCTTATTCGGTTCACATACAACAACATCTTCGATATGAATACTCGTATAAGGAAAACAAATCTGTTGTAGGTTCGTTGCTCCTCCTGTAGAAGAAGTAAACCCCCAAAATACCAGACTATCTCCACTGAATACGTCATTGATCAAATCAATGGGTTGTGATATTCTCAAATCACCATCGAAATACATTTCTAAGATTTTCGCCGAAGCATTCCAAACGATTCGAGTATTGTGATAATTTCCATCCTCCACATTTAACCCGGTGGGGGTCAAAGAAACCGATCCAGAAACGGGATTCGAAAAATCAGAATCATGATACATTCCAGTATGATCTTCAGGAATATCATCTTTCAGTGTTCCATTGTCCCATGTATCAAATTCGATTCCTATGGAAGGAATAATACCTTCATAGCCAATCCCTTCTCCAACTGCTCCTATACCTAAAGAATTTAATCCTCTCATAACAAAAGCAAATCCATCAGCTCCGTTTACATCATTGGAACCTAGTGTCAAGCAAAAAAGTGCATCAAAGCTTTTCGATAAATTAATTGGGACATCATCCCATACAGCACCTGCTTGCCCGTTAACATTCTCTGTTAAAGTAAAACAGGTGTCGACATTAGGACAAACGGGAGATACGATGTCTGGAATTCCGTAAGCGTCTCCTACTATAGAATAGGTTTTCTGTCCAAATAACGAATAACTTGAAATAAAAAATAGGAATAGTATGCGGGAATAATACAAAGTCACAGCTTTAAACAAACGTATTTACAATTCTCAAATATTAATAATTTCGGTTTCTTTATCTAATCAAATTAACATGACCGTGTATCAAGCGACGCTCGTCATTCTCCAGGAGTTTGAATTCAATTCGCCAGGAGTAAGTACCACTCTGAAGCATTTGTCCGGAATAAGCACCATCCCATCCTATACCTGGATCATTTGATTCCCAAACGAGCTCTCCCCAACGATTATAAATTGTAAAATTATAGTCTGTTGGATCATATCCTCTGGTAAACACCGGCTGAAATATCTGGTTGAATTCGTCCCCATCTGGGGTAAAAGAATTAGGGACATAATAAATCAACCCTTCACTTACTTCGAAAGTCTGACAAATCGAATCTTCACAACCTTGAGAATTTGTAGCGAAAAGACAAATATCAAATCGTGCCTCAGATAGGAAAGTATCTAAAGAAACAATTGGGTTCTCTTCTGTTGAAAACTCAATTCCATCCCAGGTCCAAAGATAGCTTTCTGCTCCAGTTGAAGAATTAAATAACTTTAAATCCTCATTATTATCCCAAAGAATCACCTGATTTGGTGTCATAGTAAATCCTGCTTGAGGAGACTCCGCCGCACAAATCATCGAAGTAATAGTATCAGTATTTGAACAACCATTTTCTGTTACTGTCAAAGAAATATCATAACATCCTGCTTGCGTAAACATATTTGATGGTGTGCATGAATTAGAGAAGTTCCCATCCCCGAAATTCCATGTGCACATCGAATTAGGTGCGCCGTTTGTATTGGCGAAATCAATCGAAAGTGGAACACACCCTTCCAATTGAGAAGCGACAAAATTTACTTCGGGAATTGGGCTCACATGAATCGCAATTGTATCGGCTCCAGCACAAAAACCTGTGAGAGTATAAATAATTTCATGCGTACCGACTCCCGCAACAACTGGATCAAATGTTCCATTAGTAGGATTTACAATACCTGATCCCGTCCAGATACCTCCAGCTATATCTGCCATTAAGTTAATTGCGACATCACCTTCGCAGAAGTTAGTTGGAGAGGTAATTACAGGGTTGGCTGAATGTTCGACCGTAACAAAAGCTGTATCCGGCGGAACAAGTGTCATAAGATTACAAAAACTCACCCATCCGGGAACTATATACATATAGGTTCCTGGTCCATTTAGAGTTGGGTCAAAGGTTCCTAAATATCCATTCCCTAAATTTGACGGACCTTCCCAGAAACCAGAAGGGTCCACCCCATTGCCTAAATAATCAAACAAGTTTTCAGTAGGACCGTTAGAACAAATACTTACAATAGTATCGTTTCCGGCATTATTAAAAACATTACCCGTGATTTCATGTATAGAAACATCGTCGATAAAATAATATGCCACGTCTGGATATGCATTAGTAAACCCAGTTGGATTAAGTTGTGTCGTAGCATTATCATGGAAGTTACCTATTGAAAAGTGAGTTATACCTGCTGTACCGGGAGAATAACACATTGTTACCTGTACCCAGTCTGAAGTATCTGAAATAGGACCAGACATCAGAAAGTTATCAGGGTTAGGAATATTCGCCGTTGTATTTTGAAAAGATGCTCCTTGATGAAATTTAATTCCAAAATTATCTGATGCGTGAGACGAACGCTCTGCAAGGGAAACCCAAAAGGTTATTTTATAATTTGCTCCTACAACAAGAGGCGTCATTAATTCTCCTTGAACATACTCTCGATATACGAACGGTGCATTCGGATCCACACCATATGTAAAAAGTCCAACATACGAATCTCCAGTTCTAGGAGTTTGCTTCCCAAAACTCACCGGACTGCTGGAATTCGTACTATAACCACAAGCATTTGGCAAGGAGGCATGGTAAACATTTGGTGTTCCATCCGTTGGCTGAGTCCAATTGCTAATTGAATTATTAAACAAAGCCGGTGGAGATGGAAATACTGCATTACAAAGTAAGTTTCCAGCATTAATATTTTCAAAACTCGGATTTAACACTAAGTTTTGTGCATGTAGCTCAAAACTAAAAAGACAAATGCAAAACCATAAAACTATGTATAATCTCATCTTTTTCATTTACAAGACTAACGCTTCTCAAGTCATTTTGGTTGCGTGGAGATAATTTTTTTTAGTTGATTCTTAACACAGAATCTATGTTTAATAGACGCACAAAATCATGCCAACCTTACATTTTTACATCTTTATTTCATGTAAATCGGTAAAAACAAAACCACATATTCTTTTCTGTATTCTTATTTAAACGTTTCAAAAACAAGAATACTCGTGGGTTACAATTAATTACAAACCCCTATTTTTTAGTACAAATTGCTACTTCCATTGTAGATGGGCAACCATCGAATGATCTTGCTGTAAACTTAAATCTTACATCAATGAAAACAAATCAAAGATCTCATGGTAATCCAGCTCTTCCACAATTATTTGGACACCCAAAAGGAATGTTTTTTCTCTTTTTTGCAGAGCTTTGGGAACGTTTTTCCTTTTACGGAATGCGGGCACTTTTAGTGCTTTACATGACTACACAGTTATTGTACTCGGATGAAATGTCACTTGGCGTTTATGCAGCTTATGGTTCTTTGGTCTATGCGACCCCATTAATTGGGGGAATGTTAGCCGACCGTATTTTAGGATATCGTAAAGCTATCATTCTTGGAGGCATCCTTATGGCTATTGGGCACATTATGATGACTGTTGAAACCCCTTTTTTCTTTTATATGTCTTTGGCAATTGTCATCGTTGGTAATGGTTTTTTTAAACCAAATATTTCCTCTTTGGTCGGATCCATTTACGAGGGGCAAGAGGAAAAACGTGAAGCAGGGTTTACAATCTTTTATCTTGGTGTAAACTTAGGGGGAATGCTAGCACCATTAATGTGTGCTTGGGTCGGTTTAAACTACGGTTGGCACTATGGATTTGGACTAGCAGGGCTAGGAATGATTCTGGGTATTGTTTTCTTCCTGCGTGGTACTCGCTCAAACCTATTTGGAGAACACGGGAAAGCTCCAAAAGATCTTTTACTCAAAACGAAAAGTGAACAAAGACAAATAGAAGTTCTTGTTCTCGTCGCTGCACTAATTTCGGTTCCATTTTTTGCTGGAATTATCTATTTCCATGAATATGAACATTGGCTCGTTATTTTAGTCACAATAGCAATTACGATACTCCTATCCATAATTATGAAAAATGTTTCAAAGGTAGAACGTCAACGTCTATCAGTCGTTGTCTATTTTACTGTGTTAGCCACTGTTTTTTGGGCAATTTTTGAACAAGCAGGATCTTCACTTACACTATTTGCTGATCGAAATGTAAATCTTATCGGCTTAAATGCAGCACAAACAAACAGTATTAATTCATTCTTCATTATGCTTCTTGCAATTCCATTTTCTATTCTCTGGACTTTTTTAACGCGTAAAGGAAAAAACCCTAGTTCTCCTGTTAAATTTGCTTTCGGACTAATTTTACTTGGAGTAGGCTATTTAACTTTTGGTCTTTCAGCATATCATTCTGATGCCAATGCTCATGTTCCGATGTTTTACTTAATTCTAGGAACATTCATTTATACAATTGGGGAAATGTTCCTATCTCCTGTTGGTTTGACAAAAGCCACAGAACTTTCTCCTGTAAAATTTAGTGCATTTATTATGGGATTATGGCTCTTAGCATCATTTTACGGACACTTTTTCTCTGGACAAATTGCTAAATTAACTGCTATCGGAAACGGAGACGGAATGCGTTTAGGCTCACTTGAATTCGTAATAAACATCTTTACGGGCTTAACCCCTGAAAAAGTCGAAGGGATGCCTGATGGCTTTAAACAGCTATATCAATATGTAAGTATTTATACGCTCTTTGGAGTAATTGCAATCGGCGTTGGAGCCTTTGCCCTTATAATATCTCCTATCATTCGTAAAAAAATGCATGGCATTCATTAGATCCTTTTATCAATAGACACTATTTTAGGGCAACAAACCCCATTCACATGAAAAAAGTTGCCCTTTTTGTTCCCTTCTTATTTCTCTTTACAGGATGCAAAGAACCCCTTCGAGAAAGCTCTAATGAATTAACTCCTTTAGGCCTACCTGACAGATTAACATTGTCACAAGATGAAGCTGATAGGTTGGTTCAACTCCCACTGGCATGTATTGACACCGAGTACCCGAACAAATTAAATCAAGTGATTGGAAACGATGATTATTTAAAATCTCCCGATGAACTTCACCCTGCTTTTTATGGGTGTTTTGATTGGCACTCAGCCGTACATGGACATTGGTCCCTCGTGAGAATGGTAAAAATGTTTCCGGAAATGAAAGAGGCAAATAAAATGATTGAAGGGCTTAAAAAACATCTAACAAAAGAAAACATTCAAGGTGAAATTCTCTATTTTCAAGATGAGTTAAGCCAAGGTTTTGAACGAATGTACGGGTGGGCCTGGCTGTTAAAGTTAGCAGGAGAACTTCATACATGGGACCACCCAGAAGCTCAATTAATGGAAGAAAATATGGCGCCACTTACAAACATTATTGTAGATCGTTGTGTAACGTTTCTTCCAAAATTACATTACCCAATCCGTGTTGGAACCCATACAAACACAGCCTTTGCTATGTGTATGATTTATGACTATGCTGAAAAAACCAATAATATATCACTTAAAAAAATCGTCAGTGATCGAGCTAGACACTTTTACATAGATGACACTAATTGCCCCTTAGAATGGGAACCAAGCGGGTATGATTTTTTATCTCCATGTTTAGAAGAAGTAAACATTATGCGGCGTGTTCTTTCTAAAGATGCCTTTGCAACATGGTTAGACAAGTTTCTTCCCAAATTATCGGATTCATCGTTTACGTTAAGCCCTGGGATTGTTGCTGATAGAAACGATGGACATTTAGTGCACCTTGATGGTTTAAACTTTAGTCGTGCTTGGTGCTTGTATGGGATTGCTGCGAGTTCTCCGGATAAATACGGTCACCTAATAGCAATTGGCAATGAACACATTAAGCATTCATTACCTAATCTTGTTGGAGATAGTTATGAGGGTGGACATTGGCTTGCAAGTTTTGCTTTACTTTCCTTGTCCGAAGAATAATTCTGATTTCTACTGTTGCAAATCATTTTTAAAGAACCAACTATAAGTTGTACACCCGACTACAATTAGTAAAACATATATCATCTCTGGAAGAGTTACGAAAAAAGATAAGCCTAACGCAACCCCAGCACTACTCAAAAGTAAAATGAGTGTAATATGATGCCGTTTCCAAATGTTTCTCACTTCTGCTGTCCGGTATTTCGCTCGCATAAGAAAGGTCAGCTTATATTGCTGATATCCTGCAAATGCAATAAGCGGAACTAATATATACCCTTGTTGAATTCCTAATTCTGTATATGACCAAAAAGCAATTAATTCATCCTGAAAATCAATCCCTAAATCAATCTGTGCCATTGCCCCATGAATAGCTGTGATTCCTGCTAAGAGAATTAATAAACTTATTGCTCCTTGATAAATCCAAGAAGATCTTTGTTCCTCGCCCTGAAACACAATAATCTTTGAACTCTTTACGTGCATCAATACTTCACTCATTAATAAATCAATGAAATAAAAAAGCAAGATGAAGTAAAGACTCCAGTCCCAAATAAAAAAGCCCAGTAATGGAATCGCTGCATCACCGACTAACTGAATATAACGTGGATTTATCTTCACTAGCGAATACTGTCTGCGTAAGCACGTGAAAGCGCAAACTCTGGATTATACTTTAATGCTTTTCCAAAATTTTGTAATGCTCGGGTTTTATCCCCTTTCAAATCATAACACATTCCAATATTATGGTAAGCTTCTACATATCTCGGCTCTGTATACGTCGCACTCTTATAGAAATAAATTGCACTATCTAAATCCTGATTAACAAATTGCTGAATATGTCCTAATTGAAACAAAGCCTGCGAAACATAAAAATCAACTGTATCTGTTGCCATTTTTCTGTATAAAGCTCTAGCTTCATCCACTTGTCCATAATGTTGTTTAGCATATGCAACAGAGTACAATGCCTCTAAGTTTTCAGGTTCTAACTGATAGGCTGTTGTAAAATATTCAATACAAATTTTATCATTGTCTTCTAAATAAAGCGCTCCTAAACGTATGTAAGCTTCAAAAAACTCAGGGTCCTGTTGTACTGCTGTTTCGTATGATGATTTCATTAAGTCTCTATTTCCTAGAGCGCCATAATTTGAACCTTTCAATATATACGCATCTCGATAACGTTGATCAATTCTTAAAGCTTCATTGATGTATTTGAATGAACTCTCAAAATCTTGTTGATAACTGTAGGTAGACGCCAAACCTATTAACACAGACAGTTCTTCAGGCTTCTCAACCAGTAATTTAGAGTAGTGATACTGAGCGCTAGACACATCAGCAATACTTCTACCCGCCCTATTGTTTAGAGCATCTGCGTATAAATGACGAACATCAAAACGGTTGCTATCCAATCGAAAAGCATGCGCGGCGTCAGCCATTGCTTTTTCATAAGCATATGCCTCAAACATTAGCCTTCCTCTTTCAACAATTAAAGGGATGCTATCAGGCGTCGCTTCTAATTGATCGTTCAATGAAACATTGCTTTCTTTTACTTCTTCCTTGTTTCCTTCACCACAACTGGCAAAGAAAAAACCAGTGACTAATAACAACCCTAACGAAACTTTTATTCCACTCATACAACAAATTTAGATGATTTTTTCAGTTTTAGGCTACGTTTCAGTCATCGATGCTTACTGTTTACATCATGAACGCCACCTTAACAGTAAAACCTTTCATTGAAACCATAAAAATCACTAATTTTGTACCATGTCAAAAAAGATCATTTTTGCCCTTGTTTTTTTCTTCATAATGTCGGTTGATCTAGCATATGGACAAGGATGCTCACAGTGTAAACTGCTGGCAGAGCAAGGTGCTGAGCTTGACGAAGCCTCTTTCGGAACAAATATAAATTACGGAATACTCTACTTAATGATCATTCCTTACATTCTGTTATTTGCTTTATTTCACAAACGAATTTTTGCTTTTTTTAAACGTAGGTTTGCGAAGTAGTAACCGCACCTGTTAACTAATGTATCATTGATACACACTATTTATTATAAATAACATCTTTAAAGAAATGATGCTTTTTATATGTTAAAAAATTCGTGTGCCTTAGTAGCTTAACAATATCTTTTTATCAACTAATAACTTATCTTAAACCATTAAAGTCCGTTCCAAGTACTTTTTCCTCATGATAAAGATTAGAACCTTCTTCCTCTCGTCTTAAATAAAGAGTGATTAAAATTAGTATAAGACAATGAAAACTCTAGTGAGCCGCCTCTATAAGCTTGTCTTAGCGCTGATAAGGTAACATCGTATGAAACACCAAACTGAAAGCCTCTCCAGCTAACCATAAAAGAAGGAATAATGGCATCACTCATTCTTCCATACAGCCCAAAACCAATAAACGCGTCTTGACTATTTCCTGTAATCTTAGTTGCATCTTCAAAACGATATCGAAGCATCATCCCAATCAATGTTTCATAGTGAGATCCTTGTAAAAATTGAACGACAGAACCATCAATTGCCAATTCACTTCCAGGAATATCAGCAACAACACCAGCATGGGCAACAAATTTTCTATGTAGACGATCATCAGCGACACCATTTACATATTTTAATTTTGGTTTATTCAGGTGAAAACCCGCCAAACCTATTTGAAGCTTAAAATCATTATTCCTAGCAAACGTACTTTGCCCTCCATCATATACGTAATATAAACCTCCTGAAGCATCCATATAAGTGAACGATGTAAGCGTGTTTGCTTCACCACTCAAAATAGATTGATCAAAATCAGAACCATTCCATTGATTCATAAATGTTACATTTGAAAGATCCGCCTTTCTTTGTCCAAAACCTCCTTGGATCCCTGCAGATAATATATGGCCTCCCCCCATAGGAATAATACCACTTACAGTGAATGAGCCCGACTGGTTCCCAAACTTAGAGTCTCCCCCAACATCGTTAAACATTAAAATACCTAACCCCAAATGAGGGTCTTGGTTTAAATGTCCTTTGAATAAGTTCACATCCGCAGCTATTGCCGTTGTATTAAATTGCGTCCCCGCACCCAACCATTGACTTCTGTGGTTAATAATGACTCTTTCCCAACCATCAAAAACACCCGCCACTGCTGGATTAACAAACAACGGTGTTTGTGCCGTTTGCGCAAAATGGAGATCTTGCGCTACACTAGTTTGCAGCACAAGAAGTCCAATTATCATTAAGAGTCTTTTCATATTACTTGATTAATGTGATATTTCCTGTTCTCATCTCTCCAGTTCCATTCTCATAGGTCACCTCAAGCATATAAGCATATACCCCTGCATTTAATTCTTTTCCTTTGTACGTCCCATCCCACTCAAATCCTTTTGCACTTGAGATAAACATTCTGTTACCCCAACGATCATACACATGGAATTTAAAGCTCAAAATATCCTTCCCCACAATGATTGAATACGTGTCATGTTTTCCATCTCCATTTGGCGAGAACCCTGTTGGAACATGAATTCCAAGAGCACACTCAATTCCATTTGCATTCGGGTCACACTCATCCAGAGGGTCTGATCCATCAGCAACTTCTGTTCCATCAGAAATTCCATCTCCATCCGTATCTGGATTATTCGGATCCGTTCCCAAAACACCTTCCTGAGCATCTGTCAACCCATCTCCATCAGTGTCGATTTGACATGCTGGGTCTGAATCATCAGGATCACATGGGTCTAATGGGTTTGTTCCATTGGTTACCTCATTATTATCATCAAACCCATCACCATCTGTGTCTGGATTAAAAGGATCTGTACCATGCGTATTTATTTCATCAACATTAAATAAACCATCACCATCTGAATCACAATTCGGCGAATTTGTATCAGGGTCACATGGATCCAGAGGGTCAGAACCATTTCCAATTTCTACACCATCATCAATTCCATCACCGTCCGTATCTGGGTTTGTTGGATCTGTTCCATAAATATTTGTTTCATCGTCATTGGTAATTCCATCGCCATCAATATCTGGGTTCTCAGGAATAAATACCGCCACGATATCTTCCGGTAAGTTAATCTCTATTGCATTCGTATCTTCTGTATCTGCATTAACCATTGGTCCAACTGTGTACTCCCAGTGATCGAACATAAACCCTGGTTCAGGCTGAGCAATTGTCAATGTAGATATTCCTCCGTAATAAGTTGTTGCCCAAGGATAAACTGGAGCCCAAACAGAGTTTACTTTAATCTGACCTGAATTTACTGGGTTCACATCAAAAGTTACATTAAAAGGACCTGTTAAATTATAGCAATCTATTAAACCTTGTTCAAGCGCTAAACATCGAGCATCAATAAAATCCCTCATAGCTTGAACATTGGCTTGCCATCCAGCAAGAGAGCCACCCCATCGATTTACTTGTCCTGTCATTTCCGGTGTTAACTCATTTATCATGCTATCTAATAAGTTATTCATATAGTCACATGAAAATGTTGTATTTACCAAATCAATATAACGTGTTATATAATATTGCTCAACGGCAGGGTTTTCATTAATCAGTTTTGTTAAAATTGCAGTGTGTCCTTGACCTCCTGGGTCTGGAAGGTTCTCAGCGTTACACGGGTCAGCATTTGCAGTAGGGTCTGGAATCCCTGTATAGTTAATATAATGTCCAAATGTTGCGTCCATGTCCCAAAGTGTATACCTCCACTTCTTTTTCTGTCCAGCAGGATCCATACCTCTCCACCATGCCGTGTTCCAGTTCAACCAATCCTGATTTACCACGTAAGAATTAAACATAAAATAGTCACATAACGATTTCCATTTTAACTGAGATTGAACATAAGTAAAGTCTGGACCTGGAGCCATGTTATTATTTAAAATAAAGTTCACTAGGTTATCCCAATCTGGTTGAGCATTTGGAGCGCCATAATCCATCCAAGTTCCACCCCAAGTTTTTAAATATTGTAGATTATACTTATTCTGCTGATAATAGTACTTTGTAAAATCGTGGTCATCCGCTTTCTCACGAATCTCATATACACCCCAATACTGGCCATTCAAATACACAACTGCTGGCCTCCATGTTCTTACATCTAACAACATATCAGATTTCAATGATAATGTATGCACAAAAGCATCGCGAATATGCGCTCCTCCATTTTCAAACGGGTAATTATCACTTGCTCCAGGCTTTAACATTACACGCTGAAATTCATCACGTGTTTTTTCTGGAAATATTTGGTGGCGTAAATCTGAATTGTGTCCAAATTGGTCCCTCATAATAAAATCAAACCCCCTTTGATCATACGCCCAGGAGTCGTTTCCGTGTTTATTAAAGTCTCCTTCTCCTTCATCTATGAAAGTTCCATCATCTTCAAAAAGTTCAAAAGCTCCAACTACATTAGCAGAACCTCCACCCCAGCCACCGCCTTGGTTTCCATTTGCCACAAGGTCAAATACCTCGTCACTACAAACAGATACTACGGACATTGTATGGGTTACATCAATAAAATAAGTGTTCGTAGAAGTAAAGCTTGGGGGGTTTACACCATCAAAGGCCGCTGTTCTAACAACTGTCGTTGCATTAATATTAAGTGGTCCTGTATAAACTGTGGAAGTGTTATCTGGTGTTGAACCGTCTAAAGTATAACGAATAGTTGCCGCTGGATTAGCACAAGTTATAGTCACTGTTTGAGCTCCTACATAAAAGCCGGGCGCTAAGTCCATGACAGCCCTTGGTACATAAAAGTCAGACGCTCCTGCATTCGGCGCCCCTGGTGTGGGAGTCATAAACAATTTCCAGTCAGGCGCGGCATCTGTTGAACGCCCAACGGAATGATCTTGTTTTGTAAGGTTAACAATTTTTAAAGAATCGATTACATTACCAATGTCACTTGTAAGCACTATCCACTCGCCCCTCGTTTGTTTTAAATTGAAATTTGGATGTAATTCATTTCCTGATACAAGATCTCGGCCAGAACACATTACTAACAAATAACCATTTCCGGGTACAGAGCCACTCGGAATTTGCCATTTCGTAAGATTTCCTGACTTATCTGACAAGTAATAGCCTGTAAGATCAAATGCTGTTGCTGAAGTGTTGTATAATTCAATCCAATCTTCAGTTTCTCCAAAAGCATCCGTAATTCCATTCATGTTCGAACATGAATATTCATTAATAATTACCTGAGAATGAAGTGGTTTAAACGCGCACAAAAATAGTGTCGTTAAAATACAAAATCTAGTTAAATTCATAAAAAATACTATTAAATGTAGTATCGCTGTGTTGAGGATATGTGTTCAATATTACAAAAATATTTCCTCTTTTGTTAACAACTTGTTAATAAATATCTAACTTAGAGACGTTGTTTTTACCCTTTGGTTGCATTCCCAATGCAAACAATCTTCCATTGGGTTTATTTTGTTAAAATTATATTAAAACTATTATGAAACGAATTCTCTTTTTTCTTTCCGCATGCGCTATTACGCTCACAATGACTTCTTGTAAAAAAGTTGAAGGTCCTGGTGGATCATCTACTATTACAGGAAAAATCTATGTTCAAGTCTTCGATGCAGCAAATAATTTAATCAATGAATATGACGGTCTTGATGAACGTGTTTACCTCATTTATGGAGAGGATGATACTTTTTATGATGACGATGTTAGAACATCCTATGATGGTACTTTTGAATTCAAGTATTTACAGAAAGGAACATATAAATTCTTTGTATATGAAGATTGTCCTACGTGTGAAAGTGGGAAAAATGTAATCATCAAGACAGTTGAAATCACGGATGATAAATCAACTATTGATCTTGGAGTAATTAATATTCGCGATTAGAGTATGCGTATTTTAATTTGTTTTTTCGCTATTGCATTTAGCGCTCATACTTTTGGTCAACATGAATTTGAAACATGGACAAAAGTATCTGCTGACGGAGATGTTATTTCTGACCTTAGTTGGTCTGGATCAGTTAGCACTCGATTTGGAAATCGTGGTGTGAACACTTTTTTCCCTCAGGTTGGTTTAGAATATAAGCTTCAGAAATGGTTTCGCCCATCTGTAGAATATCGTTTTATTCTAGATCAAGATAAATACACAAATTTTTCTGCCATGCATCGTCTTAACTTCAATGCAAACTTTAAGGCAGAGGTTGATCGTTTTAACATCTCAAGTCGATTACGTTATCAATATGCTTTTAACAGGGGTTCGGTAGAAAACTTCAATCCGGACTTTGATCAAGCAATTAGATTAAGGTTTGGGGTAAAATATAACATCAAGAAAAACCCAATAACCCCTTTAGCGACTTACGAGCTTTTTTATGATCCTGCTTTTAGTGCATCAGGGCCAAGTTTATCAAAAATGCGTTTAGCTATTGGTGCAAGTGTTAAAGTTGCTAAAAAACAACGTTTATCAGCTAAGTATCAGCTAGATAAGCGATTTATGAGTTTTGATAAAAATATAAGGCATGTAATCGCTTTATCTTATAGATATTCATTATAAGGCGTTGATTCTAAGACTTTTTCTTTGTTTTTTCAACACGGAAAATTAAGTCATGAACCTCATCTATTTTCGATGCTGTAATCCCTTGTTCTAATGTAAACGTATATTTTCCTTTGATCGGAAGGTGCCTACTTTTAAAGTACAAGGATGTTGTCACCATCGAACCAGATTTATCACCAATCCAAGAGCCATCTGGATTGGTGATTTTTATTTCAAAAGGTTCTCGTGCAATCGTTCCATCTGGTGTTTCCGTTTTCATAAACACCCACAAATTACTATACTTATAATCCGTTGAAGTTCTCAAAGAAAGTGTAAAATCATATTCCGTTGTAACGTCATCAATCTCTATTTCATATACTGGTTTTACATCTTGAGTCCACTTCCTTGATTTAAAAGAAAACGCTTTTTCAAAATGAGGTTGTTCTCCGCATGAAAAAAGTACGGCACACACCAATAATATCCACAAACTATTCTTTCGGAGCATTCGGTTTCGTGTTATTTCCTTGCGTCTTTTTACGCTGATTATTATTACGGTTGTTTCTTTGTTTATTGCTCGTTTTTGGCTTATTCTCTCCACCGCCCTCTTTGCTCATTTTAGGCTTATTCTTACGCGCATTCTGTGGTTTATGTTTTGCTTTCGGCTTTTGCTTTGTATTTTGTTGTTTTCTAGAAGGCTCGTCCTTTTTCCCTTGAGGCTTATTTCGATTTCCTCCTTTTCGATTTCCTTGAGGTCGCTTTTTATTACGTTTTTTCTTAAAGATGTGTTCAAATCGATTTAAACTATCTTGTCCAACCACATTATTATAGTCTGGCTCCTCAATTATAACTTCCTCTTTAACAAACTCGGTTAAATCTCCTGGTTTTTCATCTTTCCTATTCATGCGAATAATTTCACGCACCCTGTCTGGGTGCAATGCAATTAACCCTGAACCAATACCTGCTTCACCTTCATAAGCATACCACATTTCCTGTTTAAAAACATCAGTCTTAATGTGGTTTGCAGTACCTTTCTTTGTTCTTAAACGAACATCACCCTTTGGAAATGCTTTCATCGCATCCAAATACATATCAAGCTCGTAATTCAAGCAACATTTTAGTTTACCGCATTGTCCTGCTAATTTTTGCGGATTTAGCGATAATTGTTGATAACGAGCAGCTGAAGTTGAAACAGACCTGAAATCAGTTAACCAAGTTGAACAACATAATTCGCGTCCGCAAGATCCGATTCCTCCAAGACGGGCTGCCTCCTGACGAGCACCAATTTGACGCATTTCAATGCGTACTTTAAACGCGTCTGCTAAGTCTTTAATTAATTGTCGAAAGTCTACACGCTCATCAGCCGTATAGAAGAAAGTCGCTTTTGATAAATCTCCTTGGTATTCGACATCAGAAATCTTCATTTGAAGTTTAAGGTTCAACGCGAGCGTTCTTGCTCGATACATAACCTCTTTTTCGAGTGATCTCGCCTTAATCCAGCGATCGATGTCATCTTGTTCTGCCTTTCTATATATCTTCCTTGCCTCCATGGATTTAAATCCTGGAGCTTTCTTTTTTACTTGAATTCTAGCGAGTTCACCAACGACTGAAACAACACCTATATCCTGACCAGGACCACCTTCAACGACAATAACATCACCAACTTGAAAGGTTTCTCCTTTTGTGTTTCTATAAAATCCTTTTCGGCTATTTTTAAACCGAACTTCAACTATATCGTAAGGAGATTGTCCACTTGGTGGCTCCATATTCGCCAACCAATCGTAGACCTCCAATTTATTACATCCACCAGAACTACAAGTACCATTGTTTTTACATCCGCCTGGAGTTCCTCCTCCACTTCCGCAACTGGTACAACCCATAGTCTAATTATTTTGTTGTAAAAATACTCAATATAATCTAACGTTAAGCTTTATGGTAATCGGAAGATTTTAAGACTCGATTGTTAAATGGTGCTTATGCTTTGTGAATGTATCGCATCACCTGAAAACACAAATTGGTAAAAAGAATTTTTCCATTTGCGTTTCGTTCGATATGATAGTGAGATGTATTAAACATTTCCATGAAGTCAACAATATTATTTCCAGTAATGAATTGAGAAAACTTCGTCAAAAACGCTCCCTCTTCATCAGAAACCCTTGTTAAGGTGTCTTCCGTATAATTCCGCAGCATGCTTTGCCTAAACATATGCAGCGCATACTTCAAAAACTGTTTTTGAAACTCCTTACTATGGTCTGTAATTGTTTCGGCCCAAGTAATCATGTCTATAACGTTCTTTTGATAACAGACCCGCATCAACCGAATGAATAACTCTCTATTTTCATCTTTATCCTTATCGGCACCAAAAAACTCTTTTGCCTCAAGTAAATCTCCATCCACCCTTGATGATATACTATCCGCGTTTCCGGAAGATTGACCATGTCTTGCTCTCAAGAAGCTACTCATATCTTCCATGGAAATTCTTGGAATTTTCGTTAACTGGGTTCGAGACAAAATTGTCTGTAGCATGTATTCCTGAGATTCTGCCACCAAAATAAAAAGTGTCTTACTCGGTGGCTCTTCTATTATTTTCAATAATTTATTCGCGCATGAAGGGTTCATCTCTTCAGCCATCCAAATCATCATAACTTTATACCCCCCTTCATAAGATCGGAGAGCTAGTTTTTTTATGATTTCTTGACTCTCATCTTTGCTTATAATTGGCCTTCTTTCTTTTACATCAATTCGTTTAATCCAATCATTTAAATCAAAATAAGGGCTTTCTTCAATCTGCTCTCTCCATTGCGGCAAAAGAGAGTTTGAGGTTTTACTTACAGTTTGAACACTTGGAAAAGAAAAATGCAAATCAGGATGTTGTAATTTTGATACTTTATTACACGCGCCACATTTTCCACAACTATCATTTTTTTGCTTGTTCTCACAAAACAAATATTGAACGAAAGCTAAGGCCATTGGTAAAGGTCCATATCCTGCTTTTCCCAAAAACAACTGAGCATGACTCACCTTTTCATTTTGAATCTCTTCAATTAAATGTTGCTTCAATTCATGTTGTCCTACTACCTCTGAAAACCGCATAGAGTAAAAGTACTTCAAAAAATGGAATTTCAACCGTATTCATTACTTATAGAATCTTCGCACTCGTCGTAAAATTCTGATTACTCGCAGATAATGACGCATTTTCATCTTAGACTCATAAGGATATTTGTATATTGGATAATCCAAAAATGAAAAAATGAAAAAAGTATACATTCTCGTTGCCGTTGTTTTAGCTTCCTTTGGAAGTTTTGCTTCTGAGCCAAACACGACTATCACTATTGAAAAAAATATCAAAGACGGTATCTCATTTACTATTACCGCTATGCATGATGGACAACCGGTCAAAGGTGCCTTAATTAAAGTCATCGGTGAAAAAATGGTTATTGCTGCAGGAACAACTAACGAACAAGGGATTGGTGCGATTAAAATTCCAAATTATGGCAAACAACTGGTTAAAATAGAAGTGCTTCACTCCCTTTATAAAAAAGAAAAACTAACTGATCTTGTTTTAGAAACAGGTAAGAACTATACCTTCACAATGTCTAATAAAGACCTTACTTTGAGCGAAATAGATGCTGAAAGCATGGAAAAACAAGGGTCTCTGAATGGAAAGATTGAAGAAAAGAATCAGCAAAAGGAGGAGTTTGAAAAGAAAACAGAAGAAACCTTAGCACGCCAAGAAGAGCTAAAGGCAGAAACCTCTGAAGTCAAAGCGACTACTGAAGAACAGAAAAAAGCCATTGAAGAAAAGCGTCAAGAAAGTGAAGGGATGCTAAAAGAGGCTGAAGAAAACCGCCAATCTGTTGAAGAAATAAAAAAACAACAAAACGAAAAAATTACCGCTGAAAAAGCCGAGCGAGAAGCTATCGCAAAGGCACGCGAAGAAGAGGCCGCAAAAAAGCTCGCTGCTATTGAAGCTGCACAAAAAGAAAAGCTACAAGAAGCAAAATCAGATGGAAAAGCTGCAAAGTCAGAAGCAGAGCGCGTTCAAAAAGAACAAAAAGAAACACTTGCCGCGGCTGAGAAAAAAGCCAAGGAAGAAGAAAATCGCTTAAAAGAAGAAAAGAAAAAAGCAGCAGAAGAGGCAAAAGAGGCAAAAGACGAAGCAAAAGATCAAGCTAAAATTGAAAAGGCAGAAGAAGAGGCGAAAAAAGAAGCTGAGAAAGCTCAAAAAGAGGCGGAAAAAGGGGTTAAAGAAGCTGAAAAGCAAATAAAAATTGCGGAAAAAGAGGCCAAGGATGCGGCTAAGGAAAAAGCAAAAGCCGAAGCTCTCCAAGTAAAGATGAACAAGCTCAATGAAGAACAATCAAAAATTGATGATGCTCGTAAAAAATTAGACTCTGAACAAGAAAAGTTAGACAAGAAAGTTGCCAAAGGAAAAAAACTTGACAAACTCAAAGTTGATCAAGAAAAGTTAAATGTAAAACACGCAAAACTAGATAGTCAACAATCAAAGCTGGATGATAAAATCCGAAAATTAAAACAAAAAATGTAATAAAATACTACTTAATATTTGTTGGCGCCTGACTTTATCGGGCGCCTTTTTTTATTTTCGCGTGATGTTATCACGTTTTAAATACCATATTCTTCTTCATCTCATCATTCTATTGTGGGGGTTTACTGGTATTCTCGGTAAACTTATTGGTCTTGAGTCTTCTTACCTTGTTTGGCACCGAGTAATAATTGCTTTTATATCACTAGGAGTAGCTATGATATTTTTGAAACGATCATTTCGTGCCACTTCAAAGAAGTCACTTTTTATGATGTGTGCCGTTGGTATTTTAGTTGCTATTCATTGGGTTACTTTTTATAAGTCCATTCAGCTTTCAACAGCTTCTTTAGGAATTTTATGTTTATCAACAACAACTGTTCACGTTGCTTGGTTGGAACCTTTAATCATGAAAAAGCCAATTTCATGGATTGAACTCTCTTTAAGTCTTGTTGTAATCTATGGTATTTATTTTGTCTCTGGAAGCTTCAATTCTAATGATTACATTGCACTTGCATATGGACTTACCTCCGCCTTTCTTGCTGCTGTTTTTACCGTTATGAATACAAAAATGGTTGAATCCGAACCCCCATCCAAAATAACATTCTATGAAATGTTAAGTGGAAGTGTGTTTTTAAGCATCATGTTTTTACTTCAAGGGCGATTTAACGAGAAGCTTTTTACATTTACAACCGAGGATTTCTTATGGCTTCTATTCCTAGGTGTCATTTGCACCTCCTTTGCTTTTCTCGCTGCAATCGAGGTTATGAAAAAATTAGGAGCTTTTACCGTTTCTCTGAGCATTAATCTTGAACCTGTTTATACTATAGTATTAGCAATTTTTATTCTTAAAGAAAATGAGCTTTTAAACACACAGTTTTACATTGGTTCTGTAATCATTGTAATGGTTGTTATTATTAATGCCTTTATTAAGTACTTAGCGAAGAAAAAGAAGAATTCAAAACACGAAAGTTCAACTGTTCTTCTTGATGAGCTTTAACCCCATCCCCTACTGTAAGCTTTCAGTGCTTTTAGAGTGTTTAACTCTTAATAATGTAATAATTTTATCGAAGACAGATAATATACATATGGCAACTTATGGTTTTAGAATATTTAGCAATTTATATGTTCATGCCTGCCTTACCTTTATTTGGGTTTAACATTGTGAAAATCAACAACTTAAAAACATAATATGTTTTCCTATTCTTTTTAGCAACATATATTATTCAATCACTTACGCTGTTGATATTGATTATATTTGTATCTTAACTTTAACCCGAATCAAAAACTTATGAAAACCAAGACATTTATTGTCCCTTACGACTTTACAGAAGTAGCAGAAATAGCTTTAGAACATGCCGTAGTAACAGCTGAACCGCTAAAGGCTCAGGTTTTTGTTTTAAATGTTGTTTCTAAACAGAAAGATATTAAAGCAGTTGCTAAGCGCTTAGAAAGTGTTATTGAAAACCACAACGGTTCCGTTAAACTGATCCCTGCAGTTCGTGTTGGAAACATTTTCGATGGTATTGGAGAATTTGCTGCAGAAAATAATGCTCAGCTCATTTTTATGGGCACCCATGGAACACACGGTTGGCAACATTTAACAGGAATGAATGCACTTAAAGTAGTTACTCATTCTTCTGTTCCCTTTGTCATTGTTCAAGAAAAAACGGCTAAAGAAACAGGGTATGATGATATCGTTGTTCCATTAGATTTAAATAAAGAAACAAAGCAGAAGCTTACAATTGTAGCAAATCTTGCCAAGTACTTTAATTCTAAGGTACACGTTATTACTCCTGAAGAATCTGATGAGTTTTTACGTCATAAGGTAAAGGCAAATATTCAATTTGCAGAAAAATATTTTGCAGAACGTAACATTGATGTTTCTGCAACGATTGTTCCAAGTAGTGGGTTTGATAAAGAGGTTGTTCGTCACGCTGTTAATATTGGCGCAGATCTTATCGCCATTATGAACTTAAATAAAAACAGTGTGTTTGGTGTCCTTACAGCAACTCATGAAGAGTATATTATTACAAATGATGCGCAAATTCCAGCATTAATAATGAACCCTATTGAGGGATTAAATACCCTTGCTGCTGACTTTAACTAATTAAAGTCTATAAACCTTTAAAGCGTGATTATTTAATCTATAATCGCGTTTTTTTGTGCTCTTTTATTCGCAATTAGATTCTACTTACACGTCTTATTTGTGTAGTATTCAGGCGAGTTTATTACAATAGCCTCGAATTCAGAATTAGTGTTGAAACAAAAATTAGTAACTAATATCTACCGCTTTTTTATATTTCGTGAAATTGAATACGCTCTATTCAACAAACCCTTTAACACCCTTTTGAATAAGCTTTGGTTATTTCAATAAAATCAAGATGATTGTAATTAATGCTGGCACTGACTGAACAATAAATATTTTCTTAGAAGCTGTAATTGCACCATAAATTCCAGCAATAGCAACACATGATAAAAAAAAGAGTGAGACCTTTATGTTCCATTCGGAATTACAAATGAAAAATGTCCATATCAAACCTGCAGCTAAAAACCCATTGTAAAGACCTTGATTCGCTGCCATTTTTTTTGTTGGCGTAAAAAGATCACTAGGGAAGTTTTTAAACACTTTTTTTCCTCTTGTTTCCCATGCAAACATTTCAAACCATAAAATGTACAAGTGAATAAAAGAAATTAGTCCTATTAGTATTTTTATTGCTATTTGCATTAGTCCTCTTGTATTATTTAAAGTTTTAAAAATACTAAAATCAAAAGCTTCTTAAGCCCTAAAAACATATAAAACTGTTAGGTAATTCTGGAAGACATTACACCTATTATAAGCGATTAATTACAAGTATCTCTGAGCCAACACTTTTTATATAGTTTAATTATCAATCTATATAATTATTCATTTTCAATCGCTCTTCTACTTCTTTAAGGTTTTCCATCTTCTTCTTCTTTCGTGTTTTAATGGATGTCTTAGTAAAATACTTATGCATTTTAAGAAAAGAAACCTGAATTTCATCCCACTTCCTATCGCTATTAATTTTTCCATGTTCACGCAACTCTCTTCTCAATCTATCCGCTATCTCATGAAAATCATTCCTTCCCAAATAATCCAAATCGGCATCACACATTATTTCTTCCAGGTGGTTTTTTGGTTTATGCGGTATTTGCGTAACATAAATTAGCTCCTTTATTTTATCAATGTGTTTTGCTGTGTATCCGTACTTTGGTAGTATTTCTTCTGCTAAACGAGCGCCAATAGGTTCATTTGAATCATATTGTTCTACAAACCCTGCGTCATGATAAGTCGCTGCAGATTTTAATAAGAATAAACCCTCATCTGTCACATTTTCTAGCAGCGCCAAATGCTCAATTGCCGCAACTACATCTTTAGTGTGTGAAATACTATGATAATATAGTTTTTTAGATAATCGCTGATCCAATACTCGCATGATATGGCGCTCTGCCTTATAGTAATTAATTGAACTATAAAAATGAAGATTTACTACTTGTTTAAATCGCTCATTAGGTATTATTCCCTCTTCTCTAATAGATAATTCAGGCTTAATTCGTTCCACTACATACATATCGATTAAGCCTTTGCTTTTCGATTGCGCCTTTCCCCGGAAACTACATTCAAAATACGGTTCAATTAATTCAAAAGTAGCACCCGTAACAGTTACCTTTCCAGGTTCTCCCATCATTTCCATGCGTTGTGCTTGATTTACGGTAGAACCCCAAATATCATATGCAAGTCTTTCGCTTCCAATAACCCCGGCTGTTACTTCACCAGTGTTAATACCTAAACGAAGCTCCCAATATTCCCTTCCATTAGCAATCGCATCATTCTTTCGCTTTTGCATGTAATCCTGTATCTGAAGGGCCGCTAAACACGTATCAATTGGGTTTGTTTTGTTTCGAACAGGAACACCTCCCGCACACATATATGCATCTCCAATTGTTTTAATTTTTTCAAGGTTGTTCTTTACAATTATTTCATCAAATTTTGTAAAATAAACATCTAGTTTTTTTACTAACTCCGTCGGGTTCATTCGTTCTGAAACTTTCGTAAATCCAACAAAATCAGTAAATAATACCGAGACGGTTTTATAAGCTCTTGCACGAGCCTTTCCTCGTTTTTTCAGCTCTTCAGCTGTAGAAGCAGGCATTACATTTTTTAGTAGTTTTTCCGTTTTATCCTTTTCAATTTGAAGTAGTTGTTTTTGTTCTTCTACACGAATTTTTTCCTTTTCAATTTTTCTTTTCTGCTGCTCTATTTTCTTACTTTGATCATGTATTTCTCTCGTTCGTTCTCGAATACGCATTTCTAATCGAACTTTTTCTCTTCTTGATGCTTCAATTCTTTGTCGAATAAACAACCTAATACCAATAACTAAAAAGAAAATAATAATAGCCCAAAACCACCAAGTCTGCCAAAAAGGAGGCGCTACAACAATACTCATGCTTGCAGGGTTTGCGCACCAGTCACGATCTCCAATCCGAGCATAAACTTTCAGCACATAGTTTCCTGGAGACAGTGAATTAAAGTGTATTTCGTTATTAGTACCTAGCAAAATTTCTCCTTCATCCGAACCTTCAAGCAAGTATTTATAGTTAACCAAATTTGCGTTGGTAAGGTTAGATGTTTGAAACTTTAAAGAAAAGCTTCGATTAACATAGCTCAAGTTTATTGCTTTTGTTAAAAAAACAGGTGCCGTTAACGGAGAGCCTTCTTCATTTGGTTTAAGCCACTCATTATCTAGTTTAAACTTTGTGAAAACAACCTCAACATCCTTTTGAGAAGGGTTCATTTGTAATGGGTCGAAGTAATTATATCCATAAATACCTCCAAAATAAAGCATTCCCGAAGCCCCTCGGAAATAAGCCCCTAAATTGAATTCATTACTTGTAAGTCCATGAACCTCCGTATAATTTCTTGCTGTTTTTTTTGATGGTGAAAATGCACACAATCCTTTATTCGTACTTAACCAATATGTACCTTTCTCGTCAGATAAAACACCATAAATAACATCATTTGGAAGCCCATTTGATTTATTAAAAACTTTCTTTTTGTTCGTTTTTGTATCCCAATTTATCAACCCTGAACCTAAAGTTCCCATCCAATATTCTCCTGACTTTGATTGATAAATAGATGTTATATAATCATTCGTTTTTGTTCTAATCAAATAATTATATTCATATGGTTTTATTATCCTTTCTCCCTCTCTCTCAGAATATACATTTAATCCTCCTATACTTGTGGAAAGCCATATTTTCCCCTCTAAATCTTTGAAAGCCAAACGACAAACTCCTTTTGAAATTGTCTTTTTAGAATTAAATGGGTCATGTTCAAAAACTTCTATTCTTTTTGTTTTTAAATCATAATGTAGCGCTCCTCCACGAGTTGCAATAAGATATCGATGATCTTTTATATGAACTATTGAGTATACTCGATCATGTCCTTTTTTTACTTCCTGTGCTTCAAAATCAACCTTTTTAAATTCATATAATTCGTCTGTTATATGTAGCTCAAAAAGACCGTCAGTACATGCAACCAAAAGTAATTCATCTGAAACAGCCTCTATTGAAAGTACCGTTGTTTCCTCCTTCGATGCTCTTCGTTCTTTCGATGTTCTATAAAACTGTCTAAACCTTCCCGTTTCAGAGTTATGTCTGGAAACCCCCTTACTTGTTCCAATATATAAGAAAGCTCCTGTTTTGCTTTCGGCAAAACTCCAAACATCAGCAGCTGGAATTCCTGCATAGTCATTTCCACTCGCCTCAACTCCTAAAAACCCCTTATTTGCAGGGTCAAAATTTGAAAGCCCTCGTTGCGATCCTAACCAAAGAGATCCAGAATTATCTTTAAGAATAGAGTTAACCTCATTGTTTAATAGTGATGTTTTTTGAAAAATGTTTTCCGTGTACTGATGATATTCACCACTATCAAAAATTACAAATACTCCTTGAGTTCTTGTTGCAACTAACCAACCTGTTTCAGAATCATAATATGCCGAATTAACATCTATCTCTCCTACTTCATCAACAAATTTTTGCGTTCGTGTTTTTGTTGATGGATCAAACTCAAATAAACCTTTATTTGTTGCAATAACCAACTCTCCTTCAACAGACAAAATTATATCATTAACCAAAAAACCAATTGTAACCTCCTGTATTTTTCTAGAAATTAAATCACATATAAAGAGTCCTTTATCTTCTGTTGAAACAATAAGCGTTCGGTCTTCAACCAGTAAAACATTCGTTGTTTTCTTCGATGGAATTAACTTCTTAAATGTTTCAAATTTTTTAGTCTTGCAATCAAAACGATACAAACCATTTTCAGTCGTTGCAACCCAAAGATCATTATTAGCGCCTAAACAAATATCTTCTATTTGCAGGGCGCTTCCCTTTTTTACAAAAAACGTTTGAAAAAGTTCCGTTTTCGGATCATAATTGACGAGACCATTGTTGGTACCAAACCATATTGACTCTTCCTTATCAATTATTCCACATTTTATATACCCGCTTTCAAGCCCTTCAACCTCATCTGGCATAAAAACCTCAAATTCGACACCGTCATATCGGTTTAAGCCATCTTGAGTTCCTACCCAAAGAGCATTAACTTCATCTTGAAGTATACAAGTAACTGAGCTTTGAGAAAGCCCATCATTAATTGCTAAATTTCGAAAACGAAAATCATTCTGCGCAAAAAGCCCAGAAGTTAGTAGCGTAATTAGTATATATAGCCGGTATTTACTCATTCCAATTGAACTTCAAAATACCAAAAAAAGACCAATTAGACTCCTGCTGTCGCATTGTTAACAGAATCAGGCTGGATTGCAGAATTTTCTAAATCCCTATCAAACAGATACAGTCCGGCATTATCGTCTCCTATCATACGTACTTTATCCAAAATAGTTCGCGCTAATGCTTCTTCTTCTAATTGTTCAGAAACGTACCATTGAATAAAATTGTGCGTTGTATAGTCTTTTTCCTGAAGACAAACATCAACCAAGTTATTAATACTCTCCGTTACACTAACTTCATGACTTAACAACAATTCAAATACATTTGATAATGAATCAAATTCTGATGGAGGTGTAGTAATCCCTGGAATAATGGCTGTTCCACCTCTTTCATTTACAAACTTAACCAGTTTCAACATGTGAAAACGTTCCTCATCAGAATGTGCATACAAAAAAGTTGCTGTACCGCTTAATCCTTTTGATTCAGCCCATGACGCCATCGCAAGATAAAACGTCGATGATGATGATTCTTTTTCTATTTGTTCATTTAGAACTTTCTCTACTCTTGAATTCATACTAAATAGTGTTTGTTACAAAGTTATCATAATCAACGCAATTGTTTTCGTATTTCACTTCGATAATAATTCTAAATTAAGCGTACCTTGCGAACATATGTCAAAACGAAAAGCGCCCAAAGCAAAACTAAAAAAGAGTTTGCAGCATACAATCCGCAGAGTCTTCATAGAAAATCCTGCTTCTAACCTCTCTCATAAACAAGTTTGTTCACTAATTGATGTTAGAGAAAATGCACTTAGAAAATTAGTTTACAGCGTACTAGAAGATCTTAAAAAAAGTAATTTTTTACGTTCTTCTGGACATGGTATATATCAATTAAATGCTGAAGAAAACTTTATCGAAGGTCCCCTTCAACTAACAGCAAGAGGAGCTGGTTTTGTTATTGTAGATGGTGGTGATGATATTTTCATTCCTCCAGGAAAACTAAACCAGTCTCTTGATGGAGATAGGGTTCGTGTACAAATAACAAAACAAGGTAAATCAAGAAAAGAAGGTGTTATCCTTGATGTGTTAGAACGAGAAAGAACCCAGTTTGTTGGAACTTTAGATATTGGAAAAAACTTTGCTTTTCTAATTCCAGACAATACAAGGGTTGGAACTGACATTTTCATTCCTAAAGAAAAGTTGAAAAAGGCAAAAAATGGAGACAAAGCACTTGTACGCATCACCAAGTGGCCAAAAACAGCTGATAATCCCTATGGAGAAGTTGTTGAGGTACTTGGAAGTAAAGGAGGAAACAATGTTGAAATGATCAGTATTCTTGTTAATCAAGGACTAGACTTCCAATTTCCAAATGATGTTCTTACACAAGCGGAAGGTGTTGGAATGGAATTAGATGAGCGGGAAATAAAAAAACGTAGAGATTTTCGAGGAGTTACCACTTTTACAATTGATCCATTAGACGCTAAAGATTTTGATGATGCTATTTCTTTTCAACGATTAGAAAATGGAAACATTGAAGTTGGTATTCACATTGCCGATGTAAGTCATTATGTGACACCCGGAAGCCCTATGGATGTAGAAGCATTAAAACGATCTAATTCTGTTTATTTAGTTGATAGAGTTATTCCTATGTTGCCTGAACAGCTATCAAATTTAGCTTGCTCTTTACGACCAAATGAAGACAAATACAGTTTTTCTACGGTCATTGAAATTGATGAAAATGGAAAGGTTTACAACCAATGGTTTGGAAAAACAGCTATTCACTCTGATCGAAGATTTACTTATGAAGAAGCCCAAGAAATCATTGAAGGAAAAGACGGAGATTTTCAAAATGAGATACTTATTTTAGATAAAATCGCTAAAATTTTGCGAAAAAATCGTTTAAAAAGCGGGGCTATGAATATAGAATCAGAAGAAATTCGATTCAAATTAAATGAGAATGGGCATCCTGTTGACCTTGTTGTTAAACGCTCAAAAGACGCACACAAATTAATTGAAGAGTTTATGTTACTAGCAAATAGATTAGTAGCAACCTTTGTTTCAAAAGAAAAAAATGGAACAAATACAATTCCTTTTGTTTATCGCTGTCATGACAAACCAGATGAAGCAAAAATTGACCTTTTCAGCCTTTTCATTAAAAAGTTTGGCTATGAAATTGATACTACAGACCCTAAACAAATTTCAAAAAATATTAATGCTTTACTAAACGATATTCGCTTGAAAAATGAATATTCTTTAATTCAAACGATGGCTATTCGATCTATGGCAAAAGCTACATATGAAACAACTAATGTTGGTCACTATGGACTTTCTTTTGATTATTATTCTCACTTTACCTCCCCTATTCGACGTTATGCTGATTTAGTTGTTCACCGTGTTTTGCAAGAAACTTTAACAACTAAAAAATTCCGTTATGGAAACGATTTAAATGATATTTGTAAGCGTATATCAAGAATGGAACGAAAGGCCGTTGAAGCAGAACGAGAAAGTACAAAGTACTTCCAAACGTTATTTGTAATGGATAAAATCGGTGAAGAATTTGAAGGAACAATTTCTGGTGTTGCAGATTTTGGAATGTTCGTTAAAATGAACGAAAACCAATGTGAGGGAATGATTCCTATTAACGCTATTCCTGGCGATCGTTTCCGTTTTGATCAAGAAAAGTTTGCAATTATTGGGGCTAAATCAGGTAAAGAATACGGCTTTGGAGACAGTGTTCGTGTCCGTATTTACGAAGTATCCACTAGAAAACGTCAAATTGACCTAGAGCTAGTAATATAAATTTATTCTTCATGAAGAAAAGTGTTAACATCATAGGAGGTGGTCCTGCCGGATTAGCTCTCGCAGCGCATTTAGATTCAAATAAATTTGATATTACAGTCTATGAAAAAAACAAATCATTTGGTCGTAAATTTCTTGTAGCTGGAAAGGGTGGATTCAACCTAACTCACTCTGAAACAATTGACAAATTAATAACACGATATACCCCTCCCGATTTTTTAAACAATGCCCTTTTAAAGTTTGACAATCTTGCATTTAGAAAATGGCTTGATTCTATTGGTATTCCAACAATTATTGGCAGTAGCAAACGTGTCTATCCTGAAACTGGTATTAAACCCATCGAAGTATTAAATACAATTATTGACATTCTTAAAGAAAAGGGTGTTTCTTTTAAATATGATCATTGCTGGAATGGTTGGTGTAATAAAAACAATCTTTTATTCAACAAAAACACATATATATCAGGTGATTATAACGTTTTCGCATTGGGTGGAGGTAGTTGGAAAGTAACCGGGTCTAATAATTCATGGTTAAGTCATTTTGTACAAAAAAAAATTAGTGCTACACCATTTATAGCATCTAATTGTGGATATAGAGTGGATTGGTCTAATACTATTATCCAACGTTTTGAAGGAAGTCCATTAAAGAATATTACAATATCATCTGGAAGTAAAACACAAATTGGTGAAGCTGTTATTACTAAATTTGGTTTAGAAGGAAATGCAATCTACGGATTAAGTCCTGAGATTAGAAATCAATTCAAATCAACAGGAAGTGCTACTATTTATATTGACCTAAAACCAACATTAAAACTAGATGATATTATTAGTATACTTCTTCGTTCAACAGCAAAAATTAGCGACACCCTTAAAAAGAAGTTAAAGTTAAGTTCACCAATGATTGCTTTATTAAAAACGTCACTTAGTAAAGAAAGTTATATGGATGTGCTCATTTTAGCAAAAAATATAAAAGCTCTTCCTATAAAACTAACAGGAACTTCACCTGTAGATGAAGCAATTTCTACCGTTGGAGGAATTCCTTTAAGTGAAATTGATGATAATTTTCAACTTTATAACCAATTAAACAATTATTGTATTGGAGAAATGCTCGATTGGGATGCTCCCACCGGCGGATATTTATTACAAGGTTGTTTCAGTATGGGAGTTCATTTAGCCCAACATTTTAACGAGAAATAACAAAAGCCTAAACTAGCTTAATCTTATTATTAAGATCTTCACGATAAGAACCACCTATTGGTATTAACTTGTCTATATTTTCTAACGTTAAATTAGGATATTCGATTGTTGCAATTTTATCCAAACGAACAATAAATGACCTATGAACCCTTACAAATTCTTCATTCCCCATTTTCACATCCATATCTTTCATTGTTGAATGAATTGTATAACGAGTGTCTTGAGAATGAATTACTACATAATCTTTCAACGCTTCAATATAGTAGATGTCTTCGTTTTTTAATTTAACAAGTTTGCTGTTTGATTTTACAAATACATACCCTGTTTGTTTAGAATCCTTATTCTCTACCAATGAAAACAATAAATCACGCTCTTTTAAGACCTCCTGCTCTTTTCCATGCTTATAGATAGCCATTTCTATCGTTGTATGTAAATCGATCTCCTTAAAAGGCTTTAAAATGTATCCGTATGGTTCTGTTATTTTTGCTTTTGATAATGTTGATTCGTCCGCATATGCTGTAAGGAAAATTACAGGAATAGAACTATTTAATCTAATTTGCTCTGCAGCCTCAATTCCATTCATTTTACCTTTAAGCATGATATCCATAAGTACAACATCTGGATTTTCAGAAATTGCCATTTCAATAGCTTTTTCAGCTGTAGCAGATGCTCCGACTACATTATATCCTAATTTTTTTAAACTGTGTTGAATATCTTTCGATACGATGGATTCATCTTCAACAACCAATACATTAATTTTCGACATTCTACTCTTGTTTGGTTTTTGCGTTATCAAATTTAATTAAATATTTCGTACCGTTTTTATTCTCTACGGTTAGCTCACCATCTAATTGTTCGACAAGAGTTAAAACAAGTTGTAATCCAAGCGTATCCGTATTCATTTTTTCAAACTCCATCGGTAACCCTATTCCATTGTCTCCAATGAATAAAATAATCTGACCATTTTCTTCACTTAAATTTAAAGTAATTGTTCCTATTTCCTTTGGTTTCCATGCATATTTTAATGAATTAGTTATTAACTCATTAACCAATAATCCGCAAGGAATTGCTTGATCAAGAACCATATCAATTTCCTTTAAATCAACCTCTAGTTTCACTTCTGCTTGAATCCTATATGATGCGATAAGATTTGTTGTAAGATTATGTAAATAATTAGAAAAATTAATACTTGAAAAATCTTCCGTTCTATATAAATTTTCATGAATAATGGCCATTGAACGAATTCTATTTCTACTTTCTTGAAGTATGCTCAGTGTTTTTTCATCGTCAATAAAAGAACTTTGTAGATTTAAAATACTTGATATCACTTGTAAATTATTCTTTACCCGATGATGTATTTCTTTAAGAAGTATTTTTTTCTCTTCTAAAGAATCAGACATTTCTAAATCCGTTTTCTTTTTTTCAGTTACATCATGGGCAACTAATGATATCTCTGCTACGTGTCCCTCTGTATCAAAAATAGGATTCATAAATATTTCCCACCAAACAACTCTTTTCAAATTTCCCATTTGTACTTCAAATTGGAAATATTCCCCTTTTCGTACGCTAGAAAATAATCTTCTGAATAAACGTAATCCTGATGAATCAAATGTTTCATTGAAAATTTCATCAAATGACATATCATACTCAATATTTTTACCAAATAGTTCAAAAAAGTACGATTCAAAGTGTGTATTAAATGAAGTTACATTTTGATTCAATGACAATGTTAATAAGAAAGTATTCGAAGAACTGTCCAAAATTGCTTTGGTACGAAGAAACTGTTCTTGTAATTGTTTTTCTGCCCGAATACGTTCCATAATTTCATCCGCCAGCTTTTTATTGGTTTCTTCAGCAAGTTCTGCTCGTAACTTTTGCTTCGCTAATCTATTTTGAACAGAAATATCCTTGATAATCATCATTGTTGCCGGTTGTTCCTCGTAATTAGTAGAAACTAACGTAACATCTGCAGGTATCATTTCATTCTTTCTTCCTTTAATTCCAAGCTGAATATCTACATTTTCCCCAGTAGATTTATGCCATTCAAATTGTTCAATAAATCTATCTATATCTTCTTTTACAAATAGGTTTGAAAAGGAAAAATCACCTTCGAAAAACGCATTCATCTCGGTGTTTTGATAAACCATTTCTTCATTCCTTAAAATGACAATTCCCTGCGGGTTGTTTTCAAGAATATTTTCAAAATTCTTTCTGTTTTGATCTATTTTCCGTAAATATTTCTTCTGCTCTGTTGTATCATGAATTACACATTGATAAAAAAGTCTATCTCCAAGAATGATTTCTATGAGCGAAACTTCAGCCTCTATCTTCCTACCATTTCCATCAAAAATCCAATCAAACTTTGTGCTCCGCATGTTTTGCAATTTCAAACGATGCGATAAATATTCCTCTTTTGTTCTTTCAGAAAGATCATAACTTAAATCGAAAAGTTTAACTCCTAATAATTCCCTTTCCGGTTTTCCAAAAAGTTGAATAGCTCTTCTATTTACATCTACAACTTCATCATTATCTAGAAGTAAAATAACATCATTCGATTCTTCAAAAATCAAACGATATTTTTCTTCACTCTGTTTTAATGCTTGAGAAGCCTTTTGAATTGTCGTTAAATCAATAACTGACCCTTCTATACAACCTGTTAATGAATCAAAATACCAACTAAATATTAACGTTTTGTGTGACTTATTCTTAAGAGTTAATTGAGTCTGGTAACTTTGAATACTCTCTTTAGATTCCAAAATATCAAGAATAAACTCCCATTCCCCTATTTGATCATTTAAAAAAAGAATATCTCCAACTACACAAGTATCTTCAAGCATTTCGAAAAAGGAATCATTTCCATCTATAATTTTTGATTTACGATCAATGGTAAACACTCCAGCTTTATTTCTACGATACAAGTTTTTATATCTTTTTTCACTTGATTCAAGTTCTTCTCGTTTTCTCAGATAATTCGATATATCATTTATTCTACAAATTCGATAAGTCCTGCTTCGAAAATTCATTACCGAAATAATCAATTGAAAATATTGAATTGAGCCTAACTGATTATATTCTATATCTTTTTTGTGTGTTTCACCCTCTCTTAATTTTCTAATTGCCCGAATATCACTTAAATCAAAGAAACTATACAACTTACTCCCTAATTGATCTTTTCCCCCTTTAGATTCAGTAAAAAAGCGTTTTGATTCAGAGTCATAATCTATAATTTCTAATCCATCTTTATGTAAATTAAAAAGTACATACCCTGATCCTGTAGTATTCATAATTTTCCTCAAGTAATCCGAATAATTATATACAGATTCAAATAATTTTCTTCTGTAATAAAGAATTATTGTAGAACTTAGAAACATCACTAAGTACAATCCAACAACAAGATCTTTAGAGATTTGTACATTATTAGAAACTTCCAAACCATAAACTATCAAACCTAAAACAATAATATTATATATGATTGATGGATATAGTCTTTGAATTATAGAAAGTGTAACAGCATAAATACCGAAAAAACAAAATAACTCCTGTTGTTGAAAGTTATTTACTAGTAAACTTTGATATGCCACTAAAGACATAATCATTAAATGAACTAGAAAAAAATAGTAATAATAACGTCGCAAAGGTTTTACTATCCATACTAATATCAGATAGAAAGGAATAAAAATTCCATAGGAAGCCGAAAGGTAAAAGTACACTTTCGGAATGTTGGTTTGATAAACAAAAATACAAAAAACAGGAGCTATAACTAACGCTGAAATTAAGTGCATAAGAAATTGCTTCTGAAAGCCATTTTCTTTCTCGTAATGCGGTTTAAATTCACTGTCACTTCCTGTAAAAAAGTGAAGCATTTTATTGTCTTCGGACATATGGCAATTATCAACTTTTCACACTTAAGTTAATTCTTCTTTTTGAAAAAGAAGAAGAAATTTATTTCCTCCGAAGAAAAGCCTTTTATTTATTATTATATAATACTGATTAACAAAGTGTTAAACCTTTATAAGATTGGATAATATTTAAGATAGAAAATTATTTCGAAACACCAAATGTCTTTAGAATATGAAAGAATATATAAGTAATAATTTAAACTTTTTTATAAAAAGGTTTTATAAGAAATTATTAAGGCTGTTAATATGTGTGTAAATAGTTAATAGATTACTTTGAAAATAGATTATTAATAAAAGTGTAATGGTTGTTCACAGGTTATTAACGAGGTAAATACTGGGATTATCAAGTATTTATATAGGTTATACACAATTAGGTTGCTATCATGAAATGTTTAAAATAATTTTGGGTTTTGTATGAATTATAGGTGGATTATGTGAGGATAAATGGTCAGAAAATTCTTGTTAACTAATTAGGATATTACGTTTCTGTATTTGTATAGATATTTATTTAAATAAAGCAAGAAGTTTTTATTGATAGTTATGAACCCTTATTAACAATGGGATTATTTTTATTGTGTATAATTGAAACGTATTTACTGACGATTAGAGGAGTTATTATATATGATTGTTTAAAAGTTGGAGTGATTGTTAATAAGGGTTAGTTTTGCATAAAATGCATTTGATATATGAAAAAATTGATTCCCATTGGTTGTGATCACGCAGGTTTTGATCTAAAAAAAGTAGTTATTAAACATCTTGAGTCTAAAGGATTCGAATTTAAAGATTTTGGATGTCATTCAGAGGAAAGTATAGATTATCCAGATTTTGGTCATCCGGTTGCTGATATGATTGAAAATACAGAAGATATAATGGGTATATTAATATGTGGTTCTGGTAATGGAATTAATATGACCGCAAATAAACATCAAGGTGTAAGAAGTGCTCTTTGTTGGAAAAAGGAAATTGCGGAATTAGCAAGAGCTCATAATAATGCTAATATTGTTACGTTACCTGCGCGTTTTCTTACTGATTCAGAAGCATTAGAAATTGTTGATGCATTTTTTGAAACTTCATTTGAAGGAGGACGTCATGGAAGACGTGTAGAGAAAATAGCTTGCTCTTAATCCGCTAATAAATTTTCAATTAAAGAGTGTGTATTCTCTACATACTCTTTATAGTAACCTCCAGTTCCAGGGCCGTTGAAACCAGTATGCACGCGTTTAACCATACCATCTCTACCTATATATATGGAAGTAGGGAAAGAAATTACTTTATTTAGCATATTGAATTGTTCTGATACAATTGATTTATTGGCAGGTCCACCAATAAGAAATTTGAAATTTAAATTCATTTTGTTTTTTAGGCGAGAAACTTTGGCAGCATAATCTTCGAAGCTATCTCCCATTTCATAACCGATTGATATAATTTCTAGTCCTTGATCATGATACTTAGTATATAAGTCTTTGTAGAAAAAGGTTTCATCAAGACAATTTGGGCACCAAGTTCCCATTATTTGAATAATTACCACTTTATCATTTAATTCACCGTTAGGATATAAGAACGTTTCTCCGTTTAATTGAGGCAGTTCAAATTCAACGGCTTGTTTATCCACAATATATGTGAGTTCATCAGGACTTTTTAATTTAGCAGAATCATTCTTATGACCAATCCAGTTACTTTGCCAATGTTTACCACTAAAAAACTTTCCTTGTAGAGAGGAATTATTTAAGGAAGCTTTAAACAGAAACGCATGAGAACCATCAAAACAAGATAGAATTAAACTATCATTAAAGATGTGTCCTTCTAAAAAACGATAATCCCCTGTTTCAGTTAAAAATGTACCAGTTATTGTATGCTTATTTTGTTTAAAAATGCCAATAGCAGGATAAGCAGAAGAAGTACCGGGTTCAAATGTTACCTCCCATTTTCCATTAATAATATCTATTTTCTTTTCCTTTTTCTTTTTTTTACAATTTGAAATAGCAGTAAATGGAATTTTGTAATTATTACCTTTATTGTAATTTATCCAATAACCATTTAAGGATTTACTGTCTGTTATTTCGAAAATAAGTTCAGAATCAAAATAAGGAAACCTCGCGTAAACACTATCGTTTTTATATACGAGAGTATCTAATAAGATTAGTTCGTTAGCGTTTAAAATAGAAAGAGAATAATTTTCTTTTTTTTTAGCTATAATGATGTTAAAAGGTAATTTGTCTTCTTTATTTAACTCTAGTTCACCAATCCAGTTCCCCTGTTTTAACTTAGATTGACCAAAAGAAATAGACGAAAATACCAGTAGGATGGTAAGTAGTGCAAGTTTCATTGTTCGTTTTTGGTACAACGAAAATACATCTTTTATATGCATATTTGAAATTGATGCAACCTTTTTTGTTATATAATAGTCTTCCTATCAAGCCAGAGTAATGGATGAATTAACCATAGTTGATAAATGTGTTGAGGGAGACCAAATGGCTCAACGAAAGTTGTTTGAAATGTTTGCGCCTAAAATGTTGGGGGTCTGTTTGCGATATGCGAAAAACCGAGAACAAGCCGAAGATGTGTTGCAAGATGGTTTTGTAAAGGTTTTTACGAAAATTAAAGCTTATAAAAAGGAAGGTTCCTTGGAAGGCTGGATACGTAGAATTATGGTGAATACTTCATTGGATCAAATCCGAAAGAATGCCAAATTTATGAATAATGTCTCTATGAATGACATTGATTATAAAGTTGAATTTGATGGTCAGATTTTATCTTCATTAATGGAAGAAGATCTTTTGAATTTAATAAAAGATATGCCTGTGGGGTATAGGATGGTATTTAATATGTTTGCGATAGAGGGATATTCTCATAAGGAAATAGCGGAAAAATTATCGATTAGCGAAAACACGTCAAAGTCACAATATTCAAGGGCAAAAGCATATTTAAGAATTAAGATTGAAGAATTAGGAATTGGAAGGTAAAGATGAAATAAAAGAATTATTTTCTCATAAATTGGGAAATTATGAAGCTAAAGTAGATCCTAGTTTATGGAATGGAATAGCTTCACAACTTGGTACTACTGCTACTACGGTTGCTAGTACAGGTATGTCTTTATTTACTAAGATAATTATAGGTGTAAGTATTTCTGTGGTAACAATTACCACAGCTGTTATTCTTATACCTAATGAGCCTGTCTCGGAAAATATTATTAGTAACTCTTCAGGTTCAGTTGAAGAGATTGAAAAGGTTGAATTAAGGGAAATCAATGAAAAAGTTGAATTAAAAGTGGAAGAAGATATCATACCGCTGGATGATTTAACAATCGAGGAGAATACATATTCTATTGAGAGTTCTGAGAGTAGTGAGTTTGAAATGCCTATTTTAGTGTTTAACGAAGGGATTATTGATGAGGATTGTATTGGCTGTGATTTAGTAGAGAGAAATGAATTAGCGGATAAGGGTAGTTCTGAAAATAACAAAACGAACAGTCAAGAAGCAAATAAAGGAGATTCTATACCTGAGCAATCTTTTAATAAACCTGAGATTGATGATGAACAGGTACGGAATATTACAACACCGAAACCCGTTTACTATATACAACAATATACAAATGTTTTTACTCCGAATGGAGATGGAATTAACGATGTTTTTGCGTTGAAAATTGAAAGACTCGAAAACTTCCAAATCATTATTTTAGACTTTGTAACGCAAAAGCAGGTCTTTGAATCTAGGAGTACTGATTTTACTTGGGATGGTACTGACAGACTTGGAAATCCAGTAAAAGAAGGTAATTATATTTACATGATTAATGCACTGGATTCTGATGGAAATCCCATTAGAGAAATTCAATCTTTAAAAGTTGGTAGATAGATCTAATCTATGACTACCTTGGAATAAGCTTTTATACAGGCGAAATAGAAGAACATTCCAATTATTATCAATAAATGACTTACATCATTTCGATCAAACCATTGAAAAAAGTTTATTTTTTGTGATTGAAATATGGCGGAAGGAAGAATAGTTATAACACTAATCCACATATATGTAAAGCTACGATGAATGCGCTTTGAATAAATATAACCAAGATAACCAAGACAGAATACTAATCCAATGATAATATGAGGAGTAACTATACTCATACCACGCGTAGGATCACTTTCAAGATCCATAAATAGGATCATTAGAGACGTACCTATTACCGCAATAATAAACTTTATTTTACTAAGAAGTATTAAAAACTTTTTTTGTTTAGTATGTTGTATAAGAGAAAGTGTTGCTTGCTCTATGAAATATGGAGTAAAAATACCAACATACCAACCAAGGTATTTTCCAGGAACTCCCCAATAATGGAAAAAGAGATGTCCGAACCCACCTGTTATAAAGGTGAATCCAAAAGAAATGAAAGCAAGCTTCCAAAAGGAAAAAAAAGGTGTGTTTTTTTTAAGAGAAGCCGTTTTATAAGCAAAGTAAAAACCAACAATTGCGATTAACATATCACCAAAAAATGCATTTGGTTCAAGTAAATGCAAACCAAGAACATCCCATTCTATTTTATCAAAATCTTGACCAATTAACATAAAGTGAAATTAATAGCGTTTTTAGTTGAAACGAGGGCAAAACTACGGATCTATTTTCATAATTGACTGGAAATAGCGTTTTATCTATAATTTTACTTAGTATTGTCACCATAATAATTTATTCTATTTCAGCAGAGAAAACTATAGCGATCATTTTACCATGTTACAATCCACCTAAGGGATGGGAGAATAACGTGTTAGAGACTATTTCACGATTAAAGTCAAGGATTAATAGTAAGTTAGAATTGATCATAGTGAATGATGGTTCTACATCTAATGTTACCGAAGAAGGGGTTCAGATGATTTTAGACTCATCTGTGATTAAAACGTCTATTCATAAAATGGAAGTGAATAAAGGGAAGGGAGCTGCACTTAGAAGGGGCGTAATGGAGTGTTCATCGAATTATATCATTTTTACAGATATTGACTTTCCATATATAGAAGAAAATATGGTTATGTTATCTAATGAACTTTTGAAAGATAGTAATGATGTTGTTTTAGGGCATCGTAATTATAATTATTATGAAAAGACACCCTTTTTAAGGAAGATAATTTCTAAAATGCTTCGCCGCTCATTGAAATTTTTTTTACGTCTTCCTACAGATGACTCTCAATGTGGGTTGAAGGGCTTTAATGAAAAGGGGGCAAGGATATTTGCTCAAACTACAATTGATAGGTTTTTGTTTGATTTGGAATTTATAAAAAAGGCAAGTAAATCTAAATTGAAGATCACTACAATCTCGGTTGAGCTAAGACCTAATGTGGTATTTTCGAAAGTAGGGTTGAAAATTCTTTTTAAAGAATTTGGAAATTTTTTAAAGATTTTAATTAAGTCTTAAATATCGATTATTATAGACAACATAAGTATTTCCTGGACCATCTTTAACTGTTTTGTATAAATCTCCTGTATCTGTATTTCTAATTAGTAGATGATCAAGTTCATAAGGACGATTAGAATTGTTTCCAGTGAACATAAAAAGAAATCCATCCATTTCATTAGTATAAGTGAAAGGAATGGCTGTAAATGCCCAATTATCTATAAAATGTGTTGAATACCTTGGAGATGAAGATGACCATTGGACTTCATTGTCCGCTCCCCTAGTTTCAACTACCGCTAAAACATCTGGCCGATCTATGGATAGATTATACCAAAAGCTGAGTTCATAATTTCCAGGAGGAAACGCTTCTTTTTCAAACCTTTTAATGATATTATACATTGTTTTTGTTCCCTTTAAAACGCCATCACTTAAAAAGCCCGTTTTGGATGATGTATCAAAATCATCATATTGATAAATGGCATTTGAACTATCAGGCATCCAAACATTTGGAGCATTTCTACGAGTTAGAATGCTTTTTCGTTTCTTTGGGTTGTAGACATGCTGGGTATTGAGTAAATATCCAACATATTTAGTGTTTTCAAATACTTTTTCGCAGAAATTAATCAATTCTTGCTGATCTGAAGGTAGCTCAGATCTATCATGAATGATTAGAATGGAGTCCTTTTTTGGAAGGTCGGAGATAAACTCCTTTTTACAATAACTTGGCCCAAAAAGACTTTGTACTTTTTTTGCTTCTGATAAAGACACTCTTGATGATGTGGTATTTATCATGGGCTTTTTACTTTTTTGTGAGATTACAAATGAATGTAAAAGGGAAGATTCACTACCCTTCATAAAGATTTTTTCGGATGATAAATGCGTAAATGGTAAAAAGATAAACGCATCATATTTTTTAAGTTCATTGATTACCTCTTTAGTTGAAACATCAATATTTCTATCAAGGAAAGGGTTGTTTTTCTCAGGAGTATTTGCAGTATGAACAGTGTTGTAATAACCTTCTATAAAAGTGAACAGTGTAGCTACGCTAAAAACCAAAAAGAAGAGATGTTTGAATTTACTATGTAGATAAATACGATGAATATATATTACTCCAATGACAGCAAATACATAATAGAATAACCAGGCAAACCTACCTAAAACTCTAAATTGCGTTAGGGAAGGTGCAATTTCAGTTATCCAACGAAACCCATTATATTTCATAGGGATACAGAAGGAAAAAAGTAATATTAAAAAAGCAGCAATCAGTGTCGTCCATAGTTGTGGGTTCAATAACTGAATGTTTTCTTTAATTTTTTTAGGTTGGAAAACTATCCAAAACACTGTTGTTAAAAAAAGAAGAATAGATCCCGTACCTAAATAGACTCGTGTTTCCCATGATACACCCTCTAGATTGAAGTACTTGTTAAATCCTGTCATTGGTCCTTTAATTGGTGCTAAAATAGAACTGAAGGATGCATAGTATTCATAAAACATATGCTCATTGGATTGTCGATCAACATGTGAGTCAGTAAGAGTAATTAATAGTTGAAAACAAATAATGGGTAGTAAACCTAAAATAAAAAGAAGTAGGGCGTTTGTTTTTCTAGAACCGGCGTTTTTAATGAATAGAATAAAAAAATAAGCGAGTGAAAACAAACTACAGATTAAACCGAGATATGGGTGAATAAAGAACAAAATAAAGATGCTTATACTAGCGGTAAGAATAGACCTTGTTGTTCCTGTTTTTTGTAAACGAATAATTAAATACCAAATAATAGGAATTGCACAGACGTAGGAAAGCGAGAAATGACCCGTAAATCGTACTAGCTGAGGGGATAGAAGAGCTATGCCTAAGGAATACAATGCGGACCAAACAACAGGCACATCATAGTAGCGTAAAATTTTGAATAGAAAAAGTGCTGCAAACACAATGGAAAAGATCATTAAAAAATGCATGATTCCAATGGAGTAAGAACCTAAACCAAAGAAACGTATTATATAAGAAAGAATAGGTTGAGCATCCGTAAAAACAATGTTTTCGGTATACGGATAATTCATGCTTTCAAAAGTCCAAAAAGAACTATCATTGGTTGCATGTTGCATGAATGTGTAATAGTTTTTTATCCCATCCCCTGTTTGCGAAAAGGTATACTGATTTGCTTCAAAAATAAGGGGGTAAAAAAGAAAACATATAACTATTGAAGCAAAAATAAATACAAGAACTTCTAGGCGATAATTTCGAAAAAATGAACTCATTCAATAAGGGTGTATGAAGTTGAATAGGAAAAAACAAAGGTATTTGAAAAATTGATGATACCTTACGCCTAAAGATCTAAATTAGTCTTAATCGTTGAAAGGACAAAGAGAAATAAAGGTGAAAGGAATATACATTGTTTGTTTTATGTTGTTATCTATAATTGTACTTAGTTGTTCTGAAAAACAAGCAATTGAGAACAGTGTGTATGATAAAATTAAGGGCGAGTGGTTGGAAGAAACTGACTCTATTTGTAGACAGTGGACATTTAATAGGCGTGAAGTTAATACAGGGGGATTTATACACTATTTCAAAATAATTGAAAATGAGATTTGTATTTCTGGGATTAGGCATGAGGTTTTACAATTAAATAAGGATACTTTAAAGATTGTAAATCAAGACAGTGTAGTACATGTTTTTCACCGAAAGGTTAAAGAAAAAGTGGAGAAAAAAACATAGATTTGCTTTATCAAAGCTGAAAATAACGATTTCAAAAGTCTTACTATGATTAAAATAACTGCGGTGCTCATCGTCGGACTTATCTTTTGCAATACAGGATTAAGCCAAAACGGGTCGATTACAGGTGTCGTTTCGGATGAGTTTGGAATTTTGCCTGGAGCAAGAGTTGAATTAATAGGCGCTGACAATAAGACAAATACAGACATCAAAGGCGCTTATAGCTTTATGGTGGGGCACGGTAAGTACACTGTTAGAGCTAGCTATTTGATGTATGAAACCAAAGAAGTTGAAGTTGAAGTTTCTACCAATAGTATAAATCCGATAATTAATATTGAATTAAAACCTGGAAGCTCTGCTGATGAGGATGTATTTATAGGTTCGAGATTTTCACCAAGAAGTCAGCTAGAATCACCTGTTTCGATTGATATTATTTCGAATGAAGAAATAATATCTTCAGCTCAGCTTACATTAAGCCAGTTATTGATGTATTCAATTCCCTCGTTTAATTCTAATAGGCAAACAATAGGAGATGGTACGGATCACATTGCTCCGTCAACAATTAGAGGACTGGGTTCTGATCAGTTTTTAGTGCTTATTAATGGAAAAAGACGCCATTCTAGTTCATTGGTAAATGTAAACGGTACTATTGGAAGGGGCTCAGTAAGCACTGATCTGGATGCAATACCAATTTCGTCTATTGATCATGTTGAGATAATGAGGGACGGAGCAGGAGCTCAATATGGTTCAGATGCTATTGCTGGAGTGATAAATATTGTGTTGAAAGAACAAGTAAATGCTTTTTCATTGGTAACAGCTTATCAGCCAACATTTAAATCGGGGGGAACAGAACAGTTCTTTGGTGTTAATTATGGAACGGGATCATCTTATAAAGGATTTGTGAATTTTACGGCAGAAATTAGACGTAGAGCTTCCTTAAACAGGTCTAGTGCTTATCTAGGTAATGTATACAGTGATAATGATTCAATTGATAAAGTTTTAATTGAAGAGAATAATTTTTTTGGGAAAACGGGTTATTCTGATAAAAGAGTAATGGAGGTTGGCGCTGCGAGTGCATTTGATGCCGCGATGTTTATGAATGTTGTAGTTCCAACGAGTCAGAAAAGTATGTTCTATGTAACAGGAGGTTTTAATTATCGAAAAGGTGAGTCAAAGGCGTTTTATAGGTTTCCAAAGGATGAGGCTATTGTGGTGAGAGAATTACACCCGAATGGGTTTTCGCCTGAGATTCATACGGATATCTTTGATAGGTCGGCAACTGTTGGAGTGCGGGGTGAAAAGAGAGGGTGGTATATTGATTTGAGTAGTACTTTTGGTAACAATACTTTTGACTATACAGTGCGTAATTCCAATAATGCTTCAATGGGAATAGCATCTCCTAAAGATTTTCATGCTGGCGGTTTTAATTATGGGCATAATACTACAAATCTTGACTTCTCTAGGGGGTTAAAGAACTCACTTTTTATGCATAAAATTGATATGGCCTTTGGTTCTGAATTTAGAGCGGAAACATATTCCATTATTGCGGGGGATGAAGAGTCTTGGATAGATGGAGGAGATACGTTGTCAGATGGAACACCTAGAGCTATTGGTTCTCAGGGTTTTATAGGTTTTAGAAATAATGATGAGCTTTCAAAACGAAGAAGTAGTGGTGCGATATATGGTGATGTTGAATGGTATATTTTTAATAATTTATTGTTAGAAACAGCTGTTAGATATGGGATTTTTAGTGATTTTGGAACGAATACAAGTTGGAAGTTTGCTGGACGATATGAAATGGATAAGAAGTATTCGGTTCGTATGGCATATAGTACTAGTTTTAGAGCTCCTTCTTTACAGCAGATTTACTTTAATAATTTAAGTACTCAGTTTATTGATGGTGTGCCTGCTCAGGTTGGAACGTTTAATAATCAAAGCGCAATGGCGGAAGCTTTTGGTATTGAAAGATTAAAAGCAGAGACCTCTAAGAATGTGAGTGCCGGATTTACTGGAAAACCACTGGAAAACTTTACGATTAATGTTGATTTCTTTTTTATTGATTTGATGGATAGAATTGTACTATCAGGAAGGTTTAGTGATGGATATGAAATGATATTGTCTCCATTGGGAGCCGGAGCTGCACAGTTTTTTACCAATGCGATAAGCACGAAGACATCTGGGTTTGATATTTCTGCATCATATAACTGGGTTACCAATAAAGGTCTTATTCGACTTTTTGGAGGGTTTAATTATGCTAGAACAGTTGTGTCGGATAGTATTCAAGGCTCCGACATGATGACTAAGAATGCGGAAATTATTTTTAATAGAGAGGAAATAGCGAGATTAGAAGTCGGACAACCTATTAATAAAGGCTTTTTGAGGGGCAGTTATTCTTATAATAAGTGGTCATTTGATGTTCGTGAAACATTGTTTGGAAAGATAAAATATGTTCATCCTGATGATGGTGATAAGTCAAACTGGGTGTTAAACGAATATAGTGGTAAGGTTGAGTCTCGTGATGATACATTTTCTGCAAAGCTCATCACAGACTTGAACATTACGTTTCACGTTAATGAACGTATAGCGTTTTCAATTGGCGGAAATAATGTTTTTAATGTATTACCGGATAAACACAAGCACTCAGCAAATGTATATAATGGACTATTCCCATATAGTAGACGTGTTCAGCAGTTTGGAACAAGGGGTGCTATGTATTATGTGAGAGCAAGATTAACGCTTTAGATGGAGCTTAAAAAAGTCATATTAATTGTTTTTACTGTAATACTTGGCGCTATAAGAGCGCAAACTGGTTTTAATGAAAAAGAATCGATTCGTAATAAACAACGTGTTATTTACATATATAATTTTACGGATTACATTACTTGGCCTAGTATTCATGAGGATGAAACCTTTAGAATAGGTGTTTTAGGAAGTGGTTATGAGGGGCTGGTTAATGAGTTCAATAAAACATCTAAACAAAAAAAGGTTAAGGATAAGGAGGTTAAAACAATCCATTATCAAAGGGTAGAGGATGTGGAAAATGTGCATATTTTATATGTGCACGAAGGGTCGAATATTGACTTACAGTTAATTCTTCCTAAAATGTATGCGAATCATACTTTGTTGGTGAGTGAGAATTATAGGTTTCATGAGTCTATGATCAATTTCATCGAGTTTGATAATGAGTTTCATTTTAATGTAAGCGAGGAAAAGATTAAACGTGCAGGGCTTGTGGTATTACCTCGTCTTCTAAATTTTTCTATTGTAAAGCAAAAGGATTGGGAAGCTGTTTTTGAGCGTTTAGAGTCGGAAAAGAAGGTTATTGAAAATTATATAGGGGAGCTAGAAGGGCTTAGTGAAAAAATAGAAAAGCAAAATTCGCGTTTAAATGCTCAAAACGAACAATTAATCCATCAAAGGGAGGAAATAAAGGCACAAAAAGAGAAATTAAAAGAAGGCCAGGAGGAGTTGATAATGCGGATGAGGGAGGTTCGTTTGCAAAGACGACAATTAGATAAACTGCTGTATGAAATAAAGGAAAAGAATACACAAAAGGATAGTTTGTCGGTTCAATTAAAATTACAAGACATAAGCTATTTCGAACGAAAGGCAGAGCTTAAGAATCAAAGCAATATGATTTTATCTCAAATGTCTAGAATAGAAAAACAGGAAAGAGCCTTGGCTGAAAGCGATATTGTTTTGGACTCTCGCTTAAAGAAAATAAGGGAGCAGTATAATGTAATCTATGGTTTTCTAGCATTATTTGTTTTAATTGTGGTAATTACTTTTTTCGCTTATAGAGAATATAAAAGGAAACGGAGGAGTGAAAGACGTGTAAAGGAACAGAATGTTAAGTTGATTGCATTAAATGATAGTTTAGATAGTTTTGTTTATCGGGTTAGTCATGATTTGAAATCACCGGTCATTAATATTAAAAATATGATTGGAATGTTAAAAGAATATCAGGTTAATGATGATAGTTCTATGGTACCAGAAATTATGAAAAACATGGACTTATCGGCTAACCGGTTGGAGGACACCATAATGGACTTATTAGAGCTTTCTAGGATAGAGAAGATTGTAGAAAAGAAGGAAGAAATAAAGATTGAAGATGTTTTTTTAGAAATGTTACCTGAGTTTAAGAGCGCATTAGAGGATGTTAATTGTGAACTTGATATTGAATTCAAAAATGGTGGTAATATATATGGTGCGAAGGTTGAGCTGGTAAGTATTATTCAAAACTTATTAACGAATAGTATAAAGTATCGGTCTAAGGAACGTAGGCTAAAAATTAGTGTAGGATCTTATTATGTTAAGGATCGAACAGTTTTCATTTTTGAAGACAATGGGAAGGGGTTGGATTTAAAGGAGTTTGATGGAAAGATCTTTCAGATGTTTCAACGGTTTACCGAGGATAAGTCAATATCCGGTACAGGGGTCGGAATGTATATTATTAAGAAGTTGGTCAATAATAATAATGGAGATATAGTTTTGCAGGGAGGTCCAAATATTGGGCTGAAATATGAAATTAGCTTGCCAAGAAAAAAATTAGGATGAAACAATTAGAACACTTATTACTTGTTGATGATGATCCAACAACGAATTTTTTTAATAAACATCTTGTTGGAAAGGTTAGAGCATTTAAGCATATTCATGAGGCTTCTAATGGTAAGGAGGCATTAGAAATAATAAAAGAAATGAACGTCAAAGGCACACAACCCGACATGATTCTGTTGGATATAAATATGCCTATAATGGATGGCTTTGAATTTCTTGATAATTATAGCGTTTTAGACGAGTCTATGAAGTCTTCAGTAGTTATTTGTATGTTGACTACATCTTTAGCAAAAGAAGACCTAGAGAGGTCTAAAAAATATGCAGTGTTAGATGATTATATTGATAAGCCGTTGTATGAGGCGAAAATACTGGAGTTAATCGAAAAGCACTTTGGATAAAATCAAAAACCCTCCTCTGAGATAAGAGAAGGGTTTTCTAGAGGTTCCGAGCGGATTCGAACCGCTGTACGAGGTTTTGCAGACCTCTGCCTAGCCGCTCGGCCACGGAACCAAAAGTCTAACTGACTTTATTTAGGGGCAAATGTAATAAAAAATTGAAGGATTATCTAGTCCTGAATAATAATTGCAACGTTATCTACATCTCCGTTAATAGGAGGAGAGATTTTAGTGACTTTAACTCGCACATTTTCAATAGTATCTAAGCTTTTTCGCAATTTCATAATAATTCTTTGACCAACATGCTCTATCAATTTTGATTTAATAGCCATTTCTTGCTCTACAATCTGATTGACAATGACATAGTCTATTGTGTGAGATAAGTCGTCTTGTTCAGCGGCAAGGGAAAAATCCGTAGTTAGATGAACATCGACTACGTAGTAACCACCAATTTTTCCTTCTTCTGGTAAACAACCATGGAAAGCATACACTTTTATTCCATTGACTTCAATAGTATGTTTCATGCATTAGCTTTAATTGCCTCAACGGTGTCAATTCCAAGTTTTATTCGATCCATACATTCGTCTTTTCCAATAAATTCTGAAATTTCAAACATACTTGGACCCATACCTTTACCGGTGACTAAAAGACGAAATAATGGTAGAACCGCACCAATACCCATATCTTTAGAAGAAATAAATGCTTTAAATGTGAGCTCTATGTTTTCGGCAGTAAATTCTTTGATTTTGCTCATCTCTGATAACCAATCTGTCATTAAACTTGGAGCTTTTTCTTTCCATTTTTTTCTAGTGGTTTTTTCATCGTATGAATTAGGACGTTCTAACAGGAAAGAACCTTCAGTCCATATATCTTTTACAAACGTAGCTCGTTCCTTCATTAATTTACAAACTGTAGTTAAACGGTCTAGTGGATAACTAGCATCTAATAAATGAGAAAGCGATTTGGCTAATACAGAATCAGGAGTTGACCGTAAGTATTGTTGTTGAAACCATCTTGTTTTATCTGGATCAAATTTGGCTCCGGCCTTAGCAACCCGAGAAAGTGAAAAGGAGTCACATAACTCTTCTAACGTGAAAATTTCTTGTGTAGTGCCAGGATTCCAGCCTAGGAAAGCAAGCATATTAACAAACGAAGATGCGAAATATCCTTGCTCACGATACCCGGAGAAAAGCTCACCTTCTGAAGTCATCCAGTTCGTTGGAAATACTGGAAAACCAAGTCGGTCGCCATCGCGTTTAGAGAGTTTACCATTTCCATCTGGCTTTAATAGAAGTGGTAGGTGTGCGAAAGACGGACAGTCCCAACCGAATGCTTCATATAACATAACATGGAGTGGGGCAGAAGGAAGCCATTCTTCTCCTCGAATTACATGACTTATTTCCATGGTATGATCATCAACGATATTAGCAAGGTGATAAGTTGGCATTCCATCAGACTTGAACAAAACTTTATCATCTAAGTTGTTGGTGTTAACAACTACCCAACCACGAATTTCATCTTCGAAACGAATATCTTTGTTACGAGGCATTTTCATGCGAATAACATATGGATCTCCGGCATCTATTCTGCGTTGAACTTCATCGCTAGATAATGATAATGAATTTTGCATAGTTACACGGGTGACACTGTTGTATTGCCAGTTCGGCATACCCATTTTTTTAGCCTGATCGCGCATAGAGGTAAGTTCTTCGGCGGTATCAAAAGCTATATACGCCTTGTCTTCAGCAACTAACCTGTCGGCATAGGGTCGGTAGATCGCTTTACGCTCAGACTGAATGTATGGACCAAATTCTCCACCGATTCCGGGTCCCTCTGTTGGTAAAATACCACACCAGTTAAGAGCATCCATTATGTAGTCTTGAGCACCCGGAACAAATCTGGTTTGGTCGGTGTCTTCAATTCTAATAATGAAAGTTCCATTGTGTTTTTTTGCAAATAAATAATTGTACAAAGCAGTACGAACTCCTCCCATATGAAGAGGACCTGTTGGAGATGGTGCGAAGCGTACGCGAACGGCTTTAGTTGACATATAGAATATAATTTTGACTGCAAAGATAGCGAGAATGGCGTTAATAGGAAAGTATGTGTTGAACAAGAACGTTTTATGATTGTACGGTCTGTTAACGTTTATTTTAAGTAGGTACGTAAGATATGTTGTATTTTAGTTATTCAATAAAATTTTATGAGTGCATTTGATAGGTTAATTGGCCAGATTGATTCTTTTATCAGAAAGTATTACAAGAATCAAATAATAAAAGGGGTGTTCCTTTTTGTAGGAGTATTACTGGTTACATATTTGTGCGTTGTTGGATTAGAGTATTTCGGTAGATTTAACTCATTAATTCGAGGTATATTGCTTTTTGGTTTTATAGGTGTTAATGGGTATATATTGGCACGTTACATATTTATTCCTTTGTTGAAATTAAAGGCTTACGGAACAAGGATTGATAGGTATCAGGCTTCAGCTGTAATAGGCAAGTTTTTCCCGGATGTTTCTGATAGGTTATTAAATACGCTGCAATTAAATGATCAAATTTCTAAGAACTCAGCGGACTTTGAATTGTTAAACGCGAGTGTTCAACAGAGAAGTGAGAAAATGAGTGTATTACCTTTTTCTGAGGCAATAGATCTTGGGGAAAATCGAAAACATTTAAAGTGGTTAATACCGGTATTCGGTGTGCTGTTTATCATGTTGATTTTTATGCCGTCACTGTTCACGCAAGGAACAAATAGGGTTTTGAATTTTACACAAGAATTTGAATTACAAGCACCATTTACCTTTTCATTATTAGGGGATAATAGAAAGGTCGTTGAAGGTAGTGACTTTAGCTTTGAAGTGGAATTGTCTGGGAATGATTTACCAGAAAAGCTATATGTTAATTCTCCTAAAGGTAGAAAACTATTAAAGAGAAAAACCAAGAATACTTTCGTTGGGGAAATAGCCCAAGTTAGGAAAAGAATGATAGTTCAATTTGAGGCGAATGAGTATAGGAGCGAAGAATATAATATAGAAGTTATTGCTAAGACAGCGATTGGTAAGATGCAGGCGACATTGAAATTTCCTGAATATTTAAAAACTGAAAGCGAAGTTGTCGAGAATGCTAGTGATTTGATTGTTCCGGAAGGAACTGAAATCACCTGGAGCGTACTTACGAAGAACAGTGTAAATACGGAGTTTTGGCTAGGGAATGAGAGAAGAAAATATGATAAAAAGGGATTTTCTTTTGTTGGTGATTTGTTTTCTGATGTTGAAGGTGGAGTAGTTTTGGAGAACACAGAAAGCGGCATACTTGATACTACTTCGTTTAAGATCGATGTAATTAAGGATAGCTATCCGTCGATTAGTGTCCAAGAGTCTATGGACTCCCTAAATGACGGAAGAAGGTTTTTTAATGGTATGGTCTCAGATGATCATGGTTTATCTAGTTTGGTTTTTGTCTATAAAATTGTCGGAAATAGCGGTCGTGATAGAGTAGTTAGGATGAATGCGGGGCATGTGTTTGGAACTGAAGCTCCGTTTGATTTTGCGGTAGACTTTAGAAGGGAGAACATTTCTTTAGAGGATAAAATCGAGTATTATTTCATTGTAGGCGATAATGACGGAGTCAATGGTAGTAAGACGGTTAGAAGTAGAGTGTTCTTATATAAACTACCCAATCTTGAAGAGTTAAATGACAAAAGAGAGGAGGAGCAAGAGAAGACGAAAGATGATTTAAGTAATGTGTTGAAACAAGCGGATAAGTTTAAGGAGAACCTTGAGAGGCTTAGAGAGGAGACGCGAAATTCTAAACAATCCAATTGGAATAAAGAAAACCAAGTTCGTCAATTGAAAGAAGATCATAAGTCACTGCTAGAAAACCTGGAAAGTATTCAAGAAGAAATGCAAAACTCTTTGGAAGAAAAAAATCAACTTTCTGAAATTGAGAAAGAGATTATGGATCAACAAGAACTTATAGATAAGTTGTTAGAAGAGTTAATGGATGATGAGCTTAAGGATTTGTTAGACCAATTAGAGGATTTGTTGAAGCAAAATGACGAAGAGGGAATACAGGAGAAAATGGATGAGTTGGAAATGTCGTCTGAGGATATGAAGAAGCAATTGGATAGAAGCCTGGAGATGTTAAAGAGACTTCAGGTTAATGAGAAGATTGATGATATAGAAGAAGAGCTAAAGGAGTTGTCGAAGGATCAAGAGGAATTAAGGGAGAAAACGGAAAATGAAAAGAACATTGATGAATCTGATAAAGAAAAGCAGAATGATATAAATGAAAGATTTGAGGATTTAAAAAAGGAATTAGAGGAGTTGGATGAATTGAATAATCAGTTGAATGACCCGATGGATTTGAAAGGTCAAGAGGAACAAAGTAAAGAAATTAGTGAGGACTTAAAAGAGTCTAGTGAACAACTGGATAAGAACAAAGGAAAGAAAGCTAGCGGGTCACAGAAGAGTGCGTCGGAGAAAATGAAGCAAATGGCGGAAAATCTTGATATGCAGCAACAGCAGGCTAATCAGGAACAGCAGGGTGAGGATATGGATATGTTGCGAAATGTTTTAGAGAGTTTGGTCAGTTTAAGCTTGGATCAAGAGGATGTTATGAATAGTCTAAAGAAGACTAAAGAAGACAATCCTGCGTTCAAGGCACATAGGCGTAATCAGAGGCGTATTGTTAATGATACTAGAAATGTTCGTGATAGTTTGTATGCATTGGCCGAGAGACAACCTAAAATAGCGTCATTTATAGATAAAGAATTAAATACAATTGAAGCGAACCATAAGTTGGCACTTGAGGATTTGGATGAGTTCTTTGGTGCAAATGCTAGGCGAGATAATCGAAAGGGAAATTTAGCGGTGAGACAGCAATATGTTATGACCTCGTATAATAATTTGGCTCTGATGTTAAATGAAAGTCTGCAGGATATGCAGCAAAAAATGAAGGACTCTAAGCCTGGGTCAGGTAGTTGTAATAAGCCTGGTGGTAATGGTTCTCCAAAGCCAGGAGCTGGTAAAATGTCGTCACAGGACATGAAGCAAATGTTAAAGAAGCAATTAGATGCATTAAAGAAGGGCTCTAATGCTGGTGGCAGCAAGCCAGGTGATAAACCAGGCAGCAAACCGGGCGGTAAACCTGGTGGTGAAGGAGGTATGGGACTTGGAAATAAGCAAATTGCAAAGATGGCAGCAGAGCAATCTGCAATAAGAAAACGACTTGAACAATTGAAGAATGAATTAAATAAAAGTGGTAAGGGAGAAGGAAACCGATTAAACCCTTTGATAGATGAGTTAGAAAAACAGGAAAAGGATTTGGTAAATAAGAGGCTGAATAATAATCTAATTAAAAGGCAACAAGAGATATTAACACGTTTGTTGGAAAGTGAAAAGGCTATTATGGAAAGAGGTTATGATGAGAAGAGGGAGTCTAAAGAAGGAAAAAACGAGAATAATGGTAACCTAATTCGTTTTAATGAGTATAACAAGGAAAAACTAAAGCAGATTGAATTGCTGCGTTCGGTTGATCCTGCTTATAGAAAGTACTATAAGGATAGGGCGAACGAGTATTTTAATCGTATGTAATATTAAACTGTTGTATGAAGGAAGGGTATACTGTTGTTGATAGCTTGTCTATCCCGTCGGATTTTGATTCTATAGGCCGAGTTGAGGTGTTAATAGACGAGGTGTGTGAAAAGCTTAGTGTTAAAGAGGATTACTATGGAAACGTTTTGATTGCGGTAACAGAGGCTGTTAATAATGCTATTCAGCATGGCAATGAAATGAACGGAGATTTAAAGGTTGATCTTTTTGTGGGGGACAAAGAAACAGATTTTTGTTTTAGTGTAAAGGATTATGGTAAAGGTTTTGATTACAAAGGGTTGCCAGATCCAACGGCACCGGAGAACGTGGAGAAGGAAAACGGAAGAGGTATTTTTTTAATGAGATCTCTAGCAGAGGCTGTGGAGTTTGAAGACAAGGGTAGAAATGTTAATATTTATTTTTCGAAGAAATAGTGGTAGAGGTTTTTTATGAAGATACAGAGGTTCTGGACGTTGGTCCGGAATTTTTTGTTTCATGGCTTTCGGAGTTGTGTGATATGGAGGACAGGGTGTTGGGTGACTTAACTGTGGTTTTTTGTTCGGATAATTATTTGCTGGATATGAACGTTAAACATTTAAATCACGATTATTATACGGACATAATAACGTTTGATTATTGTGAGGACAGGGTGGTGTCAGGCGACTTGTTTGTTTCTGTGGATCGAGTACGAGAGAATGCGGGGTTGCTGGGTGAGATGTTTCACGTGGAACTGAACCGAGTGGTTGCTCATGGGGTTTTACATTTGATTGGCTATGGAGACAAAACAAAGGAACAGGCTGGTGTTATGAGGGAGAAAGAGGGTGTTGCTTTGAGTTTGATTGTTTCACGTGAAACGTGACTATTGTTTTAAAAGGTGTTATTTTTGTTTCACGTGAAACGTTAAGTTATGTTGAAGAATTATGATGTTGTTGTAGTTGGGGCTGGGCATGCTGGCTGTGAGGCGGCAAATGCTGCGGCAAAAATGGGGAGTTCAGTACTCCTTATTACTATGAACATGAATACAATTGCTCAAATGAGTTGTAACCCGGCTATGGGCGGTGTTGCAAAGGGGCAAATTGTAAGGGAGATAGATGCTTTGGGTGGTGGTTCTGGGGTTGTAAGCGATCTGAGTGCCATTCAGTTTCGAATGTTAAATATGTCGAAAGGCCCAGCTATGTGGTCTCCTAGAACGCAAAATGACAGAATGCGCTTTGCTGAAGAGTGGAGGTTGTTGTTGGAGAGAAACCCAGGAGTGGATTTTTGGCAAGATATGTGCACAGGGCTTATTGTTGAGGGTGATAGGGTTGCGGGTGTTAAAACATCTATTGGACTTGAGATAAAGGCGAAGAGTGTCGTTTTAACTAATGGCACATTTCTAAATGGGTTGATTCATTTAGGTGAAAAGCAGTTTGGAGGTGGAAGAGCGGGTGAGGGAGCGTCTACTGGTATAACCGAAGAGTTGATTGGTTTAGGCTTTGAATCTGGAAGAATGAAAACCGGTACTCCTCCAAGGGTCGATGGTAGGTCTTTAGATTATTCTAAGATGGAGGAACAGCCCGGTGACGATGTTCCTTCGAAGTTTAGTTATACTAATACAAAAGCGTTGAGCAAACAACGTGCATGTCATATTACTTATACTAGCACTAATACGCATGATTTACTAAGAGAGGGTTTTGATCGGTCTCCAATGTTTAATGGTGCTATTAAAAGTTCAGGCCCTCGATATTGTCCGAGTATAGAGGATAAGATTAATAGGTTTGCAGATAGGGAACGCCATCAAATTTTTGTTGAACCTGAAGGTTGGAACACAGTGGAAATTTATGTTAATGGATTCAGTACTTCGTTACCTGAGGAAGTTCAGATAAAAGCGATGAGGTCTATACCCGGTTTTGAAAATGCGAAAATGTTTCGGCCAGGGTATGCTATAGAATATGATTACTTCCCGCCAACACAGTTAAAACATACGCTGGAAACGAAGTTGATAAATGGTTTGTTTTTCGCTGGGCAAATTAATGGTACTACTGGATATGAAGAGGCTGCGTGTCAAGGTTTGATGGCTGGTATTAATGCACATAAATTAGTGAAGGAACAGGACTCGTTTATACTGTCTAGAAGCGATGCTTATATTGGTGTTTTAATAGATGACCTTATCACAAAGGGTACGGAAGAACCATATCGAATGTTTACTAGTCGGGCAGAGTATAGAATTCTTCTTCGGCAGGATAATGCCGATATAAGGCTAACGCCTTTAGCTAATACTATTGGTATGGCCTCTCAAGATGACATGAGAAGAGTTGACGCGAAAATTAGTGGAACTGAAGCTCTGAAAAAATCTTTAAGAAAAGAAGGGGTTACACCGGAACGTGCGAACCCAATACTGGCGGATAGGGGTAGTTCGTTAATTAAGCATCAAGTAAAGCTCAGCTCTTTGATTACTCGGCCTAATATTTCAATGAAGGATGTGTTGGCCATGGGGGATGATTCTTCTGTTTTGGCAAAAAGGTTGTTAAGTGAGCATGAGGATGTTGTTTTTCAGACCGAAATTCAATTGAAGTATGATGGATACATCTCTCGAGAGGAAGGTGTAGCGCAAAAGATGAATCGGTTAGAAACGGTTGCTATTCCAAAGGATATAGATTATAATAAGCTTGGCAGCCTTAGTTCTGAGGCAAAAGAGAAATTATCTAACTTGAGACCTGTGACTATAGGTCAGGCATCGAGGGTTAGCGGAGTTTCCCCTAGCGATGTTTCCGTGTTGCTCGTATATCTAGGCCGATAATAAAATTTATTGGAGTTAGGATTAAGAATAAAAAATAATGGTTAGTTTCTTTATGTCTGGACGGTTTGGATAGGCATTGGAAATTCCTTCTGTATAATACACGTTACCCCTTGTTGTTGTTGTGTTACATAAATAGGTTGTCTGTGAATGGATTGAATATATCTATTCAGTAAGTATAAATGGTGGATTTCCTGTAAGTCACTTAATTGTTTATTCATAAAGCACTATAATAGGTCCTGTTTATGTTAACATAAACAGGACCTATTGTTTAATAAAATAGGATAATGGAACTTTGTCGTGTTGTTCGAAAGAATAGCTATGACAAATTGTAATAATTAGTGCTGTTCGATATGAATTCAAAAGTGTGATTAATTTTTATAGTCCTTGCGGAATAACAAACGTTTTCGTTGTTGCTAACTTCTTTGTTAGTTGAATTGTATAGGCGTCGTTATGTTGTAGAATGTGTACAGAAGTTATTTTCGATTTGTCGGGTTGGTCAGTGTGATTTTTTTATTCAGTTATAGATTAAGCTAATGATGTTAAAGTGCTAGAGAGGATAGAAGTAATGACCGTAGAATTAAAGGTGCTTGGTAAGCTGAAAACAATATTTCATGTTGGTTGAGTAGGAGGACTTAATAAGTTTGTTTGTTATTTCTGTACTTGTTGAGATGAAGTTTTTAGATAAAGCTCGGTTTTGGTCAGTTGTGATGGTTTTGTTGTGTTGTTTTTGTGTTTTAAGGCGATTTAAGAGCGGTTTAGTGTTTTTGGCATAGAATCACATAGGGGGTGGGTTGATCGTTAAATCTGAAGCATGTTTTTTTTGATAAATAAAACTAGTTGGTTAAGAAGGTAAGCACTTGTTAGTGAGTGGGTTATGATGTTTCACGTGAAATAATGTGGTTTTTTAGGCGTTGGGTTCGACCCAATCACCGTTTTCCTTGATTAAATCAATTAATGCATCAACAGCTTCTTGTTCGTCGACATTTTTTCTAACAACTACCTTTTCTTTATATAAATGAATTTTTCCAGGTCGGGTACCAACATATCCATAATCAGCATCGGCCATCTCTCCAGGACCGTTTACAATACAGCCCATAATTCCAACTTTCAAACCTTTCAGGTGTTCTGTTTTAGCACGAATTTTCGCCGTTGTTTCTTGTAGGTCAAAAAGTGTTCTTCCGCAGGAAGGGCATGATATGTATTCTGTTTTAGATATTCTGAGACGAGTAGCTTGTAAGATGCCAAAAGAGGTAGAATTAATTAATTGGGAGGGTTGATTCCCTTTTAACCAAATCCCATCACCGAAACCATCGATCAAGGAAGCCCCAAGATCGGAAGAGGTCCAAAGCTGGAAACGTTCTGGATCTTTATTTAGTACTGTCGAAGACAGTATTACAGGGTTAAAAACACCGTTTTTCGTAAAAATCAACCGCATATTGCGAAACAGTTGTGAGGTGTTACTATGTTTGCTGATTAGGATTATAACAGCTAGCGGGTGTTTTTTAAGGTATTCTACATCAAAGTTTTCTGCATCGTGTTCAATAAAAAGAATGTCTTCAACAGATAAGTTGGATAATTGAGATTTTGAAACAAGTGGGAAATGCCCTGGAGTTTCGGAATATAATTCTTTCCAAACTTTGTAGTCAGATAGTACTTTTAAAGTGCCGGGAGTTTGGAAGTTTAGCTTTTGGCTTCCAATATAGACTATATCTGCCGCAGAATCTGAGATGTTCCATTTATCTAGTGGAACAGAATAGGAATAACCAAAACCGAATAGATGGGAGGGTTTAATATTGGAATGTTCACTTAAATCGGCAAAGACAACAGGCGTATTTGAACCTCCTATAATGCCAACAGAAGTTGTTTTGGATCTTTCATGACTAAAAGGATCATAGTTTATTTCGTTTTTAATAAATCCTAGGTCAAAAATGCTATTATCGATAGTATATTTCTCAATTAATTTTTGAGCAACGGGCATTTCTTTTTCGGGGTCTTCCGTTAAAGAAACACGAATTGTATCTCCCAATCCGTCTTCAAGTAATGCTCCAATGCCTACAGCAGATTTTATTCTTCCATCTTCACCATCTCCAGCTTCTGTTACACCTAGGTGCAAAGGATAGTCCATTCCTGATGAACGCATTGTGGCCACAAGAAGACGATAAGCTTGCACCATGACTAAGGTGTTACTAGCTTTCATCGATAGAACGAGTTGATGATAATTATGTTTTCTACAAATTCGTAAAAATTCCATAGCAGATTCCACCATACCTTCGGGCGTGTCTCCGTAACGACTTAAAATGCGGTCAGAGAGGGATCCATGGTTTGTTCCTATTCGCATAGCGGTGCCATTTTCTTTGCAAAGAAGTACCAGCGGTGTGAATTTTTGCTCTATTCTTGAAAGTTCATCTGCGTATGTAGCATCAGTATAAGTGATTTCTTCGAACCTTTTTTTATCAGCATAATTGCCTGGATTGACCCTTACTTTTTCTACTATTGTTGCGGCTATTTCTGCTGCGTTCGGTGTAAAATGTATATCTGCAACCAACGGTGTAGTGTAACCTTTCTGATGTAAAGAACTTCGAATGTTTCTAAGGTTTTCTGCATCTTTTTTGCTTGGAGCTGTAAGTCTAACTAGTTCGCAACCAGCATCTATCATTCGGATTGACTCCTCTACAGACGCTTCAGTATCCATTGTGTCGGTTGTTGTCATTGATTGAACCCGAATAGGAGCGTTACCGCCGAAATTGGTTGAACCAACACTTATTGTACGAGTTAAGAAGCGTGTACGGGTAAATAGATTTTCACAATATAGATTCTTAAGGTCATTTTCCATGCTATAATCACTTTGTCGCTTGAACAAAAATAGACAATATAGGACTGCAAAATATATTCATTCGTCGAATATGACTCCAATATTTCGGATAACAGAGCAAAACGAACTACCTTTGTAACTTCTTAAAAGATAAATTACATGGAATTATCATCAGTTAAATTTAATAAAACAGATGCCGGAGACTTTTACAAAGTTCTGCGGAAGCGAGTAAATGCTTATTTTAAAGAAAACAATGTTTCGCGCTACGCAAATACAAATATGGTGCTAAAGACGGTATTTATGCTGTCACTATATATCGTTCCTTTTATTTTGATTTTAACAGTATTGAACGCTACAAGTTTGATTGTGTTAATGTGGATTTTTATGGGGTTTGGTATGGCAGGAATAGGGCTGTCTATTATGCATGATGCGAATCATGGAGCATATTCAAAAAATAAAACAGTTAATAGAGTTCTAGGAAAATTAATCAACCTCGTAGGGGGAAGTGATACGAATTGGAAAATTCAGCACAATGTACTGCATCACACTTATACAAATGTAGAAGGAATGGATGAAGATATTGACATTGGTGTTTTAATGCGCTTTTCTCCAAACCAGAAGTTATTAAAAGGACATAGATTCCAACATATCTATGCTTGGTTTTTATATGGAATGATGACATTGATGTGGACTTTTTCTAAGGATTATGCTCAATTTTCTCGTTACAAAAAAAGAGGTTTGATAGAAACACAGGGAATTTCTCCAGCAGGTTTGTTGTCTATAATTATTGTTAGTAAGGTTGTTTACTTAGGTGTGTTTTTAGTATTACCATTGATTTTTAGTGCGTTGCCTTGGTGGGGAACGTTATTATGTTTCTTCCTTATGAATTTTATTGCAGGCCTCACTCTTGCGGCAATTTTCCAACCAGCACATGTTGTGCCGTCTTCTGATTTTCAAAAACCGGACACTTCTGGAAATATTGAATTGGATTGGGCTGTAAACCAACTAATGAATACGGCTAATTTCGCACCTAAGTCTCGATTGTTTTCTTGGTATGTAGGTGGTTTAAATTATCAGGTGGAACATCATTTGTTTCCAAATATTTGTCATGTACACTATCCAAAAATTGCGGATATTGTTAGAGACACGGCGTTCGAATATAATTTACCGTATTATTCATATGAAACATTTGCCGCGGCAATAATTGAGCATGGCAGAATGCTTCGTAATCTTGGCCGCCATAAAGATGCGCCAGGAATACATTAAAAAATGAACATAGAGGAATACAGAACATACTGTTTATCCAAAAATGCCACTACAGAGTCGTTTCCGTTTGATGAAACGACTCTTGTGTTTAAGGTGGCTGGTAAAATGTTTGCATTGACTAAAGTGGATCTCTTTGAAACGGTTAATCTAAAGTGCGATCCAGAGAGGTCTATAGAGCTTCGTGAAACGTTTAATGGAGTTAATGCTGGGTTTCATATGAACAAGAAACATTGGAATACTGTAACAATAAATTCTGATGTTTCAAGAGAATTGCTGTTAGAGCTAATTGATCACTCATATGATTTAGTTGTAAAATCGTTAACAAAAAAAGTAAGAGATGAGTACGCGATTGGATAAGTATGTATGGAGTGTACGTTTAGCAAAAACGAGGTCACAGGCTGCCCAGGCTATTGATAAAGGCAAGGTTCGTTTGAACATGATGAATGTTAAACCTGCTAAAGAGGTTAAGTTGGGTGATGAAATACAGATCATTAAACACACTTCTAAGTTTACATATCGCGTTATACAACTATTAAACAATCGGGTAGGGGCAAAACTTGTAAAGAATTATATTATTGATATTACTCCTGCAGAGGAAATAGAGAAGCTAAAACGCTATAATGCTGCGCAAAGTGTTTATAGAGATAACGGTTCTGGGAAGCCCTCAAAGAAGGATCGTAGAAGTATAGATAGTTTCATGGAAGATTGGACTTCGTCTGAAGATTAAGTTTTTTTATGAGTTGAAACCTTTAACTAAAAAGGATGTAGACGTTTATCTGGAAATTAAATCGTATGGTTTTGTAACTTTTCTTCAAACTCCAAGTCTTATAGAAAAACAACGGAATGAAAAAAATATACTTAACACTAGCAATTGGACTTTTAACATTACCAATCTTAGCGCAAGAGGAAGCAGCGGACACTACCCGAGTTAAATTAGGAAATACTACAATTCTGATCATAGAGAATGCAAATGGTGGTATGGAGGTAACAGATGAAGATGGAAACCCTGTAGAGGTTGATGACTCTAAAGATTCTAATGATAAGTGCGAGAAACGAAAAACGAGTGACGCGCACTGGGCGGGGGTTGATTTTGGTTTTGGGTTAATGATGAATGATGAATTTCAGACTAACTTTGATAATAACCCATACTGGGAGAATGACCCTGCTAGTTCAAATGTTTGGAATATTAACATCATGGAGCACAAGTTTAACTTTGGAACACCATATGTTGGATTAACGACAGGTTTAGGCTTTAATTTCACCTCTCTTGCCTTTAAAAATAATTATGTAGTATCTAGTTCACCTGACTCTATATTTGCCTTTGTAGACTCTGTAAACATCTATTCGAAGAATAAATTAAAGGCTTCTTATTTAACCATTCCACTTTTGCTTGAGTTTAATACGAGTGCGGATGATGATCGAAGCTTTTATTTAGCTGCTGGTGTTGTTGCAGGAGTAAAGCTTACCTCTAAAATTAAGCGAGAAGGAGAAGTAAATGGAGATAAGTTTAAACAGAAGGAAAGAGGAGCATATAATTTAAATCCGTTCAAATTAGATGCAGCAGTTCGAATGGGATATGGAAGTTTTGGAGTATTTGCTAACTATAGTTTGACTTCACTTTTTGAAAATGATAAAACGGTTGCTGTTTATCCACTTACATTTGGTGTATCGTTAAACTTTTAACTTGTAGAAAGGTTAACAAAAAAGGGCGGCCATAATAGCCGCCCTTTTTCGTATAAAAATGTATTCTTATTTTTTCACAACATTGAATGTAGAAGTAATACCACTTTCTAATGTAATGTTAAAGATGTAAACACCTGGCTCTAAAGTGTCAATGTTTACAGAAGTTGCTCCGTTTGCAAAAGAAACAGTTGAATTAAGAACTGTTTTTCCAGCAAGATCAGAAACAACCAAGTTTCCTGCTTCAGTTGTTTGCAAAGAAATGTTCACTTTGTCATTCGCTGGGTTAGGGTAAGCAGATCCGTTAATAGTGCCAATAGTTTCAATACCAACGGTATTGTTAGAAACTTTTGCCGCAACAGACGAAATTATATCAGCACCAAAACCAGTAGCAAAGTAACTACCATCGTTTTCAATAGGACCTAATGGCTGCGCATAGTAACCATAGTTCCAATCATATCCAATAGAGTTGTCAAATCCAAGGTATACTTCTAAATTAACTGTTTGTGCACAGAATAAGTAACGTTGGTTATCTGTTAATGCTACAGGAGAGTTTAACGCTCCGTAAACAGTTTCTCCTTGAAGATCTGAAGGGTAGTAGTAATAACCGTTTCCAACTGGGTTTAACGCGTTGAAAGCAAGTGCAGCATCGTTAAGATCTGTAAAAACATCTTGCCACTCGTAAACATAAAGAGCAATCTCTTCACCAGAAAGGTCAACATTGCTTCCTAATGCGTGGAAGTATAAACCATCAACTTGTAATAGACCACCATTTGGGTTATCAAATACGATACATTCAGAGAATGTTGATGTGTTTGTACTTGGACGGAATCCGTTATTTTGTGTTGGTAGTCCAGTTGAGTCTAGTGAAGCAAAAGCGTACACAGAATCTTGAACAGCAAATGCAGCAGTGATAACGTTATCAGAATCGTACTCATCAGCAACACCGTCAAGCAACAATGTATATGTTAATGTATAGATACCATCAGGGTAAGAAGCTAAAGAAAACTGTGGGAAGTTTAAAGCAGCAGAAGGGTCGGTATCAACACTGTCTCCAGAAGGAACAGGTGTTAATGTTACCGTTTCGTCATAAACGTTTCCAGAAGGACCTTCAATAGAAGCATTCAATGTCATGTTTGATTGATCATTTTGACCATAATTGTAAACACGTGCACCGATATCAAAGTTGAATGAAGCAGCATCAAAGGCTAGCTGAGAAGGAACACCAGTGTTTTTAGAAATCAATGCAGCACCTTTAGTAATACCAGCATCATCATCGTAAATACCTGTTTTGTTTCCTAGAAACATACAAACAGGTCCATTAAGCATTTCAGTTGTCAATGTCAAACCGTCATTACTGTTTAGCATAACAACAGGAATTGTTACAGATGCACCATCTGCACCACCACCCATTTCAATAACTTCAGGGTCACGGTTCAAAATAATTACACCAACTGCTCCTGCATTTTGCGCGTTTAAGGCTTTTGTACCGAATTCACATGTGTTACGATATATAACAGCAATTTTACCATTAACGTCAGTTCCATTTGTAAGTGGGCTACATCCTTCTTGTGAAATTGGATTTCCTTGTGGATTTGTTCCTGGTGTTCCATCTTCAACTAGAACAAGGGTGTCTTTTACAAACGTTCCAGGTATTAGGAAATCAGGAGTTGACCAATCGCCTCCAGCAGGATCAGCCCAGGTAAAGTCATAATTGCCAACAATATTTGCGGGAGCAATTCCAGCAACTATTACTTGTGATTGCGCAGAGAAGCCTAATGCAATCACGGCTAAAGAAAGTAGTATTTTTTTCATATGAATATAAATTATTGAGGGGCTAAGATACTACATTAGACCAATATTAGAAAACATGCTTATTAAAATGGTATAAAAAAGTCCTCTGATGTATCAGAGGACTATTTAAATGGTATTATATTTAATATAAAATCAAGCTATGCTTTCGAAGAAAGACTAGCTTTAAAATATTCACGATTCATTCTAGCTATGTTTTCTAAAGAAATTTCTTTAGGACATTCAATAGAGCAAGCACCTGTGTTTGTACAATTTCCAAACCCTTCTTTATCCATTTGCTCTACCATGTTTAATACACGACGTTTTGCTTCAACCTTACCTTGAGGCAATAATGAAAATTGCGAAACTTTTGCAGAAACGAAAAGCATTGCTGAAGCATTCTTACATGCTGCAACACAGGCACCACAACCAATACAAGTTGCTGCATCAAATGCCGTATCAGCATCTGCTTTCGGAATGGGAATAGCATTTGCGTCCTGAGTGTTTCCAGAAGTGTTTACGGAGATGAATCCACCAACATGTTGAATACGATCAAAAGAACCTCTATCTACTACTAAATCTTTTATTACAGGAAATCCTTTTGCTCTAAATGGTTCAATGTAAATCGTGTCACCATCTTTAAATTTACGCATGTGCAATTGACACGTTGTAACTCCGCGATCTGGCCCATGAGGCTCTCCGTTAATGTGCATGGAACACATTCCACAAATCCCCTCTCTACAATCATGATCAAAAGCAATAGGTTCTTTTCCTTCAGAAACAAGTTGTTCGTTTAAAACATCCATCATTTCTAGGAATGACATGTGTTCAGACACATTATCAATAGGATAAGTTTGGATCTTGCCTTTATCGTTAGCGCTTTTCTGTCTCCAAATTTTAAGTGTAAGTTTCATGCCGCTGAATTATTTGTATGAACGTTGTTTAAGTTCAATGTCGTTAAATGTTAATTGCTCTTTGTGAAGTTTGGGCTCGCTTGGATTGCCTGTCCATTCCCAAGCAGCTACATACGCGAAGTTTTCATCATCACGTTTTGCTTCCCCCTTTTGAGGTCCATCTTCTTCAACAGACTCATCTCTAAAGTGACCACCACATGATTCAGTACGTAATAATGCATCTTGTGCGAATAACTCTCCTAATTCTAAGAAGTCTTCAACTCGCAAGGCTTTTTCCAACTCAGGGTTTAGTTCATTGGCAGATCCAGGAATAAATACGTCTTTTTTGAACTCTTCACGGATTTTTTGAATTTCAACAATAGCTTCTTTCAAACCTTGTTCATTGCGGGCCATACCAACGTTGTTCCACATTACCTTTCCTAAACGTTTGTGAAAGTGGTCTACAGACTTACTTCCTTTATTATTTACGAATGAGTTAATTCGGTCGTTTACGGATTTTTCTGCTTCGTCGAACTCAGGGCTTGTTATTGGAATTTCCCCTGTTCGGATGTCATTAGACAAATAGTCTCCAATTGTATAAGGCAAAACGAAATACCCATCTGCCAGCCCTTGCATTAAAGCAGATGCCCCCAGTCTATTAGCTCCGTGATCAGAGAAGTTTGCCTCGCCTGCCGCATAGCACCCAGGTATGGATGTCATTAAGTTGTAATCAACCCAAATACCCCCCATTGTATAGTGAACAGCGGGGTAAATTTTCATAGGTGTTTTATATGGATTATCATCTGTAATCTTCTCATACATTTGAAATAAATTTCCATACTTATCTTCAACAACCTTACGACCTAATTCAAGAATACGATCTTCTGAAGGATTCGGTTCACCAAGGATTAAGGCTTTTTCTTTTCCATAGCGTTGAAATGCCGAAGCGAAGTCTAGGTAGACAGCTTCTCCTGTTTCGTTAACACCGTAACCAGCATCACAACGTTCTTTTGCCGCACGAGAAGCAACGTCACGCGGAACCAAATTTCCAAATGCAGGATATCTGCGCTCTAGGTAATAGTCTCTTTCGTCTGCTGATAAGTCCGTTGGCTTTTTACGACCTTCACGAATTGCCATTACGTCCTCCTTGTTTTTAGGAACCCAAATACGTCCATCATTTCGTAAAGATTCAGACATCAAGGTTAATTTTGATTGGTAATCTCCAGATCGAGGAATACAAGTTGGGTGAATTTGAGTGTAACAAGGGTTGGCAAAGTAAGCACCTTTTTTGTGAGCTCTCCATGCTGCAGTTACATTCGACCCCATTGCATTTGTAGATAAGAAGAATACGTTTCCATACCCTCCTGATGCAATTACAACTGCATGAGCAGAGTGACGCTCAACCGCTCCCGTTATAAGGTTGCGAGCAATAATCCCTCTTGCTTTACCGTCTACCTTCACAAGTTCTAACATCTCATGACGGTTATACATTTTAATTTTTCCTTTACCAATCTGGCGGTTCATAGCAGAATAAGCTCCTAACAACAGTTGTTGTCCTGTTTGCCCTTTTGCGTAGAAGGTTCTTGATACAAGCACCCCTCCAAATGAACGATTATCTAATAAGCCACCATAATCTCGGGCAAAAGGAACTCCTTGTGCAACACATTGATCAATAATATTTGCCGATACTTCTGCCAAACGATAAACATTCGCTTCTCTTGAACGATAATCACCGCCTTTTACTGTATCATAAAACAAACGGTAAGTAGAATCACCATCGTTTTGATAGTTTTTTGCAGCGTTGATTCCTCCTTGAGCAGCAATAGAGTGCGCTCTACGGGGTGAATCTTGGAAACAAAAAGCTTTTACATTGTACCCCATTTCTGCAAGTGAAGCAGAGGCAGAACCTCCAGCAAGACCTGTCCCTACAACAATTACGTCGATAAGACGCTTGTTCGCAGGGTTAACAAGGTTGATGGTGTTTTTATGTTTAGTCCACTTATCCTTTAATGGACCTTCTGGTATTTTAGAATCTAATACTGACATATCTTCGAATATTTTCTGTTTCTAATGAGCTCCTGCGTGAGCTAGGTGAAGGTAAACAGCAATAAAAATGAACCCTAGAGGAATTGAAATTGCATAAATAGTCCCGAACTTCTGAAGCCCACCTCTGGTGAATTTGTTATTCGCACCTGCGGATTGAAAAGCAGAATTAAACCCGTGTAATAAGTGAAGCGCTAAGAATACAAATGATAGAGCATAGACACCAACTCGAATCGGGTTTTCAAACATTGTAACTACATGGTGATAGTAGTCTTTTCCCTCTTGAGAGTTTCCTTCAACGAACTTATCAACGATTTCTGGAATCCAAAAATCATTAAAGTGAAATATCATGAATCCTAGGATTGCAAGACCAGACCAAATCATGTTTCGGCTCATCCAGCTCGCATTGGCTCCTCCAGCATATTTAACGTACTTCACTCCGCCTCGCGCACTTTTGTTTTTTAACTCTAAAATGAAACCCATCACGAAGTGAAAGATCACACCGAAAAGTAGAACGGGTTGAAGAGCGTACTGAACTACGGGGTTTGTTCCCATAAAGTACGAAATGTCATTGAATGTTTCCGGACTGAACACTGCAGTAATGTTAATTGCAAAGTGTTGAAGTAAGAAGAACATCAAGAAGAATGCGGAAAGTGCCATTGCCACTTTACGTGCGATTGAAGACTTCATAATAGCTGATTTACTAATTTTTTATGATTAAATCGTATATAATTTTCTTGTACAAATTTAACAGTTCATCAAGAACGATCTTCGATTCGCCTTTATTTAGATTGAGTTTAAATTATAAATGACAGATAATTATAGCCTATTGGATTGATCTCAATTTTTATTGAAGTGTAAAAAACTGTTTATTAACAGCTTAGTTTTTTCCTCAAGTTAAAGCCTCGTAACAAACGCGCTAATTTTCGTTATAGGGTAACGAACTGTTAATCTCTAATAATATGAAAAAGTACATTATAATGCTATTTGCGTTAATTGGGTTTTCTGTATTTAGTCAAGTTGAAGAAAACGAAATTATAAAAGTTAGTAATCAAAGAGAATTGGCTCTAACGGATGTGAGCATTTCTCCAAACCCTTCTCCGGATTTAATAACAATTACTGCTCCTAAAGGCGCGATGTGTCAAATTGTAAGCATGAAAGGTACATATGTTGGCACTTGGGAAATTTCTGAGAATGGAAAGTTAATAGAAGAACTTGGAAAAGGAACATATGTTGCACTTATTACCAAGGGTGGACAAAGTGTTAAGCGTCGCTTTGTGATTTATTAAGAATAATTTTAATTTCTTGGCTTATGACTGTTTTTTTCGTTGTTATTTTTCGGAATAAGGACATTGTGTTTATATGAAAACAATCATTTTTTTAATAAGTCTGATCTTATTGGCTTGTACTAATTCTTCGGATAGTTATACCACTTCAAGTATTCAAGCGACTAGTTTGGTCATGGACACCTTACGGGTTAAAAATGAGCATATTGCAGATCACTTTGATTTTCCCGTGGGCAAACCGAACGCGAAGGGTTACTATAACGCTCAGGGTTTTGGGAAAAATGCTCATTTAGGTGATGACTGGAATGGTCTTGGTGGAGGTAACAGTGATCTTGGAGATCCAATTTACGCTGTTGCTAATGGTTTTGTAACTATTGCAAAAGATGAACATGGTGGTTGGGGAAACGTAATTCGAATAAGCCATTTTTTATCTAATGGAATTAAGGTTGAGTCGCTATATGCACATTGTGATACAATACTCATTTGTGAAAATAGGTGGGTGAATAGAGGAGATCAGATTGGAACAATTGGTAATGCACACGGACAATATCTCGCACATCTTCATTTTGAAATGAGAGACGTAATCGGAATGCCTATAGGCGGTGGTTATAGTAGAAATACCAACGGGTATATTGACCCTACGGCATTTATAAAAGCCCACAGGTAGAGTCTATAAATATTTTAGGGTAGAACCACTTTTTTCTATCGTGAGCATCACATCTTTGCCGAGGATTAGCGCTTGATTATCGGCAATGTGCCCAGCAGGAAAACCAAAACCAATTGGAATACGACGATATTCAAAATGGGAGAGAATAACCTCCTCATAACTCATTCCAAAAGGAACAGCAGTATCTTTCAAATCAGTCATTCCCCCAACGATAAGGCCTTTTATTCTATCGAGAACACCTGCCTTTTCAAACGCATGAAAGATACGGTCTAAGTGATAAATTTGTTCGGAAAGGTCTTCAATAAATAGAATGGTTCCTGAATAACTAATCTGATCATCAGTTCCTAATAAACTATAAAGAATTGACAAGTTTCCTCCAACAAGTTTTCCTGTTGCGATGCCTAGTTTGTTGGATGGATCATGATTTGCTTTGATGCTATAGTTAGTGCCATTTAACGCTTTTACAAGAGTTCGAAGAGCAAGAGTTGTATTATCTTCAAAATTTAAAGGCATACTTCCGTGAATTGCTGGAATTCCCATTAAAAGCGAGCGCTGGTGAAAAACAGTGACATCACTAAACCCAACGATCCATTTTGGTTCACGTAATTGTGAAGCCCATTGAATTCTATCAACGAGTTGGACGCACCCATACCCTCCGCGAGCACAGATAATAGCTTTTACTGATGGGTCATCTAAAGCGTGCTGGAAATCTGAAAGTCGCTCCAAAATGGTTCCAGAAAAATAATGATGCTGTTTCAAACAGTTCTCACCAACAATAACACGAAACCCTTGTTCTTCAAAAAAAGAAACGGCTTTTTCAATTAGGTGTTTTTCAATCGCTTTGGCAGGAGCTACAATTGCGATGGTATCGCCTTTTTGTAAATGGGGTGGAAACAAACTCATAATTTCAAAAATACGATTTCTGTGATGTTAGCAAATGAAATTGCTACTTTCGAAGTATGATTACCCCATATAACGACGAATATTTTATGAAACAAGCGCTTTTGGAAGCGCAAAAAGCTTTTGAGCAAGATGAAATTCCTGTGGGGGCAGTAGTGGTTGCAAATGAAAGAATAATTGCACGAGCACATAACCTCACAGAGAAATTAACAGATGTTACTGCACATGCAGAAATGCAAGCAATAACGGCAGCAGCAGATTTTTTGGGAGGTAAATATCTAAAGGGCTGTACACTGTATGTTACTCTTGAACCTTGTGTAATGTGTGGAGGTGCGTTGTATTGGTCGCAGGTAGACAAGGTTGTTTTTGGTGCTTTTGATGAAAAGCGAGGTGCTTCTTTAAAAGGGGACTTATACCACCCAAAAACGAAAATTGTATCTGGTGTTATGGAGGCAGACTGCTCTGAATTAATGAAGACATTTTTTGCGGGTAAGCGCAAATAAAAAAGTGCAAACATTATAGTATGCACTTTCTTACCTTTAATAGGGTTTAAATTCACTAAGACATTGAGTGAAGAGCGATTCGGTTTCCTTCAGTATCAATAAATTGAGCAAAAAAGCCATTTTCTCCAATTGCGGTTTTGGGAATGATTACTGTTCCTCCAGCAGGTTCAACTTTTGCTAATTGACCATTAAGGTCTTCTCCTCCGTTTAAGTAAATGGTAACACCGTTTTGTGAAGGAATTAAATCTTTCATTTTTATTATTCCCCCACTAATACCATTGTTTTCAGGGTCGTATGGAAATACTGCATATTGTCCGTCTGGCATTTCATAATCTGTCAGGTCATTTCCCATAAGAGTAGAATAAAACTTCTTTGCCCTGTTGAAATCGGTAACTGGGATTTCAAACCAATTGATTGCATTTTTCATAATTATTTATTTTTTCGTTTTACTGTGTTGCAAAGTTATTTTCGGTGGTGTCATGGTGTGTCAGAGGTGTTTTTCTGCTGAACGTTTTATATAAGTTGTTTATCCGTTAATCATTGAGCTCTTCGCAGTAAAAACCATTGACCGTTAGAGCGCTAATTATTTTAGATTTAAGGTTTTTATTTGAAACCACTTTAAGAATATTATCACAATCTTCAAGGTCAAAATTCCATCTTCCGTTATGGGTTAATTCATTTAAACATGACTTTAGTATGTTTATTTCTTCTAGTTTTTTTACGGATGTTTTAAACACAAGAACGGTTTGATTGATGGCTGTCGATTGAAGAGTATTATTCATTGATTTTAAGTTTAAATTAGTTTCAACGAAGATATTTTTTGATGTGTCGAAATGCGTCAGGGGTATTGTTTGGTCTTGCTTTAACTTGTTTTCCTATTTTTGCAAGGATGATGGGAAATCAAGATACAATATGTGCACTCGCAACGGCTAATGGGGTTGGGGCAATAGGGGTTATTCGTGTTTCAGGAAATGAAACATTAAAAATCGTTTCATCTATTTTTTCGAAAGACCTCACGAAAAAACAGTCCCACACAATGCATTTTGGAATAGTTTCTAATCAATCAGGAGAAGCAATTGATGAGGTTTTGATAGCGGTTTTCCAACAGGGTAAGAGTTTTACAGGAGAAGAAAGTGCTGAAATTTCGTGTCATGGATCTCCATATGTCCAACAACAAATTATTCAAGTATTATTAAGTGCTGGCTGTAGATTGGCGAACCCAGGTGAGTTTACACAACGAGCGTTTTTAAATGGTAAATTGGATTTGTCTCAAGCTGAGGCAGTAGCTGATTTAATTGCTTCTCAATCGAAGAATGCACATAATATTGCCTTGAAACAATTACGTGGAGGATTTAGTTCTGATTTAAAGGATCTGAGAGAAAAATTGATTCATTTTGCTTCACTGGTGGAGTTAGAACTTGATTTTGCTGAAGAAGATGTTGAATTTGCGGATCGCACAGAGTTAAAACAATTGGTAAAAGATGTTTTGAAGTATGTGAGTCGTTTAGCAACTTCTTTTGAACTAGGAAATGCTATTAAAAATGGAGTTCCAGTAGCAATTGTTGGTGCGCCAAACACAGGAAAAAGTACTTTGTTGAATCAATTGCTAGGTGATGATCGAGCAATTGTGAGTGACATTGCTGGAACAACACGGGATGTTATTGAGGAAACACTAAATATTGAAGGGATTTTATTTCGATTAATAGATACTGCTGGAATTCGTGACGGGGCAGAAGAAATTGAAGCAATGGGAATTGAACGCTCGAAGGAAAAAATTGAGCAAGCGAGCGTTGTTTTATGTCTTGCAGATGCCACGTTGGAGCACAGCATTCAAGGTGTTTCCGACTGGAAAGCTGAATTACAGGCAAATCACCCGAATAAAAAGGTTGAAATGTTGGTAAATAAAGTGGACTTAATTGAAAAGGTTCCTACTGAAGGAATTGCTATAAGTGCTAAACAAGGTGCCAATGTGGAAGAGTTGAAGGGTTGGCTTGTTTCAGCAGTAACGGGTGATTTTGATATGGCCAATGAAACGATTATTTCAAACGCTCGTCATTATGGAGCCTTATGTAATACAGCGGATGCATTGGAAAAAGCACTAAATGGTTTGGAAACAAACGTATCTGCAGATTGGGTTGCTATGGATATTAGACAAGCAATGTTTGAACTAGGAACAATTACAGGTGATATTTCTACAGATGATTTGTTAGGAAATATATTTTCTAAGTTTTGTATTGGAAAGTAATAAGGAGACTTAATGCAACTAGATGAAAGTTGCTGTAAGTTAAACCCCACAAGGACTGTAGAGTGTTTTCATTAGTCCATGTTTAGCATCATTTAGGGTCAAAAAATTCCCAAGGTTTTTCCGAGGGATTCAAAACCTCCCCAAATTCCTCGGAAAAAGTTCGAGTATTTGTACAACTTTGTAACAATGAGTGAAACAGGCTACATAGAAGAGTTAAAGTCTCTATTCGATTTTATTGAGCTTAAAGTGAAACTTTATGAGTCGGATAAGAAACTTATTTGTAGTTATGTTACTAAGGAATTCATAAAAAAGGGACACGAAATCGTAAGACTGAATCAAACTTGTGAATCTCTAAAGTTTGTAGTTTCTGGAATATATCGAGTTTATAAACTAGAAGAAGGAAAAGAAATAACAAGCTACTTCAACTATGAGAGCAGAAATCCGTTTGTGGCTTCATTTGTTTCTTTACTAACTAAGTCCCCTAGTAATGAAATTGTTGAATGTATTAAAGGTGGTGAACTACTTACAATTAAGTATAGTGATTGGTTAAAACTTTATAAACAAAGTGAACGGCTTAACACATTTGGAAGAATAATGGCAGAATTCAACTACGTATTGGCTATGGAAAGAATCGAAGCACTTCAATACCATAATGCTACTGAACGTTACGAATCGTTTTTGAAGTTATACCCTAACCTAATGAATATGATTCCTCATCATTACATTGCTTCATATATTGGTGTAGCTCCTGAGTCTCTTAGTAGAATTCGAAAAGAGTTAACCAAAAAGTAAATCTTAACATACATCAATGTAACTCCTTCGTGTCCGTGGTAGCTTTGAATTATGGAAACAAAAGATCTATACAAGCACTGGGAAGAGGTTCAGGATTACTTTGACATTACAGATGAATCAGGAAGAAAACTCTTTGATTACATAATACAACCTTATCAAGAAAGTGGCAGGTGTTATCACACCTTGAATCACGTCTATTCACTTTTACTTCTAATTGATAAGCAAGAGTTGGTTACGTTTAATCGAATAACTCTAATAATTACTGCATTCTTTCATGATTTGGTATACATAGCAGGAAGTTCAAAGAACGAAACAGCAAGTGCTGAATTGATGAAACAATTGTTCATCAATCAAGGAATAACTCATCCAATCATAATAGCTGCAGCAAAAATTATTACAGACACACAAAAACATAAATCAAAAGATCCTTTGTCTCAATTGTTCTTGGACATGGATCTATCAATACTAGGGGCAGATGAGAAAGCCTATGAGACTTATTCAAAACAGGTTAGACAAGAGTTTATTTGTACTCCTCAAACCCTATATAATATTGGAAGAAAGAGATTTATTAGAGAAACATTAGAAAGACCCTCAATCTTTTACACGAAGTACTTCATTGACAACTACGAGGAGCAAGCAATCGAGAACTTAAAAAACGAACTCAATACATTGTAATATGATTACTAGAACTATCATCGACAACAAATTGGTAATAGAGATTGAGAGCTTCATTCCGAGATAGGAATGTGATCTATTATTATCAAATCGAATTCCAAAGTTTGAAAAAGCAACATCTAATTATCCAAAGTACTATCGAAACAACGATAGGCTTGAAGAAGATAATCAAGTACTAACGAAATAGCTTTAATAAAATGAGGGTTTACCTTACCAAAACAGGGTGAAAAAATTGTATTGTTGTAATAACGTTTTAATCATACATTATGAAAATCAGTGTTTTATTAGCTGTACTACTCTCTTTTACTCAACTTTCTTTTGGGCAACATGGCAACGTGGACCTTAGCTTCAACCCATATGATACGTCTCTTTATGCAAATTTAGATGGGCCTGATGATGATATTACTTTGATTTTTGAGCAAACTGATGGAAATCGAATCGTTGCGGGTGAATTTTTAAATTATAACGGACAACCTGCCAAGTATTTAACACGCATTACGCCTACAGGTGCCTTAGATCCTACTTTTAATCAACTCCAAGTAAACCCTTCATATCACATTTTAGCAATTGACGTTCAGGACAATGGTAAAATTCTAGTCGGTGGAGCTTTTTCTTTCTACAACGGAATATCTAGAAATATCGTTCGATTGAATGTAGACGGTACTGTTGATACAACCTTCAATATTGGTAACATTGCTAATGGTTCCATTAGTTCAATTAAAATTCAACCTGACGGAAAAATTTTAGTAGGTGGATTTTTTACTACATGGAATGGTGCTCCCACTAATTATATTGTTCGGTTGAATACAGACGGGTCAATTGATCCGACCTTTAATATAGGGGCAGGTCCAAATGATTGGATTAGTAATATCGACCTATTTAGTACAGGAGAAATTATAATTGCGGGTCAATTTAATGCAATAAGTGGAGTTTCGTGTTTGGGATACGCAAAATTGAACTCAAACGGAAATGTATCACCTGGTTTTACATATAACACTTTTAATACCATTTCCAACTCTTGGAGAAAAATTCAAGTTCAAACGGATGATAAGGCTTTACTTCAGTCCACGAATTATGTTTATCGAATAAATAACGATGGAACATTGGACTCAACATTTAATTATGGAATCGGGGACGCTCAAATTTGGAATATAAAGCTACTGTCGACAGGTAAAATAGCCGTAAGTGGAAGCTTTAATAATTTTAATGGACAACCTGCAAAAAAATTAGCGTTGCTAAATAGTGACGGAACATTAGATAATACATTATATGCTGATGTTTCTGGTGGGAACTCTAGGTTGAATTGCACAGAGGAAACAATAAATGGCAATCTAGCGATAGGGGGAAATTTTACTTTATTAAATGGGTTATGGGACAATAATATTTCTGAAGTTGATTTGACAGGGGCTACCGCCCTTCATAACCCAGGGATCAATGGGCTCGCGTTTGCTGTTGAAGTTCAAGACGATGATAAAATTATAGTTGGAGGTAATTTTTCACATTATTTTGGAGAGTCTGTCCCTCGATTGATGCGATTAGAAATTGATGGTGAATTGGACACTGCATTTCAAAACAATATAGATTTTGGCCCTGCCGGTGTGGTAAACGATATTTATGTTTTGGATAATAATCAAATATTGATAGCGGGTACGTTCAGCTATGTTAATGGAGTTCCAGCAGATAAAATTGCAAGACTAAATTCCAATGGAGTCGTCGATCTAACATTTAATGGACCATCTTTTACAAATGGAAATATTAATTCAATAGATGTTCAACCCGATGGCAAAATTTTGGTTGCAGGTGACTTTCAATATGTAGATGGAGGTTTGCAATATTATGTTGCTCGTTTAGAGATAGATGGAGCTAAGGACTTAACGTTTACTTCTCCATTATTCGATAACGTCACATTTGGACAGTTTGCGAATGAAATTCAAGCGATATCAAATTCTAAAATAATGGTTTCGGGAAGTTTTTCTTGCTGTTCACCAGTCGTTCGATTAAATTCAAACGGGAGCGTGGACAATAGCTTTTACCTCAATACAAGCTCCTATATTATTTACGATTTTGAAGAATTAGCCAATGGAAAGTATATTATTGGTGGAACTTGGTCTTCTTTTGGTGGGCATTTGACATATATTCTTGAGGGCAGGAATTCAAATGGTACCCTCGATGCTTCTTTTAATTCAATTGACGGGGGGCTTTCAGGCTACACAAATAATATTGTTTTATCCTTGAAGCGCCTTGGAGATGATAAAATACTAGTTTCAGGAACTTTTCCAGATAGTCGTGATGCATTTATTATATCGAATACCGGTCAAAGAGAAACGACATTTGATGTACAGGAAGATTTCTTGATTACAGCGAGTCCACATCGAGTTTGGAATGCTAGTATGCAGTCTGATGGACGCATAATCGTAGTTGGAAACTTTGACGATATAGGTCTTGTAAATAGAAATGGTATCGCTCGATTACATAGAGCAACACTTCTTTCAGATGTTGTTGATTGTGGAGTGTTAATATATCAATTTGGAAATCAAACGATTAGTCCTGTTGTGTCAGGCGTATATTATGATACTTTACAATCAAATATTGGGTCTGATTCATTAGTTATTTTGGACTTGACACTCAATAATACATTGATCACAGGGATAAATCAGATAGACTCGATTACTTTAGAGGCGAATGGAAGTGGCTACACTTATCAGTGGATTGATTGTGATTTAGGCACAAGTTTAATAGGAGAAAACGATCAGATTTTATCAGCACCAAGTAATAGCTCTTTCGCTGTAATTGTTCAAGATGGTAGCTGTATTGATACGTCGGAGTGTGTCGTTATTTCAGAATTAGGACTTTATCCTGAATTGTCTAAAGAACTCCGAGTATATCCAAATCCAACAAAATCTACAATACTCCTTGATTTTGATAAGTATTATGGAGAAACGTCAGTTACCGTTATGAACGCTTTTGGTCAAACTCTTTTCGAGTACAATTTTGAAAGTTATCAAGAGTTAAAAGTTGAATTGGGCGATGCTAAGGGCCTATATTTTATTAAAGCGGTTACTTCAAATGGCGAATCATTTTTAACTCAAGCAGTAAAGCTCTAGATACTATATTATTTAGAAGATATTTTGTTTTAATAATTAAAAATGACAGTTAGAAACACTTGATTATCAGTTAATGGCAAAGGATTAAGCAATCAGTTTTTTTGAGTACAAATCTTTTAAGAACATTAATAAATCAACTTTCTGCTGCTCATTTATCTTAAAATTAGTTTCAGATGTAATTAGATCTAATAGTTCTTCTATGCTTTGTATGTCAGGGTTTTGTAAGTTGGATAAAATAGTGAAAAGCAACGGTGACAATTGCTGTAATTCTACTTCAAAGCTTGTTTGATTCCTGTAGATCATCAAGAAGTAATTTCCCTTATTAGTGATGTTTTTCCAGTTTTTATCGAATACAGGATAGTTGAAATGAAATATTTCGAATTCCTTTGAAAAAACAGGTGTCGTTTTCAAGGTGCCATCAAACGCACTCGATATGGCAGGATGATCCTTTCTAAAATATAAGTCTACAATACTCCATTCATAAAGAGCCAAGTCTAAAATAAAAGGGTATTCTTTTTTCAACGCTAATTCTCCAGTGACCAGGTAGTCATACAATTCACCTGGAAATTGCCAAAAAACGAGACTTTGACAAGAGTGTTTTTCGATGAAATTATCAACCAAGTTATTCCAATTTTTCACGCCTAAAAGGTGAGACAAAATGGGGTATACATTTATCAAATTATCCTGAATATTATCCCTGACCATCTTTTGATATACTGCAGATGAATCGGGGGTTTTTCTTCTGATATTTCGCGCAAATTGTTTTTGCCAAATATGGTCTTTTTCTGAAATCATTACAACAATTTTCTAACACCTTTGAACTCATTAACCAATTCATCTAAAGGTTCAAAATTACTTTCTCGCTCAAGACAGATGGGTACGTTTGAGGGGATTTCATCTTTGATTTTTAATAAATCATAAAGTGTGTTTTTGTCAATTGCACGATCATGGGAGTCAAAAATTACGGAGGGCTGATTGGTGTCATAGCTTCCAACATGCACGTAATGGACATGCTCAAAGGGAAAATCACGGAAAAACGTTTGAGAACAATACCCATGGTTTTTGGCATTAACGTATACATTACTGACATCTAGTAATAGACCACATTTGGAGATTTGTTGAAGCTCTTTTATGTATTGCAATTCACTCATATCAGATTCTGGTAGTATGTAATAGCAAACATTTTCCAGAACTAGTGATCTTTCTAAAACTTCCTGAGCAACCCTAACCTTTTCGGCGATGTGATTAAGACTCTCGATCGTGAAAGGAATAGGCATTGACTCGTACATGTGAGCATTATCGATACTTGAAAATGCCAAATGCTCGCTATAAATATCGATGTTGTAATCATCTAAAAATTGTTTAATGACTTTTAGACCTTCAATGTTTACTGGTTCAGGACTGCCAATCGAAAGAGACAAGCCGTGCGCCGTAAAACGAAATTGCTCATTTAATTGATCGAGTTTTCGTTTCCAAATACCTCCTAACCCGATCCAATTCTCAGGGGCAAGTTCCAGAAAGTCGGGAGCAAAATGACCCGCTAAAAGCGGGTCGGCAATATCTCGTCTAAGCGTATAACCAAGGGGTGATTTCATTATTACTTTTTCCTTTGAGCCCTTTTAGCTTTGCGTCGATACTTTCTCTTTTGTGCTTTGGTTTGTAGGGGAGGTCTTTGCTGGGAAAAATTTCCTCCACCATAAGCACAATTAAGCTCGGAAGGTGTGAAAATGTCGTTTGTGACTTGAATTTCGTTTGCCTCGAAAGATTGACGTTTATGATCGAATGAATTACCCAAATCGACATTTTCAATCATTGGAGTGTTGGCCGCCATTCCTGCAGTGGCCATAAGAATCCCTGAACCTATTAACAATACTTTTTTTCTAGACATGGTTTATATTTTAATGTTTATAAAGTTCACTTATTATGAACCTCAAGATCTAATACATCCGTATACAGATTCGGTTCAAAAGAAAATAAATTTTTAACGACTTAATCATAATAGCGTCACATTAAAATAGTGCTTAATTTGATTAAATGAAACTCTTTTCCCTCATTATCTTTTGCTTTTTCTGAACCATATTAATACATAGTTGTATTCGATCAATATACATACTTTTACTCATAAAAAACTAAAACAACTCCTATGAAAAAGAAACTGATTTTTACATGTTTCATGTTTGCAGTGTTTAACGTATTCAGTCAAGATTCCAAGATATATTATTCAATCAGTGAGGCTTTAAAGAGTCCCCAGGATGTCAAAGCATTGCAAGTACAACAAAATACTTCTCAGGAGCAATTAGAGGAAAATATAGCGAAATTTCAAAACCTCGAAAGGTTAGTAATAATGGGTAATAAATCAATTACCGATCTTCCAAAACAAGTAAGCGAATTGCGGAACTTAAAGAGTTTGGAGATTTCACACTGTTCTGTTCGTGAGATTACGGGAGACATAACCAATTTGCATCAATTGGATCAATTAATTCTCATTAACAATGGAATTCAAGAAATCCCAGAGGAAATAAGTAATTTAAAAAACCTGCGAGTGTTAAATATCATGTTTAATGAGATACAAACACTCCCACCCGTTATTTGGGGACTTGAAAAGCTTGAAAAATTGGTAATATCTAAAAACCCGATTAGACAGCTACCGAATGAAATTCAACAATTAAAAAACCTCCAGACGCTTGAAATTTCTGAGGTTCCGATTACTTCTATTCCTGAATCAATAGGTAGTTTAACTAATTTGAGAGAATTTCGATTAACTCAAACTGAGGTTTCCGTGTTGCCGAACAATATATCTGGTCTACAGCAGCTTCAGTCACTCACTATAGAGCAAAATAAAATAACTAGATTGCCAGACGGAATAGGGGCGTTGGGCCAACTAAAAAAAATGAATTTGTGGGAGGAGGGTTTAAAGCAATTACCTGACACAATCGGAGCGCTGCGTCAACTTGAAGAGGTACGTATCATTTTCAGTCCCATTTATTACTTACCAAGCACAATTGGGAACTGGACAAGACTAAAGTCTTTATCAGTAGGGCATACAAACTTATATCACATACCAAAAACAATTGGAAATTGTACGGAATTGACTGACTTGAACCTTTGTTGCAATGATTTAGTGGGTGTCCCAAATAGCATTGAGAACTTAAAGAAATTAAAGTCGTTTAGTTTAATGGAAAATCCCCCAATGCTTATAGAGCGAGAAGAATGGGTTCGGTCACATATTCCTGATGATTGTGAATTTTTCGCAAAAATTGAACCCAAGGCAAATTTTGAGCCTCTGACGAGTGAAGCGCCTTTAGTACAATTGGATCAAATTAAAGTCAAAGATGCAAAGAACAAAGAATTTACTCTTGATGAATTGGTGCGCTCAAATGAAGGGAATCCAATACTTGTTATGACCTATGCTCCGAGTTGGTGCAAGCCTTGTGAGAATATTTTAAGTCGGTTTAATTCAGTCTCATATAAAAAATTGAAAAAAGAATACGGATTAAAGGTTATTGCAATTAATGTTGATTCATCCGTAGATAGTGATCAAGCAGTGCTGCGAGCAAGAGAGAAATCTTGGAAATACGAAATATATAGCGATCCTAACGAAACCGTGTTCAATACATTTGGTATTAAATCTGCACCAACTATCTTTCTAATAAAAGACAATGAAATAAAATTCAGAACAAATGGATTTTTATCTCCTGTTGCTCGAATTAAAAAATCGCCTCAATATTTAGAGGCATATATACATCAAGTAATGCATAATTAATACATTTAAACCGCCTCAATGTTTGTGCTCACTTAGTTTCGATTAAGCCACTCAAATGTTGAGGCGAGATTTAATAAAATGTAGAAACATGATTTAATGCATTGAAAAGTAAATGAACACTTTCGTACAAAATATATATTTAACAAAGAAAGAAACGTTAAAGTGCATTTCTTGTAACAAGCGAATAGCACTGGGACAAGCATTTGTTGCTGAAACGGAAAATCATAAGGGAACATGTTTTGCTTGTTCTCCATTTTCGAAATTAGCGTTCCTGAAGTCTGGAAGTGCAGCTTTAACCAGACGATCTAAGAAGCATTCGAGTTATTGTGGAGTATTGTTTGCTTGGAACCGCAGAAGAAAGCGTTTTGAACGCAAAGGACAATATGTGGAAAAGGCAGCAATTGCAGCGGCACAAGCAGAGTGTTCTGCTGACGAAGAAAAGCGGGCATTAAAAAATGAAAGGGCTGCTGTGGCAAGAGAAGTACAGGATAAAATATATATTGAAGAGTTTTCAAAAGCAATTAGAGCATTTTATCCGAATTGTCCCAAAAATAGAGAGCTGGCTATTGCAAAACATGCTTGTGAAAAACATAGTGGGCGAGTAGGAAGAACCGCGAAAGCGAAAGAGTTTGATAAATCAATGATTGATTTGGCTGTAGAGGCACATATTCGACACAAAGAAACTAATTACGATAGTCAGTTTGGGAGGGGAAAGACGAAGCGTGCGATTCGTTCTGATGTAAAACAGGACATTACATATATTTTGAGAAAGTGGGCGGAATAACAAAGTTAAATCCGCCCGTCTTATATTGGCTCCTTAATTTAAACTAGGTATAGCTTAACATCCTTCTGGACCACAACAACTTCCCTGTGTTTCCGTTGATTCAGTACTTATTGATTGTAGAGCTTCCAGAAAAACGTTGCTTGCCTGCGCTCCGCTGATTCCATATTTATCGTTGATTACAAAAAAAGGGACTCCTGATACACCGCGCTGCTGATAATGTGCTATTTCAGCTTTTACTGCTTCGGAAAGGTTTTCATCATTGATGATTTTATCAACTTTTTCAGTATTCCACCCGAAATCCTTCGCGATAGCATAAAGTTCTTCAGATTGGTTTAAATGTTTAGTTTCTTCAAAATATGCAGCTAAAAAGCGTTCTTTCATTTCTTTGTCAAAACCCTCTTCACGGGCAACATTCAGCATTTTATGCATCTGAAGCGTGTTTACAGCCAACCAGTTGTCACCAAAGTTAAACTCTATACCAACGCTTTTACCTGCTTCTGTTAATTGGTCTGTCATTTCTTGAGCGCGATCTATGCTGCCAAACTTACTTGTAAGATAGGTGTTTCTATCCATTCCTTCTGGTTGCATAGCAGGGTCTAATTGGTACGGATGCCAATTTACTTTTACGGGCGCACCTTTCCATTGTTCAAGGGCTGCTTCCATTCTTCGTTTTCCAACATAGCACCAAGGGCAGGCAATATCAGAAACAACATCTATGGTAATTACATCATTTTTCATGCGATCTTTTATTTTATTGGACGCAAAGATGCAGGGTTTCTTGCAGAAGCGGGCAGGATTTATCGGGTTTATTTGATAGAAGCTTAATTTAGAAAGAAGAAGTTAGATTATCCATTTTGGTGATAAAAGAGCTGTCATAATTTTTTTAAATTACTGATCGAAGCATCATCGTTAACTTAAATCAACCAATACCTTCCTCCACCTCTTTCTTCTGGGTTGCATTATAGTTTCCAAGTGCTGAAATTAGTTTTCGTTTAATTCTTCGTTTGATGTAGGGAGGGTTTAACACCTCCATCGTATCTCCAAAACCAAGAATTAAACGTTCTAATTCAAAATTATGGTGAACATCTAGTTCAATAATTACTCCGCCATTGTTGGTTTTCTCCACCACACGCTGAGAATGATGAATTGGTTTTGTGAGTACATACGGAGCGTTAGTCCTGTCCACTTTTATTACAACTTTTTCTAAGTGCTCTTCATCCATTACTGTAACACCAACTGTATTTTTGTAGTATTCGGCACCATCAAAATTTTCATTTATGTAGTCTATTGTTAAATCATAGTCGATGGAAATAATTCGATCTAATGCAAGTGTCATTATCGGAGCTTTTCGCTTTTTCTTTCCCACCAAAAACCACCGATTATTGAATTCCTTTAGAATGAAGGGGTGAAACGTGACGATGGAAGGTTTACGGGCCTTAAACGATTGGTATTCGAGTTTGAGTACCATCTTTTTCAGAATCGCTTGGTACAATACATCCAAATGTTCCAATCCTTTGAGATTCTCGTTTTTATCCAAATGAATGATGGAGGGTTGATGTGTTTTTTCTGTGTAAATCTTATCCTCCAAACGCTCTATGATTCCTCCAAGTTCATTGAACAAAGAGAAATCTTTAAACTGTTTTAGCATTTCCACCGTTTCGGAAAGAACATTCATATCACTTTCGTTTAATGGAATATCGGTAATACTATAATCTTCATCCGCGTAGCGATAGAACTTTTTGTCATAGACTTCAATCGGAGCGTTGTAACCTAACTTATCGCTGCGCATAAGTTGAATATCAAGCTGAACAGTTCGTTTACTGACGTTAAAATCGCGACCTTCATATTCATAAAGTGCCTCAGAACAGGCATCAATCAGTTCGTTAAGTGTCCATGTTCGAAAACGATTTTGAAGACACTTGTCAATCGTTTTATAGCGAATGAGTGCGTTTTTGTTCTGAGCCATGGAGTTTTTTTGTGGAAAAATACACTTGATTTTTTACTACGCAAAATAATTGCGTAGCACTTTTCAATATTTGTACAGTTCAATTATTCCAATGAACATATTTGTTGAAAAAATGCTCCACTAACAATTCGGTTGGTGGAGTTTAAAGAAGAGAAAAGATGAAGGTAAATGGAAACACACTGATAGAATTAGGTTATCGACCAGGGAAATGGTTTAAAGATGCCATCGAATATATTAATACAAACGAATTAGAGGGAAGAGAACTGAATGAATATCTTGAACAGTTTAAATCTCCACCACTTATTGATTTACACGAAGAAACCGTTTCATATGAAGTGAACATCCGAGCAGAAAATGAAATGGAAGAATCAAATGTTACTTCTGTTGTTGATTCGATGGAGGTTTTGATGAAAACCCCAACATTGGTAAATGGAGCAATCATGCCAGACGCATGTCCAACAGGTTCTGCGGGAACTATTCCAGTCGGTGGTGTTGCCGTTGCTAAGAACGCAATTCACCCAGGAATGCATAGTGCAGATATTTGTTGTTCCGTTATGTTAACTGATTTTGGAAAAATGGATCCAAAAGTTATTCTAGATGCTGCGCACGAATCAACGCATTTCGGACCAGGAGGGAGAGATAGAGCGAATCAGTTCCGTTTTCCAATGGATTTGTTGGCGGAAATTGAAGGAAACTATTTTTTGAACGATCAAAAATGTATTTCTGCTGCGAGATCTCATTTAGGAACGCAAGGAGATGGAAACCATTTCTTGTTTGTGGGGAAATCCAAAAAAACAGGAAACACAATGATGATTACCCATCACGGGAGTAGAGGTTTTGGTGCGAACTTGTTCTCAAAAGGAATGAAAGTTGCCGAACAATTTAGAAGAGAACTTTCTCCAGATACATTGAAGCAGAACGCTTGGATTCCATATGAAACAGAAGAAGGAAAATCATACTGGGAGGCATTGCAAATTGTAAGAAAGTGGACAAAAACAAACCACGAATGTATTCATAATGCAGTTGCGGAGAAGACGAATGGGACGATTGAAAACCGATACTGGAATGAACATAACTTTGTGTTTAAAGATGGTGATCTGTTTTACCATGCAAAGGGAGCTACTCCATTAGATCCGAAGTTTATGCCGGATATTACAGGCCCTAGATTGATACCGTTGAATATGGCCGAACCAGTATTGATTGTGGAAGGAAACACAACAAAGGAAAACCTTGGATTTGCTCCACATGGAGCAGGAAGAAATGTAAGTAGAACACAACATAGAAAAAGTAAAATCGGAAAGACGAACTTAGAAGTTTTTGAAGAAGAAACAGCAGGGTTGGATGTTCGTTTTTACTCAAAAGAAATTGATGTTACAGAACTTCCAAGTGCCTATAAAAATGCGGAAAACGTGAGAAATCAAATGGATGAGTTCGGATTAGGAACAGTGATAGATGAGGTCATGCCTTATGGATGTATTATGGCAGGAGATTGGCAAAAGAATGCTCCTTGGAAAGTGAAACGAAGAAAAAAGCAAGAAAGAGCAAACCGATCTGCAAAGGAGAAAATGAACAAGAAATAGAGAATGATGAGATTGTATTGTAAACAATGTAACCATCAGGTAACAAATCGACCTTTACAGAAAATTGCGGTTGAATCTTTAAAGTTTAGAGAAGAAGAGCAGTTAGTTCCATACGGAAGGTTTGCGAATGCTGAGGAAGCTGAAATGCAAGGCCGTTTGCGTCTGAGTTTTTTAGTGAGAGAGGGAGAACTTAATGTTATACTTACCTCACATGGCAAGCGATTATATGGCTGTTGCGGATATTCAAATATGGAAGATTTCACCATTGTATGCGGTAAATGCAGTTACGAAATGGGAATTATTATTACTGAGTGTTCATGGGAACATTATGTAGGAATTTGCGGAGATAGAGTAAGCAAGTTTCCGCTTTGGTGAATTAATTCTTTCGGAAATAAATGAGTTATGAAAAAACTAAAAGAAAACGTATTCAATGTGATAGTCGGAATTATTTCTATGGAAGAATTTGAAGCTTGGCTTTACAGTGATTCATTTGTCATTAAAAATGCCTTGGAGAATGAACTTGTTTTGGAGATCTTACTGGTCAATTTGAAAACGAGAGATTCTTTTCAGGAGTTGGAAGCACTTTGTTTTCGATTCTTCAGTAGAGAAGAGTTCTTGATTTATCAGACTCAGCATGTTGCTAAAGTAATGGAGGAGAAAGGACATACATTTGAAGTGGAAAAATGGATAAGTACGATCGCGAATTACTATGATCATAAGGAGCCTGAAGAGCTGCTATATCATTTTGAAAGCCTTTCTTGTCTATTAGATTATGGGGCTACCTATTACGGTTACAACAGGGCCTATTTAAATAATGAAGTAAGGATCTTTGGAAGACGAATCCAAAAGACGTTCGAGAATTTGAACCTAGAAGAGAAGATTGAATGTTTTAAGAGCGGAGAATTAATAGAGATAAGTTATTTGAAATGTGCTCGCGCTTAGAGCATTTTACTGGACACTTTTTGATCCTTTGGAAATAGTGTCGAATAATTAAAAGAAACTACTATGAAAACAAGAATATTAGAAAAACTACGAGAAGTAGAAAAAGAGAAAGAAATAGAAATATTATTTGCGGTAGAATCTGGAAGTAGAGCCTGGGGTTTTGCATCTCCTGATTCGGATTATGATATCCGATTTGTGTACCGTCAATCAAAGGAAGATTATTTGAACTTATGGGAATCTTCTGATACGATACAATTTATGACAGAAGATGAGCTAGATGGTTCCGGATGGGACCTTCGAAAAGCACTTCGATTATTGGCAAAGTCGAATGCTTCCTTTTTAGGATGGCTATTTTCCCCCATTGTATATATCGATAAGGGAAACGCATTAGAAGAATTGAAGGGACTTGCACTTCAGAACTTTAATCCCGTAGCTGGATTTTTTCACTATCACAGCATGAATAAAGGCTTTGATGAATTGCTAGGATCAGAAGAAATGACCTTGAAAAATTTCTTCTATGCAATACGAACAACGCTTTGCGCAAAATGGATCCGCAACAAGGAAATCGTGCCTCCAGTACTTTTTAAAGAACTATATGCACTGGTTAGTGCGGAAGATCAACGACTATTAGATGAATTGATCGTATTGAAAAGCGAGTGTAAAGAGAAAGGAAAAGAAGATGTAAATCCGAGGTTGATTGCATTAGCCAAAGAAGTGGTGGATGAGAATAATCGGTTGAAGTCAGAAGTGAAAAGTCGCAAGGCGGAATTAGAAGCATTCAATGCTTTGTTTTTAAAACTAGTAAAATGACACTTGAAGAATTAAGAGCATCAGGACATATTATTTTTGAATGTATCAGCGGAAGCAGGGCGTATGGATTAGATACGCCCTTTTCTGATATTGACATACGGGGTGTATTTATACTTCCGAAATATCAATATTACTCGTTGAATTACATCAGTCAAATTAACAATGAAACGAATGATGTCGTGTTTTACGAACTCAATAAATTCATTGAACTCTGTGGAAAGAACAATCCAAATATTTTGGAATTACTTAACGTTTCTGAAGAGTGTGTCTTGTACAAAGATTCATTGTTTGATCGTATAAAAATGGAAATATTCCTTTCGAAAAAGTGTAAAAACTCTTTTGCCAATTACGCCTATGCACAGATTAAGAAGGCCAGAGGATTAGAGAAGAAGATTGTCAATCCTGTAGAGAAAGAACGAAAGTCAGTACTTGATTTTTGTTTTGTGTATCATGAAGGGAAGTCGATACCAGCTGTGGGTTTTTTACAGAAATCAAATTTACTTCAAGAGAATTGCGGCTTGAGTAGTATTCCTCATATGAAAGATTGCTATAATCTGTTTCATAGCGTTGAAATCTCGTACAAAGGAATCGTGAAAAGCTGTGAGTCCAATGAGGTTTCCTTAAGTATGATTCCGAAGGGGGAAGAGGTGCTTTCTTTGCTCTTCTTCAATAAAGATGGTTACTCAATATATTGCAGAAAGCATCGAGAATATTGGGATTGGGTTGCTAAACGAAACGAAAATCGTTACAATACAACCATGAATCATGGAAAGAACTACGATTCGAAAAACATGATGCATACCTTTCGATTATTACGTATGGCAAAGGAAATTGCTTTGGAAGGAAAAGTAAATGTGAAGCGTCGAGACAGAGCGTACTTACTGGATATTAAAGATGGTAAATTCGAATACGATGACTTGCTAAAAGAGGCCGAAGCATTAAAAATGGAGTTGAATGATTTGTATGAGATATCAAACCTTCCTGAACTTCCACATATGGAGAATATTAACCAATTATTGATTGGAATTAGAGATGGTTTTTATCAAAAAACGGTGGTTTAAAGCAACGTTTGTTAGCCCTCGGTTTGTTTGAAGCAGATACGTATAGATACAAGAGTGATTGGTCAAGAAGAGCTGAAGGTAAATTAGGGACTAAAATTAAACAGGAGCTTGGAAAATATATGCGTTCATCCTTGAAAGAGATTAAGGATGAACTATCAGATAGAGATTAAAAATAATAAGAAGAGAGTTTAACCTTGAGTTCTCTCCCTGAAAAAGAATAAAATGAAATATATAGTATTAGATCTAGAAGCAACGTGCTGGGATCAAAAGAGACTAAAAAAACAAAATGAAATTATCGAAATAGGTGCGTTGATGTGCGATGGATCGGGAACAGTTTTAAGTGAGTTCAGTGAGTTTGTAAAACCAACACTCAATCCAGAACTATCCCCGTTTCGTACAGAACTTACTACAATTGAACAACATCATGTAGATGGAGCCGAAACCTTTTCAAAGGTTATTCAGGCGTTTTGGGATTGGATTAACCTAGAAGCCCCCTATTTGCTATGCAGTTGGGGATTGTATGATAAAAACCAGTTCAAGAAAGATTGTAAATTGCATCAATTGAATACCGAATGGGGGAATCAGCACATAAGCTTGAAGCATCAATACACTGAAATTAAAAACCTGAATAGACATATCGGAATGAAAGGAGCGCTTTGGATGGAAAAAATTGAATTAGAAGGAACGCACCATCGAGGAATTGACGATGCGCGAAACATTACAAAGGTCTTCCAAAAACACCTCGGTGAATGGAAGGTGAACAACAGGAATAAATAATGAAATCAGAGTATCAACTTGATCATCAGTTAGAAAGGATTTTCACAAAGATTGGCTTAGGAATGAAACTCAAAGCAGACATTGAATTACAGAACGTTTTAAATAATCGTCCTGAGGAAATGGATGTTTGGTATATGTTGGGAGAATTGTACTATGAAGCTGGCTTTATAGATGCAGCAGGGAAATATTGGTTGTTTTATCCTTCGAATGAGATACGCGTGGTTAAGAGTGTTGATCTCTATAGAGAATCTATGAACTTTTCTGCTTCGAGGATTCTAAAAGATGTAAAGTTTAGAGGAGATAAAGCAAAACTGCCTAAGTTTTCACGGGAGATATTAGAGGAGTTGGAAAAAGAGAGCATAGAAAACAGTGGAAAAGCTCCAACATACAAGCGAATTCAACATGGGAAAGAAGGAAACAGTAACAGTAATGGTTTACGCGGAATGATTCTAAATCAAGGTTGTAGTTTTGGAAACCATAATAAATCATAGATATTTGCACCAAGAATGAAAATACACAGTACATATATAGCGATAATAGGAGGAGGTAAACTTCAAGGCTTACGTCTGGAATTATTTCCAAGTCGGAGATGCTGTGTCCACTTAAATAGAATTATGAAGTAGAAATTCATACTTAGAAAAGATAAAACACAGCGTCCAAATTAGTTTGGGCGTTTTTTTTTGAATTTTTTTTCGAGAAATGTTATAGAAATAGAAGACATAAAAGAAAGTAGTTGAGAAAGGAAAACAATTGGGAGACAGTCAGTTGGGTGAATGGAAAAAACTTGCAATTTGCGAGGCGAAATAGTACTGCCTAAACATTTGTGTAACTGATTGGCTGTCAATAAAATAAGTTCGTTTTTTGTTTGGTATATCGGAAAATGCTTCCCATCTTTGCACCGTCGAAAGAATAAATGATATGACACAAAACATAAAACATAGTATTCAAAGTTATTTATGCTCAAGTAAAGAATCGTTAGATCTACGATTCTATGAACTTCAGCCGAGTAATAACGATATAAAGGAGATTCTTATTGAGGTATAGATGCAACTATACAATCAACTTAGAAAGCATCTCCAGTCCGAGGTGCTTTTTTTATGCATAAAATTTTAAAGAAAAAGCGATAGCTTTTGATGATTGATCGGGAAGATAAGTGGTTAGATGAATAATACTAGCATGGCTGTTTGGTATTTGAAAACGTGACTTACGCAAAAAATGGAGAGTAGGTAAATATTGGTTAGTTACACCCACCTGCTAAGTGGACGCACGACAACGTGTTGAAGGTTCGATTCCTTTGCTCTCCGCTCATAGTTAAGATAAAAAATGGAAGGGCAAGCAAATAGGTGATTGCAGCAGTCTTGAAAACTGTCGAGCCGATGAGGCCTTGTGGGTTCAATTCCCACTCCTTCCGCAGTAAGATGAGGTGGCCGAATGGCTAAGGAAACAGATTGTATATGATGCTATTTTGTGGTGGAAATCTGTTCTATATGATCTCGATTCTCATCTAAGATTAGATATTGAAAGGAGGACGAAAGTCCAAGAAACTTGATGAGTTTGGCAAGTTCATCAAGTTTCAAAGCACTGGAAGTGTTGAGCAACTGGCTGGCTCGCTTGACTGTAAATCAGGTCCTCACGAGGCGTGTAGGTTCGAATCCTACCACTTCCACTAAAAGCACTACGGCTTGGTTTTTACGTTTGACTGTCTCTTGAACGTGAGTTCTGAAACCTAAGAGTTGGTGCTTTTTTAATCGGGTAGTAGAGGAGTCAGGTCTATCTCGCCTCATTTGGATTGAGGAGCACGCAGGTTCGAATCCTGCTTACCCGACGTGATAACCGATTTGAGTTTACTCAGGGTTGATTAAAGGTGGCCAGTGATTGACAATTGTTGGATTAACATCTAAAAACTGCTGTCTGAATGAACTACAAATTGGAATGTAGTTCAGTTGGTTAGAATGTCGCTCTAATAAATCGGAGTTCATACGTTCGAGTCTCACTAAGGGCACAATAATGAAGAAGGATTATGACAATGCCCAATAGTGTAACGGCAACACACAAGATTTTGAGTCTTGAATTACAGGTTCGAATCCTGTTTGGGCAGCAAAATGCGGAGATGGCGGAAATGGTATACGCGCTTGATTTAGGATCAAGATTTCGAGAGTTCGAATCTCTCTCTCCGTACTTAAAAAGGGTGTTTTTTGCAATAAAGATTGTCTCAATCGCGCGAGGGAAACATACAGTTTTTATTGCGGGAAACGCCTAAATGAGAATAGTAGCAAAGATGGTCAATGTACTTGATTGAAGCTTAAGAAATATAGGTTCGACGCTTGCTATTTCTATAAGGTCCGATTCATGGTGAATCAGACAGAATAGATTAATAAAAACGAATAGTTATGAAAATAATAGACACAAGAGAATATTTTAACAAATAGAGATGAAACAGGACGGGTTTATTTTGTATGGCCTATTCACAACGGTAATAAAGTAAAGTGGGGAGGGGTCAAATATACGGGAAGTGTGAAAAGCAAAGACTCCATCATTACTGAAGAGAATGGTTTTGACAACATCAGGTTGGTAAATGGAAGTCCCCTTTTTGAAATAGAAAAACGAGATCAAGCATATCTTAATTCTTAATGTGAGATCATCTTTGATACTGCGCAAAATGATTGCGCACTGGAGACTCACCTTTGAATTGTCAATGAGATGATACAAGGTCTTTGAAAAAATTAGCAGGTTGATAGAATGCTCTTAAACCTAACCTTTAAAAAAAGGCATTCGTCAACCTGCCTTACTATTGATATTATACAAATGTTATGTTTGTCTTTGATATTTTTAGTTAAATTAGAAAATGCCTTTAAACTTTTTTTAGTTTAAATCTATCCCACGTTATCGTTTAACAGCCTAAATTTTACTTCATGAGAATTGAAGTATAAAATCGGATTTATAAAAATGATACTAAAACAGACTTTTCTTTTTTTCTTCTTAATAAAAGTTACCCTTGGCTTAGGATACACTGAGAAGAGTAAATTATCATTACTAAATATACAGAATAAGATTTCTGCGGGCTATTTAGACAAGGGGTTGATGCAATGCAACACTCTTAAAAGTCTTCATGGGGACATTGACTCGTATTATGCGAAAAGAGCACAGTTGTTAATGGTGAATGCTTATGGAAATTATGGAAAAACTAAAACAATGGGGAAATGTCTTTTGGCCATTGACCCTCGTGAAGAAAATAAGCTTATTCGCTATTACTGGACAGAGGCCTTTACTAAGTATTGCTTTCTAACTGAACAGCCACAAATTGGAATTAATTATCTCTATAAGGCGATAGAAATAGGAAATTCGATTTATGATAATGACCGTGTCAAGTTTAGTTGTTGGATTAATGAACTCTTCATTATCTATTACACAGAAAAAATCGAAGGAAAGGTTTTAAGGGGTAAATGCTTACCTCAGCGTGCAATAGAATTATTTGAAAATTTAAAGAAAAATGAAGCGAAAATGCTACCATTTGAGTTGGCATTGTATTACAGCTATCAAATTTATTTCGCAAACAGTTTGGATGTTCAATTACAAATCAATTTATCAAATAAAATAATTCGATTCGGTTTAGAAAATGATCACCCGTTAGCTATAATTATAGGAAAACTTAATCTAGCTAAATATTCGAAAGTCAAAGAAGGAATAAAAGTTCTATTCGATGCGGAAAAAGAAGCAAGTAAAATACAGGCCGTAAAAGAAATATTGAGGGTCAATTATGAATTAATGAGCTTTTATAAAAAATTAGGGGATTATGATAATGCCCTAATATGGGGAAGGAAAGCTCTTTTTCCAAAGGAAATAGACTACAGTAATTATTTTGATATTTATGGGCAGCTTTCTGAAATATATGAGAGAAAGGGGGATGTTGATAGTGCCTTTTACTACAAAAAAATAGATTATGATAAGTATAGTTCAATTAGCAAAGTTCATGATGATGTAATGCAGTCGAGCTTTATTGATCGGTTAAACAAAAACATAAATGATAAAGAATATGAAATTTGGAAAAACCAATGGTTCATAGTGCTTTTAAGTGTTACGTCAGTTATAATTATAATACTGACAGTTAGGAATATGAAATTTAACAAGACTCTAAGATCAAAGAATAGTTTACTTAAATTGAATCTTCAAACAACAGAAAATTTTTCTCATATTCTTTCCCATGATCTTAGAGCTCCAATACACTCGATTCGAAATGTTAGTTCGCATTTGATTGAAGGTGAAAAGTCTCTTTCTGAAGATGGTAAAGAGTTATTGGGAATTATAAAAGAGTGTTGTGAGAGTAGCATTTTATTGATTACAAATATTATGACCTACATTCAATCAAGAAAGGTGAAAATTTCTTTTGAACCTGAAAATATTGAAGAATTATTTAAAGTGGTTGAATTGAATTTGTCGGAGATGATTGAAATCTCAGGAACAAGAATAAATTATGGTGACCTCCCTAAAACGATAGTTGGAAATAAGATTCTATTGATACAATTATTTCAAAATGTTATTCAGAATTCCATTAAATATAGACAGGAAGATACACCTATGGTATTGGATATAACGTACGAAGAAAATGCATCCAAAGCTTGTATAATAATAAAAGATACTGGGGTTGGGATTTGCGAATCGCAGATTGAGAACTTACTTAATGCTTTTACCCAAAAGGAGTTTGTTTCAGTGAATCATGGTATTGGCTTAGGATTGTCAATTTGTTCAAACATCATGAAGCATCATGAAGGACAACTTTTAATAGAATCGAAAAACAATAAAGGGACAACAGTTAAACTGCAATTTTTAGAGAGTCGATTTAATTGAAAATAGTAAGAGTGTTTAAATGGCTTAATGTTGTAAACTCTACGTTTTGAACGATTCTTATATTTGTTAGAATGGAAAACATCCTTATTGTTGGAAAAGTATGGCCAGAACCGAATTCTTCTGCAGCGGGGATGCGCATGATGCAATTAATAGAGTTCTTTATTGGTCGTGGAAATGATGTGACTTTTGTTTCAACGGCGAAGCATTCTGAGTTTCAAGAAGATCTTTCAGCTTATGATTTAACGTATGATTTTGTTTCTCTTAACGATTCTTCGTTTAATAAATTAGTAGAAGAAAAGAATCCCAAAGCAGTGATTTTTGATCGTTTTATGACGGAGGAGCAATTCGGTTGGCGGGTAATGGAAAGTTGTCCAAAGGCGTTAAGAATTCTTAATACGGAAGATTTACATTTTTTACGTGATGCTAGGCATCGTGCGGTTAAAAAAGGAGTAGAAATAGATTTGATTAACTATCGGTCTGAAATGCAGTTACGTGAAATTGCTGCAATCTACCGCAGTGATATATCCTTGATGATTTCTGATTATGAAGTTGAACTTCTACATAGTATTTATGGTTTGCCTAAAGAGAAGTTATTGCATGTTCCTCTCTTTGATGAAAAGATAATTGATCAAGTTGGTTTTGATGATCGTGCAGATTTCATGTTTATTGGGAATTATCGACACGAACCTAACTGGGACGCTGTAAGGTATTTGAAATCGACTATTTGGCCACTGATTCGGAAGAAATTACCAAAGGCTTCACTGAAGATTTATGGAGCATATTGTAGTGAAAAGGTATATCAATTAACGAATGAACGAGAAAGGTTCATGGTGATCGGACGTGCTGAGGATGCAAAGGAGGTTACTAAGAAAGCAAGAGTAAGTTTAGCACCAATACGATTTGGTGCAGGAATAAAAGGGAAATTAATTGAAGCGATGTGTTGTGGAACACCTTCGGTTACAACTTCTGTTGGAGCGGAGGGAATGATTTTGGAAGGCTTATGGGGTGGATTTGTGACAGATGAACCAGAGAGTTTTGCGGAGCGAGCAATTGAGCTGTACAGAGAGGAATCAACATGGATAAAAGCACAAAAACAAGGGTTTGAATTGCTTGAAAAGCGATTTTCAAAAGAGAGAGCTTTTTCAGATTTTAAGGATTTTTTAGATGAAAATTGCGATTTAAATGATTTGAGGAAAAAGTCACTGGTTGGATCAATACTTCAGCATCAATCTTTTCAAGCTTCTCGATATATGTCTATTTGGATTGAGGAAAAGAAGAGAAATGGGAGAGGAGGGTCGTAGTTTTGGAGAATTAAATAGCAAGTTTTATCTCGTTTACTAAAATTCGATATTTTTGAAAAATGAAGTACCTATTGTTTTTATTATTATCTACACTTATTATGAATACCAACGCGCAAACAAGCATTTATGATTATTCTTTTATAGATATTGAGGGAAAGGAAAGAAGCTTATCTGAATTTAAAGGAAAGAAGATGCTTTTGATTAATACTGCCTCTGAATGTGGATTTACTGGACAATATGAAGGATTGCAAAAATTGCACGAATTGTATGGAAAGGATGTGATTTTAATTGGTTTTCCTTGTGATCAATTTGGAGGACAGGAACCTGGTTCAGATAAAGACATTAAGTCTTTTTGTGTAAAAAATTATGGAGTTGATTTTTTGATGGCATCAAAAATTAAAGTAAAGGGTGATGGACAGCATAGTATTTATACATGGCTAACAACGAAAGAATTGAATGGACAAGACAATTGTAGTATTGCTTGGAATTTTGAGAAATTTGTGATTGATGAAAATGGAAATTGGGTGGCACACTTTAAGTCTCCTGTTAAGCCAATGAATGAAAAAATCACAGAATTATTAAGTAAGTAAGACTTGGTTTGAAACAACGTCATATAAAAAAAGCCGCTCTTTTAAAGAGCGGCTTTTTTATTTATAATTGTGTGCTTAACAAAATTCTTTGTAAGCTTCAGCGAGGTTGTCCGCAATCATCTGCGCAGTTCCTCCCTCAATATGATGTCTTTCTAGGAAGTGAACCAATTTACCATCTTTAAATAAAGCTACAGATGGTGAAGATGGAGGGTAAGGCAAGAAATATTTTCTCGCTTGATTTGTTGCTTCTCCGTCTACTCCAGCAAAAACAGTTGCTAAAGTATTTGGTTTAATGTCATTTTGAATAGATAATTTAACTCCTGGTCGTAAGTTTCCAGCTGCACATCCGCAAACAGAGTTTACTACCATTAAAAGCGCTCCTTCTGTATGTTTTATCATCTCATCAACTTCTGAAGCTGTAGTACATTGGTTAAAACCAACACTTGTAAGGTCGTCCTTCATTGGTTGAACTAATTCTGGTGGATACATATCTCTATTATTTTGTTTTACAATTCTAAGTACAAAGGTACGAATTATATAGACGGGTCAAATCGTGTGATGCTTACTTCTGCATCCAATTGTTTTCCGTCAAGTAAAAAATTGGTAAATTCTAAAGAGAGTAATGGTGCAAGCATGTATCCTTTGGTCCCCAACCCATTAAATATATGGTAATTGGGATGTTCGGGATGTGTGCCAATTAAAGGGCGCCGATCTTTGGTCGTAGGACGTATTCCCGCACTTTGACTTACAACCTTTACTGGCCCGTCATGCAAATAGGATACTTTTTCAAGGATTTCTAATCGTGCCTCAGGTGTTGTGTGGGTTGTATTGGTATTCCATTCATAGGTCGAGCCTGTTTTGAATTGGTGATTTCCAATTGGTAGAATGAAGCATTTTCGATTTACAGATTCGTCTTCTGGAAGTGATTCTGTTTCAATTGTGAGCATTTCACCTTTGGTTTGATTTAATGGAAGATCACCAAACCATGGGTTTTCTTTCCCTAAATACCCTTCACAGAAAATAATATCATCATACACTTTATCATCATACTTTGTTCCAACAAGTTGGTCATAGTTGAAATTAGTTAAGTTTAAAGCGCCATTGGTCATAACGTAATGTTTACCAGCACTTAAAAACGCTTCTGTATTAATAAAAAAGGTGTTCTTAAGTCGACCCGAACCAAAGGGGTTTTTAGTTCGACTATAACTGAGGTCTTCCGGGGTAATGTGTTCCATGTAGTTGGAGAAGTCGTCTCGAAATTGTTTTTTCTCCCACAGTCTTCGTTCATCTTCTGTAGAAAATAATCGTCGAATTGGAACAGGGTAGAAGAAATGTGTTTCGGTATCTTTTTCTAGACTAGAATAAAAATCCTTAAGAAATGGAATAAATTCGTCAACTCTCCAGCTTTTGGTCATTCGTCTAAAAACAAGGGGGTTAACCATTCCTGCTGCAATACGAGAGCAATGATTAACAGAATTATCTATTAGGGTTACATCCATTCCTCGTTGTATTAATTGAACGGAAACCGTGATTCCAGATACTCCAGCACCAACAATAAGTATTTTTTTCTTTTCAGTCATTAATGCAAAGATAGTATAAAGCTAATATTTCAGCTTTTGCCAGGAAGTATTAGAATTTGTTTAGACATGTATAAAAATTGGGGTGATTAATATTGAATTTATTCAAAAACACACTTTATATAAACATATTTGGATCATGAAAAAAACAATCTTACCACTCGCTGCTACAATATTATTATCATTAAGTTCTTATGGACAAGTTGTCAATGTTACTGATGTAAATTTTAAAAATTTTCTATTGAATAATGTTTCCATTAACACTAATGGGGATATGGAGATACAAGAATCTGAGGCGTTGGCATACACCGGGTATATGGAATGCTCAAACATTGGAATATCAAATATGAATGGAATAGAAGCATTTGTTAATATGACAGGTTTAAATTGTTCGGATAATCAACTTAGCAGTTTAAATGTATCAGCAAATACGGCTTTGACCCAACTGAGATGTTATAACAATCAATTGACAAGTTTAGATATCACAAATAATACTGCGTTGATTGGCATGTCTTGCGCAGTTAATCAAATTACTAGCCTTGATGTTTCACAAAACACGTTACTTGAATCGTTAGCATGTTCTCAGAATGAATTAACGACGATTGATGTTTCAAATAATACTGCATTGGAATGGCTTTGGTGCGGCACAAATGAAATGACAAGTATAGACGTGTCTCAAAATGTAGCTTTGACAAATTTTTATTGTGGTGGCAATGAAATCACGTCTTTGGATTTATCTAATAATGCAGAATTAGTTTCAGTATATTGTTTTGATAATCAGTTGACAGAGTTGGATGTAACGAATAATACTCTTTTAATAGATTTACTTTGTTCGCAAAACTCAATTGTGTCAATTAATGCTTCATTCTGTTCGTTACTTGGCACGCTTGATTGCTCTTCGAATGCATTAACTGAACTGGATTTAGCGAATGGAAATAATGTAAACATGGAGTCTATTTTAGCGGATGGGAATCCAGACCTAACTTGTATTCAAGTAGATAATGTTGCTTATAGCACTGCTAATTGGCTTATATGGGATTTTTCTTTCCCTACTGATTCTCAGTTTAGTGAGAACTGTGGGTTTCTTGCAACTGAAGATCAAGGAAAAATACTTGAGTTAGAAATCTATCCTATGCCGATTAACAATCATTTGACGGTTCAGGTGAGTGAAGATGTTGACTATCATATCCTTTCAGTGGATGGAAAGAGCGTTCAATCCGGATATTTAATTGCTGGAGCAAATCAATTGCAATTGAACAACTTGTCAAAAGGATCATATATACTTCAATTAACAAAAAGTAATAGATTGATTTCATTAGAAAAAATATTGAAGATGTAGGATTGAAGATCGATGTGTTTCCTTCTTTGTTTGATAAATATGCGGATAGAGCCATCTGTTAATCTATAGTTTCACGGAATAAATTTTACCTAGGAGCTTGGTGGTTCAAAAACGAAATAGCGCTACTGAGCCCTTAGTTTTTGACTATGCCTGAAAAGGGATAGTGAAGAGCTGTTTTTATTCTTTGAGCCAATTGTTAGGGGATAAGGCTTTTTATCGGGTGTTGTTTTAGAGGTTTAGATTATATTCTTTTATGGAGGATTCTAATATACTAATTGCAACATCCTTTTCTCCAAAGCCTTTAGATTTCATTTTCCCAGGGCCTTTGTAATTACTAAACCATAATTGGATAATATCCGATACACCTTTGAAATTCTCATTCAATTCTTTAATACTATTAATATCATAAAGAGGCGATCCTTCCGAGACAGCAATTAGTTTATCGTCTTGCTCTCCTCTGTCTAGAAGATATAATACCCCAATGATTTTACATTTTAGAATGCTGTTTCTTTTTACGGGGGCTCCCAGTACGAGAATGTCGAGAGGGTCACCATCTCCACCATTCTCTTTGGATAATAACGTTTGTGGAATCATTCCGTAATTTCCAGGATAGCCGATATAATTGATGGTTCTAGGTAAGCCATTAACGAATTCTCTTTCAACCTGTCCGTTAGTCTTTTCTAGCTCCCACTTTTCAATGGTTCCAGAAGGAATTTCTATGATCGCATTTATATCCCCATCTTCATGTTTGGGACGAATATCCGTCAATAAGTTTATACTGTCGCTTAGAGCTTCTTTTGAAAAAGGGTCTGTTTCCTCTTTCTCCGAAAAATTAGAAGTACAGGAAGCAAATAAACTTATTGAACTAAGAAAAAACAGGGTGTGTTTACGCATGCAGTAAAAATACGTTCTATCTTTTGAATCTATCGAGCATTAGTTTTTTGAAATAGAGGAAGCGCCTGATTCTTCAAGCTTTAAAATGGTTGGGTTTCCCTTATATTCGAAAGAACTAGCACCTGAGGCATCGACACTTAACGAAGATTTTACTTCAAGTTCCGCATTACTTGCCCCTGATAGATCAATATCGAGTGCGCCAACCGTAAAGTTGTGAGAGATCAGGTTAGAGGCACCAGAAAGGTTTGCTTTTACCTTTGCTGCTTTACCTTTAATCTCAGCACTTGCTGCACCACTCATTTCAATAGAGCTTGAGGAAACGGAAATTTTTCCTCGAAATGAACTAGCTCCTGATAAATTTAAATCGAATGAATCGCCTTTATAGTTCTCGTTCAATTTTACAGATGAAGCACCGCTTACTACAGCACTGTTTATAGAAGGTGCTTTGATATGAACTTTAATTTTTGAATCTCCGTAAATAGATGTGCTAGATTTCATCCCGAGCGTTAATTCACCTGAAGAAACAGATACATTAATGTGCTTATGAAGGTTTTCAGGAGCCTCAATAACAACTTCTTCATTAGAAGAAAAACTGATATCTACTTTCATCGCTCCACTTACACGAATTTTCTCAAAAGGATTAACCTTGTGCGTTTTCGATGTGATTTTATGAGATGGCTCAATAGCCTGGCAGCCAATTAATGTGAGCAATAGAACGAAAAATAAAACTTGTGGTCTCATACTATTTGTAATTAAGGTCCAAATTAGCGAAAAAGTGCTTAATGGACAAAATGCTATAAGCAAATGTTTAGAGTTTTAAACTACTTTATAATTGTTGGTTCTTTGTAGCTGACAGCAAGAAGGTTCTTTGTCACTTTTGAATTAGAATTTTGGAGATTTTGAATACATCAATAGATACAATGTGTCAGTGTAAATTCGTTGATAGGAATATGAACCTAAACGCTTTTATTTTATGGCAATAAAATTCTAATAGGGGATAAAAGGGGGATGAAGTTATTAGTACAAGTGATTTTACCCTTTAGCTTTCTATAAGTGGTTTAAGAACGAATTGAAACTTGTCTTTTGACGATTCATTTTTGTGTTTTTTGATTTTTTTGAATATTGTTTAAATAAAAATGTTTATATTGGGGCTCGTTGCCTGCTAATTATCAGTCGTTTATGTGCGGCTTGGAGTGTTTCCACTGAAGCAGGGTAATCCCAAAAAAAGAAGAGAATATTAATTTGGAAATCGATTAATCATAGATTTTCTTGTGTCTCGGAGCATATCCAAATTCAAATTTTTTATTTGTGTTTTGTAACTCATCCATTTATTGAGCTGGGCGGAGCTATGCCCTAGAAATCATGTGATAAGTATTCAAAAAGGAATTTTATAAAATCTTCATCAAGACCAAGGTGATAGGATTGTTTTATATGAGTAAATATAGAAGAGCTCAGGGGGAGATATCAAGATTGATCCTAAAATCTTCTAAAACCAAAAATAACCACTATAATATGAATTTAGTTTCTGCTAAAAAGGCGCTTGGTATCGCCTACATTACAATGTGCTCGAGTTTGATATTCGGACAAACAGCACAGGAAAAACAAGTAATCATAAAAGATTACGATCAACAAAAACTTCTTGAAATGGAACAGGACTTCCGAAAAAAAGAGGAAGAATCTAAAAAGGAGGCAATTCGAATTGCTGGCATTAAAGGCTGGCCGTTAGTAACTACTACTCCTTCAGGAGGATATGCCGAATTACAGGCTGTTGACGCTGACGGTAACCCAATTTACTATACAACATCAAATGTAGATGCTGCGAAGTCAACAAGAGCGAATCATTTGAATTCTGGAGGCTCGCTTGGATTTGATTTGAATGGAAATAACATGACCGCATATGTATGGGATGGAGGATTAGCACGAGCGTCTCATCAAGAGTATGATGGTGCCGGAGGATCAAATCGATTTTCTGCGGGAGATGGATCAACTTCACTAAATTACCATGCGGCTCACGTAACCGGAACGATTATTGCATCTGGAGTAGAGGCAAATGCTAAAGGAATGGCGCCATACGCCAATGCCGTTGGTGCAGATTGGAACTCTGATGTTTCTGAGGCTACAAATGCTGCCGCCGCGGGAATGCTAGTGTCTAATCACTCCTATGGATATAGGGTGCGGGATAATTCTGGAAACGTACTATTACCAGCATATTATTTTGGCGGTTATATCTCGGACTCGAGGGATTGGGACCAGTTGATGTCCAACGCGCCTTATTATTTAATGGTCGTTGCGGCAGGAAATGATGGGAATGATAACTCGGCCAACTCAAGTCCAGTCGGTGGAAATAGTTCGTATGATAAATTAACAGGTCATGCCACAGCCAAAAACAACATGGTGGTCGCAAACGCTAATGATGCTAATATTGATGCTGCAGGAAACTTGATATCAGTATATATTAATAACTCGAGTAGTGAAGGACCAACTGATGATCTTAGAATTAAACCAGACATCACTGGAAATGGTAGTGGAGTTTATTCTACGTTTGATTCAAATAATTCGGCGTATGGCTCTTTAACAGGAACCTCAATGGCATCACCTAATGTAACAGGTACATTGCTGCTTTTACAAGAACATTATAGAGATGTAAATGGAAGCTTTATGAGAGCGTCGACATTAAAAGGTTTGGCATTACACACTGCGGATGATGCTGGAACTAATGGTCCAGACGCGGTTTTTGGTTGGGGTCTTCTAAACGCTAAATTAGCTGCTAAATCGATTTCTAATCATGGTAATCAATCAATAATAGAAGAGTTAACATTATCTGCGGGACAAACGTATACTATTACGGTTGATGCTGATGGAGTGAATGATTTGATAGCTTCTATTTCATGGACTGATCTTCCAGGTGTAGCGAATACTGGAACGGTTAATTTATCGACGCCAGCCCTTATCAATGATCTTGATATTCGTGTAAGTAAAGGAGGAACGACATATACTCCTTGGAAACTTACTGGTCCTACATCGAATACGAAAGGAGATAATAATGTTGATCCTTACGAACGTGTTGACGTTTCAAATGCATCAGGGACATATACGATTACTGTTACACATAAAGGTTCTTTAAGTGGAGGATCTCAAGATTACGCATTGATTGTTACTGGTATTCAGAATTCAACAGCATGTTCAGCAATTATTCCATCGGGAATTTCTGTAAATGCTATAACAGCTTCTTCGGCAAATGTTACTTGGGGATCAGTTGCTGGTGCGAGTTATACTGTAAGGTATAGAGCTACAGGTTCTTCTGCGTGGACAACGATGAATGGTGGGTCTAGTAACCTTACTATTTCTGGACTAGCGTCTGGTACTGAATATGAAGTGCAGGTTATGAGTACCTGTCCCGATGGAACTAACTCTGGGTTCAGTTCATCAACGACATTTACTACGGTAAGCGGACAGGTTCTCTGTAATGGATTAATTACAAGCTTCCCATATTATGAAGGGTTTGAAAATACGCTTGGGGATTGGACTCAAAATTCAGGAGATGATTTTGACTGGACGGTTCGAACTGGTGGAACTCCATCCAACAATACTGGACCAAGTGGAGCGAATGAAGGGAACTATTACATTTATATGGAATCATCAACTCCAAATTACTCTACGAAAAACGCTGTTCTAACAAGTCCTTGTTTTGATTTGACGGGTGTTGATAATCCTGCTCTTAATTTTGATTATCATATGTATGGATCTAATTCAATGGGGCAGTTGCATGTTGAGGCAAGTACTGATGGTAATACATGGTCGACGATTTGGAGTAAGTCTGGTAATCAAGGGAATGTTTGGAGTTTTGAATCTGTAGATTTAAGTGCTTATACAGGCGTGTCAACATTAAAGCTTAGGTTTAATGGCACGACGGGAACAACATGGAGAGGAGATATGGCGGTCGATGATGTAAGTGTAGGAGTTGCCGAGACAAGTTGTACTGATCTTAACTTGGCTATTTTATTAGATAATTACCCAGAGGAAACAAGTTGGGAAATCAGAAACGATCAAAATGCTATCGTTGCGAATGGTGGAACATATGGAGCACAGGCAGATGGTTCTTTGTTAAATATCCCATTATGTTTATTTGACGGGTGTTACACGTTAACATTTAATGATACATATGGAGATGGTATTTGCTGTGGATATGGTAACGGTAATTATAGTCTTGTAAATTCGTCTACATCAGTAATTCTTGCGCAAGGCGGAAGCTTTGGCTTTAGTGACGTTACTTCATTCTGTATTGGATCTGGTATGATGTCTCAATATTCTGAACAAAATGTCTCAAATTCTGTCGGTTCTATGATTGAGTTGTATCCAAACCCAATAGAAGACAACCTTTATATAGAGCATAATTTGACAAAAAAATTGTCGTATAAGGTATTAGATCTTAATGGAAGAGTGCTTTCAGAAGGAGAGTTAAAGAATTCTATGGTGGATTTCTCACAGTTATCATCAGGGGTTTATGTAGTGATGTTAACCGATGGGTATAAAACCAAGATTAATAGAGTAATTAAAAAGTAATCTGCTAAAATGAATAGGAAGGGGGAGTCAAATATTTGGCTCCCTTTTTTCATTAGCATATAATTTATGCAATAGCTAGTGTTGCTATGCTAATCTTTGTTTTTGGAGAAACCAGCTTTATCTTTTGAGCGATTGATTCGAGAGTCGAACCTGTAGTTACTACGTCGTCTATTAATAACAGGTGTTGATACTTACTCACATTGCTTGTAATTGTAAATGTTGATTGAACATTATCCCAACGATCAAAGCGTGATTGCTTTGTTTGCGAAGCACTATGCTTCTTTCGAATTACGACTTTTTCCCTTATAGGTATTTTCATAGAAATACTAATTCCCTCTGCTAAAGCACGACTTTGATTATACCCACGTATAAACTCTTTTTTGGGATGTAATGGAACCGGAACAATTGCATCTACCTCTTGAAATGAAGCCATTTCTAATAAGTGTTTTCCTATTTCTTTTCCGAAGTAATTCCCAATGGCTTTGTTGTTGCGATATTTTAATGAAAACAGGATGTTTTGAGAGGATTTACCTTTTTCGAAAAAAAGATGTGCATATGTACTGTGAATAGGTACTCTTCCCCAAAATAGTTTATCCATTTCCGTGGCTTCATTAAAACGATGAAAAGATGTTAATGAAAGGGATGAACTACATAAGAAACAGATGTGTTTTTCGTTGCTAGAGAGTTCAGAACTACAATTAAGGCATTTTTCCGGGAAAATAAGGTGGCCTAAGTCTCTAATTAGGGTAAAAAGGCTCAATGAGGGTTTTACTGTGTTCATATGAATTTGAGGTTAGGGCAAAAAACAGTTAACATTCCTTTGTTAAAAAGAAGAAAAACAAGTCCTTGAATACCGATTAGAACAGTCGTAAATTTAAAGAACAAATTTCGAACATCCTATGCTTCAAGGGGATCAGACGAAAGGGGGTTATTTGTCGACTAATTAAGGTAGAGAAACTGTGAATATCTTTAATGTAGTTGTTGATAAGCCAGCAATGAGTTGTTGTTAAAGGGTTTCAAGATTCTAATGTTAATAACGTTAAAGAATTGTGAACTTTTTTAGTTGGAAGAAGCAAGATTTTTGACAATTTTTGTAACACCTCTAGTGAAGAAAGTCAGTTACCAAATCGCGATCTAAAATATAGAGGAAGCACACAGCTTATTGGCAACAAAATTCGGAGAATGATAATTCTCCGACAGGGAATGAATACGGTAAAAATTAACACAATATAAATGGCACAATTAGAACCAATTTTGGAAAAAAACAATAATCGTTTTGTTCTTTTTCCTATCCAGCATGACGATATTTGGTCTTTCTACAAAAAAGCAGAGGCAAGCTTTTGGACAGCAGAAGAGATCGATTTACAACCTGACTTAATTGATTGGGAAAGTAAATTAAATGATAATGAGCGCCATTTCGTGAAGCATGTTTTGGCATTTTTTGCTGCATCAGATGGAATCGTAAACGAAAATTTAGCAGAGAACTTTTTGGCAGAAGTTCAGTACACTGAGGCAAAATTCTTTTACGGTTTTCAAATTGCAGTTGAAAATATTCATTCAGAAACGTATTCATTGCTAATTGATACGTATATTAAAGAAACAAAAGAGAAAGATTATTTATTCAATGCAATTGACACAATGGAGTGCGTTCGTAAAAAGGCAGACTGGGCGCTTCGTTGGATTGAAGAGGGGAGCTTTGCTGAACGCTTAGTTGCATTTGCTGCAGTAGAAGGAATATTCTTTTCTGGTTCTTTTTGTTCTATTTTCTGGTTGAAGAAGAGAGGGTTGATGCCAGGATTAGCGTTTTCGAACGAGTTGATTTCTCGCGATGAAGGTCTTCACTGTGATTTTGCATGTTTGCTATACAACAACCATGTTGTAAACAAAATGCCGAAAGAGGATGTCAAGAAGATCATTTTAGATGCAGTAGAGATTGAAAAGGAATTCATTATTGAGGCACTTCCGGTAAAACTAATTGGAATGAATAGTGACTTGATGGCTCAATATATTGAATTCGTTGCGGATAGGTTGTTGGTAGAGTTGGGCAATGATAAAGTGTTCAATGTTTCTAACCCATTTGATTTCATGGAGATGATTTCGATTCAAGGAAAGACAAATTTCTTTGAGAAGCGTGTTGGAGAGTACCAAAAAGCAGGAGTGCTTAATAATGACTCGCAAACCTTCAGTTTAGATGAGGATTTTTAAAGAAATTAGATTACCTAAAAAACACACGCGCCCATGTATGTAGTAAAAAGAGACGGAAGAAAAGAATCTGTGAAATTTGACAAAATCACAGCTCGCATCGTTAAGATGTGTTACGGTTTAGATCCTTTGGTATCGCCAGAAGCGGTAGCAATGAAAGTAATTGAAGGATTATTTGATGGTGTTACAACAACACAATTAGATAACCTAGCTGCCGAAGTTGCAGCAGCAAAAACGATTGATCATCCGGATTATGCATTGTTAGCATCACGTATCGCAGTTTCAAATCTTCACAAAGAAACTAAGAAAACGTTTTCAGATGTAATTACAGATATGTATAATTATATCGATCCTAAGACAGGAGAGAATGCGGCATTAATCGCTAATGATGTTTATGACATCATTCAAAAGAATAAAGAGAGAATAGATTCAAGCATCATTTATGATCGAGATTTTAGATACGATTATTTTGGATTTAAAACACTTACGCGATCATATCTTCTAAAAATGCATGGACGAATTTCAGAACGTCCGCAACAGATGCTGATGCGTGTTTCTATAGGAATCCATAAAGAAGATATTGACTCAGCGATAAAGACTTACAATTTAATGTCTGAAGGTTGGTTTACTCATGCTACACCAACATTATTTAATGCAGGAACTGCAAAGCCTCAAATGTCATCTTGTTTTCTTTTAACAATGAAGGAAGATAGTATTGAGGGAATTTATGATACGTTAAAGTCATGTGCTCAAATTTCACAATCTGCAGGAGGAATTGGACTTGCAATGCATGATATTAGAGCAACTGGTACATATATCAAAGGAACGAATGGAACGTCAAATGGTATAGTACCAATGTTACGTGTTTTCAATGATACTGCGCGTTATGTTGATCAAGGAGGAGGGAAGCGTAAGGGGTCTTTCGCAATGTATATTGAGCCATGGCATGCTGATGTGTTTGATTTCTTAGACATGAAGAAGAATCATGGAAAGGAAGAGCAACGTGCACGTGATTTATTCTATGCATTATGGATTCCTGATTTGTTCATGAAACGCGTAAAGGAAAACGGAGATTGGACATTAATGTGTCCACACGAATGCCCAGGTCTTTCTGATGTACATAGTGCAGAGTTTGAAGCTTTGTACATGAAGTATGAATCAGAAGGAAAAGGTAGAAAGACAATTAAAGCTCAAGATCTATGGTTCAAAATTTTAGAATCACAAATTGAAACGGGTACGCCATACATGCTCTATAAAGATGCGGCGAATTCGAAATCGAATCAACAAAATTTAGGTACTATAAAGTCTTCGAATTTGTGTACAGAGATAATCGAGTATACAGAGCCAGATGAGATTGCGGTATGTAATTTAGCATCATTAGCTTTACCTAAGTTTGTTACGGAAGAAAAAACATTTGATCATGATCGTTTGTTCGAGGTTACTTACCAAGCAACTCTCAATCTAAATAAGATTATTGATGGAAACTACTACCCAGTGGAGGAGGCGCGTAATTCAAATTTCCGCCATCGTCCAATTGGACTGGGTGTTCAGGGATTGGCAGATACATTTATTATGATGCGACTTCCATTTGAAGACCCTGCGGCAAGAGCATTAAACAAAGAGATTTTTGAAACGATCTATTATGCGGCAATGACTGCATCTAAAGATTTAGCAAAGATAGAGGGGCCATACGAAACATATGAAGGGTCTCCAGTATCTCAAGGTAAGTTTCAATACGACTTATGGGATGGTGTTAAACCATCAAGTCGTTGGGAATGGAATGTGTTAAAAGAAGAGGTTAAAGAGCACGGGGTACGTAACTCTTTGTTAGTTGCACCTATGCCAACCGCTTCTACTGCACAGATTCTTGGAAATAACGAATGTTTCGAGCCATATACGTCTAATATCTATACGAGAAGAGTATTGTCAGGAGAGTTTATTGTGGTTAATAAGCATTTGCTTAGAGATTTAGTAAAAGAAGGCTTATGGGATGATGAAGTACGCCAAAAGATTATGGCTGCTAATGGTTCTGTTCAAAATATAAATGAAGTGCCACAGCGTTTAAAAGACCTGTACAAAACAGCGTGGGAGATTTCACAAAAGGCAATCATTGAACAATCAGCGGATCGTGGAGCATTTATTTGCCAATCACAATCGTTGAACATCTTTATGGAAAATGCGAATTTTGGAAAATTGACTTCGATGCACTTCTACGGATGGGAGAAAGGATTGAAAACGGGAATGTACTACTTGAGAACAAAGGCCGCAACAGACGCGATTAAATTTACTATTGATAAAGGTGCTATTCAAGAGCCAACAGCGAAATCTATTGCTGAACAGGAAGCAATTGCTTGTTCGATTGATAATGGTGACGACTGTGAGGCTTGTGGAAGCTAAAAATGATTTGATTAATAATTGTGCCGTAATAATTAATCAATAAGTAAAATCCCTCCGTTTGCCTACGGGGGGATTTTTTTGCCTTATAATGACACTTTTGTTGCTCAAGATGATGTTGTCGTTTTGCTTTTACATTGGAACTCTGAGGGCTGTTTATGCTCAAACACGAGTTGAAACATTTAGAGACAAGGGAATAAATACTAAGAAATTAGCTTTGAAGTTGGTTGTTCCTGGTGCTGACTACTTTGAAAAACACCATTGGGCTTTCAATGGATGCTAAATTAAAAATGACTGCTTTTGAAGGAGCAAGTTGTATTTTTACCTAATGAAGAATCAGAAAGAGATTATCTTGCCTCCATATCCAAGAGGGTTTCATTTGATCACCGATCAGATAGCGTCAAACATTGACCTTCCAGAAACAGGTGTGTTACACGTCTTTATTCAACATACCTCGGCGGGTTTAACAATTAATGAGTGCGCCGATCCAACCGTAAGACTAGATTTAGAAACATCATTTAATCATGTCATTCGTGAGGATGAGCCATTTTATAAACATACTTATGAAGGTCCCGACGATATGCCAGCACACATTAAATCATCTCTAGTTGGGGCTTCGATTTTTGTTCCAATTAGTAATTGGAAATTGAATTTGGGATCGTGGCAAGGAATCTACCTCTGTGAGTTTAGGAATAATGGGGGAAGTAGAAAATTGGTATTAACGATTCTCTAGAGATCGTCTTGTTCCTTTTGTAATTTGATTTCTCGATCAACTGTTTCTAATTCTGAGAAAAAGTCTTCTCCATACGCACGAATTAATGGCTCTTTTAAGAATCTATAAACAGGAACGTCTAATTTATCGCCACAAGCGCAGGCTGGAGAGCATATGTCCCATTCACTATAGCTCAATGCAGTGAAGTCGTTGAATTTTTTAATTCGAATAGGGTATAAGTGACATGAAACGGGTTTTTTAAAATTAGTTTTCCCGTCTTTGTTAGCTTGTTCTATTGCACATTTTGTAATTCCTTGTTCATCGAAATATACAAACGCACACTCTGCCTCGTTCACTAAAGTTGTAACCGGTTCATTATCTTGATCAATATAGAAAACGCCTTGATTTTCAATTGCTTCGACTCCTTCCGAACGCATGTAGGGCTTGATTTGATCAAGATCATCTTCTAAAATTGAGACTTCCTCGAATGAGAGGGGGGCACCTGAATCCCCCTCAATGCAGCACGCGCCTTTGCAAGCGTTTAAATCACAAACAAACTTTTTTTCAAAAACTTGGGTGGAAACAATTTTATCATTTACTTCTACTAACATAACCACAAAGGTCTGAAAAAGAAATTAGATTACTATCCATGGGTAATAACTAGTTTTTGTCTGCGACTTATTCCATTAGAATTTGTTATTCTTATTTGGTATACTCCAGAAGGGAAGTCGTTTAGCTGAATTTCAATTTTGGATTGGGTTGGAGTAAGGTGAGATTGTGTTATGATTCGACCAAATTCATCGATGATTTGTAATTGTAATACTTCGTTAGCTTCTTGGGATGTATACTCCAAGTGAAGTACGTCTCTAGCTGGGTTTGGGAAAAGACGAAAACTAAAACAGGTTTCGCAAGAATAAGGACTAGTGCAGTCAATGTTTTGTTGCCATAGTTCCTTTGAAATTTGATTAATTCGTTCGGTGATAAGTGTTTTGATCCCCGGGATCCTGACTATGCTCGTATCATCATTGAATATTTTTTCTACAAATACGGCATCAGTAATGTTTGTGTTAAATAGGCTTTTAGAATAAAACTTGTTTGGGTCACCTGATATTAGGTCTTTGATCAAATCAACATTCTTGTTGATTATCTGATCAGTATTTTCTTTAGTTAGTGTGCTTTGTATTAGGGGGCAGAATGTTTCGAGGTATTTTGTTTTAAGACATTCATTCTTTATAATCGCCTTGATCAGAGGCTTGTGGTTGTCATTGGATCCGTCTTGAGGAAGAATTGATGCATAATTATTGGAAAACGATAAGTTGTAGTCCCAGGGGATCCACTTGAATAGTCCCGAAGTTGGGTCATGATATAAATAGAAGTTTCGACCGTTATCATAATATGAGTCCCAATTGTTGATGAATACATCTAATGTGAGTACGCTAAAATAATTGTCTAAGTCTATAAGATTGTTGAGCTTTTCTGAGAACAAGAAGTCGGAATACTGATTGTTGAAAGTATTCATTAATTCTAGTAGACTACTCCAAGTCTGTTCCCCTGATTTTAGTTTTATTTCTGGGTACAGAGTTGGATCAAATCCTCTCCAATCTAAATCTGTGTCATTCTGCGCTTTAAAAAGAGATCCTTCTTTAGAGTTAAAATTTCTTAACAAAAATGATGACTCGATTTGTTCTACTAATAAATAGAGCCCCCAATATTGCTCATTAATATATACTTGAGCATAAGAGGCTCTAGGGGCAATATTTCCGATTAAATGATGGAAGTCATAGGCAACTTTATCTCTAATAAAACTGGGGTCTAGAGCGAAATTTGCAAGGTTGAACTTGTCTATTCCGTCTAGACTTTGATTGTTTACAAAACGGTCTAGGTCAATTTTAAATGGTTTTTTTAATCCAGGAAAACCAAAATTTGAATACTGACCACGTTGTTTTATACCAACATTATTCACGATATCGCCATCAAATTCGATGGAGGCATGGCGATATGTAACGGAGCCAGTTTGTAAAAATTCATTGTAGTCATTGGTAAGTAGTTCCCAAAAATTCGAATCAGCAAAAGTTATTTTTAATTCATGTACAAATTCATCATTAAATAGATTGCTTCCATTACTTTGTTGACCATAAACAGTCAAGTTAAAGAGACAGGCTATCCATAGAAATTTCTTCATTATATTAAATTTCAATATTAACCCAGAGACTTACACCATGGGCATTAAATGAATCAGATCTTAGATAATTAAAATAACGTATATCAATACTCTTAACCATCAAGCTTCTGTTTTTAGTTAGTTTCGAGTTGATGATTCCATATATTGGATGCAAACTGACTCCCAGACCAAACTTATTGCTAGTCAATTGTGAGATGTCAAAATCAGATGTGAAATAAGTGGATGAATTATCATGTTCTCCATAGGCTTCGAAGTATTTTGATTTAGTTTGAGTATGAAAACGGTAGAATGGGTAGAGGGTTAAGAAGTTGTTGACCTTTATAGGTACCTCTATCCAAGAGGTGCTGGCTAAAATGCCCCAGGTGTCTGTATAAATACGAGTGTTAGTTTTTAATAGAGTTCTTTTGCTAAAAAACCAATTGAACCGATATCCAATAGCAAGCCGCAGTTTTTGCCGAGGAAGATTTTCAACCTTAACAAGTTTTAGAGTTTCGTTGGTGATGCCATCATTGAAATATACTCTATGAAAAGGAGTAGATAATAGGCCGTTTTGCAATATTGCTTCAGCGGTAATTGCATTGTTCATTCTTTTGTTGATGGGCTGGTTAATAGATACCGATAGATTTATTGTAGTTCTTAAGTCTTTTTGGTAATTGGACGCGTCATCGCTTGAGGTGTTGTGTGTTTCTCCATAACTGGACCCGCTTTTGGTTAAGTCTGATATGATTAGTCCACTACCACTACCACTACCACTACCACTACCACTGCCATCATCGTCATCGTCATCGTCATCGTCTTCGGAACCAGAAGTTACTCCTGATCCTGAAGTATAGCTATCGGATCCATAGTATCCGGTACTTGTGCCTGAATAAACGCCATTCATGAATTCACCAGGATAAATTAGTAACCATCGATCTATATATATACTTGAAGAGATTGTTAATAACTGGTTCTTTTTTCGTTCCTTTTGCCATTTTGCTCCACCGGAAAATGATAATACATCGTATTCATCTGAAATTCCAAAGAAGATACTACCCTTTTGTTTTTTTTGTAGTTGGTTGTTGGAGAGTATTAATTTTCCATATACTCGTGTGTCTGAACCTGACACATTACTTGTTCCTGTGCTTGCGGAAGAAACATATTTGTTAACATTTAATGTTGAAGCAGATGTAAAGTAGTCGGCTCCTCCCTCAACAGACACTGTGGTTTCTTTCAAAGGGATGTTTACTGTTATTTTTGTGTCATTATTTGAAAGGTGTTCTGTTCCAATCCCTCCTGTAACTGGAGAGTGGTTCCCATCTTGTTCGTAGTAACTGTAAAGTATATTTACTTTAATTGGCTTTTTTGAAGTTGCCGTTTCACTTGAAGACGTTGAAGTTTGTCCAATAATTGTTGTTGTTACAAATAGGAGAATCGGAAGTATAAAGTGGTTTTTCATAGTTATTTGCTTAATTTTTAGTTACATCCACATCCTCCACCAGTGCTCCCTCCGGTAGTTCCGGCGGCACCTTCTCTATACATTTCGAAACTAGATTCAAATGTTTCGAGGTCGGATGGTTTTAACACCATATCCTTATCGTTTAGATGCATTTTTTGATAATTTTTTACGGGTGTGCAAGATGTGATTGACGTCGCTAAAATCGACATCAATAATATTTTTGATTTCATATGTTTTAGAGTTAAAAGTAATTTGGTTCTATACCTGATGAGGTTAGAATAGAGTCGTTAAGATTGATTATTATCGCTTCAATACCAGAGAGGCTATTTATTAGTTGGATTCCTTTTGATTCTCCTAGCACAAATACTGCTGTAGCTAAGGCATCGGCAAGTTCTGCGTTTGGACATATGATTGTTACGCTTTTTAGGCCAGAGGCGGGATGTCCGGTTCTAGGATCAATAATATGTGAATATTTGACGTTGTCAATTGTAACAAATTTTTCATAATCACCTGATGTAACCACTGCTGTGTTTTTTAGGTTTAATGAACAAATTGGTGTGCCGCCATTTGGATTTGCTACCGAGATGTTCCAGGAATTTGTTAATGGGTGCTCTCCCCAAAAGACTAAATCACCACCCGCACCTATCAATCCGGAAGTTATTTCTAACTTCATAAGGAACTGTTTTATTTCCTCTGCTATAAAGCCTTTCCCAATTGCACCAAATCCAATTTTCATGCCTTTTTCGGACAATAATACACATTGATTTTCATGGTCAAGAAGTATGTTTTCACTTCCTATTTTTAACATGGATTGGTCAATTTTATCAGAATCTGGAATTGTTGTCATGGACCCATCGAACTTCCAGCAATTTAATATTGGCCCAATGGTTATGTCGAAGGCCCCTTGTGTCAATTCGCATACATTTTTGGATCGATTAATTAGTGAAAATAATTCAGAGTTTACACGGGTCCAATCTAAACCAGCATTTTTGTTTATTGCAGATGTTTGGGAAGTTTGGTCCCATGAAGATATAATGGATTCGATCATTTTCACTTTGTTGACTGCTTTGTTTACGCATTGCCATGCGTAGGAAGTGTCGGAATGAACAACGGAAATATCGAAGTTAACCCCAAGTAGCTGATGTCTTGTGTTGATAACAGCGGAGAATGCATTGTTATATGAAAGGTGGACAATGAGAAGGTTAAGGAATAAAAGGAACTTCATTGCTCAAGTGTTTGTTTTATGAACAAAAGATATTCGGAGTGCTGGTTTGAATTGTAACCAATTTTTTCTCCCAGAACTTTACCAGAAGCGTCTATGATTACCATTTTTGGGAAGGAACCAGTTTGGTTGTAGGCACTAGCGAGGTTTTCGTTTTGATTGAGTTGTTTAGAACTAATTAGCTTATTGTTTTGTGGGAAATCGGCAATTACAAAGTTGGTGTTACCTGTTAATGCTTTGAATTGATCGGTGTCTATTAATTCACGCTTCATTTTCATGCATGGTCGGCACCAGTCCGATCCTGAAAAGAGAATAATTTGTGTTTTGGAATTGAAACTTAAAGAATCGCTTTGAGATCGAAGTCCCAAATGAAGGGTTAAGAAAAGTAAAAACAGAATGTTTTTCATTTTAAATGGGTATAAGGTTTTATAATAACTGAGAATAGGCGTCTGCAAATGTACTTTGGTTGGGCGGCTATTAGCAATACCCTATTTCTAGTATATTGCTGTTGGTGGGTTTGGAAAAGATAAATACATCTATTTTTTTGTGTTAAAAAGAAAATGATTATATTTGCACCACATTCACATGTAGAATTAAGCGAATGAGGGGACGTAAGGTCCCCTCTTTTTGTAACCGATGATTAGTAAAAAGAAAGTAACAGGGTTGATAAATGAGCGAATCGAGGAACTCGATAATGGCTTGTTTGTCGTAAACTTACATATCAATTCAGCAAACATTATTCATGTTGAATTGGATAAATATGAAGGTAATGTTTCCGTAATGGATTGTATGTCGATTTCGAGAAACGTGGAGCACAATTTAGATAGAGAGGAACAGGATTTTGAAATTAGTGTTTCTTCTGCAGGGTTGGATAAAGGGTTGCGAGTTTTTCCTCAGTACACAAAGAATATTGGACGAGTAATTAAGGTGAAGTTGAAGGAAGGTGGGTCCTTGGACGGGCCTTTAATTGCGGCTACGCCTGAGGAGATTACTCTTCAGACTACTCGTAAAGAGCGTATTGAAGGAAAGAAAAAGAAAGAAACAATTGTTGAGGATCACATCCTTAAGATGGGACAAATAAAAGAAGCGAAAGTTGTGCTTTCGTTTAAGTAATTGAAAAGAGATAAAAATTAAGAAAGATGGATAGTTTAGAACTAATTGATTCGTTTTCGGAATTTAAAGAATTAAAGAACATTGATAAGCAAACGATGCAACATGTCTTAGAAGACGTGTTTCGTGCAATGTTGAAGAAAAAGTTTGATACAGATGAGCATATTGATGTAATTGTAAATATCGATAAAGGTGATGTTCAAATCTTTTTGAATAAAGAAATTGTGGATGATGGAGAAGTGGAAGATGTCAATATGGAAATTGCGTATTCTGATGCAATTAAAATTGAGCCAGATTTCGAAATAGGTGAAGAAGTAACGGAGGAATTTAAATTTATGGACTTTGGAAGAAGAAACATTCTTTCATTGCGTCAGAATTTGATTTCTCGAATTATGGAGCTAGAGAAAGACCATTTATACAAGTTGTACAAGGAGCGTATTGGTGAGATCATTACGGGAGAGGTTTACCAAGTTTGGAAGAAGGAAATCATGGTTATTGATGACGAGGGTAATGAGTTGATTCTTCCTAAATCTGAGCAAATTCCATCGGACTACTTTAAGAAGGGAGAGTCGATTAGGGCTGTTGTGGCAAAGGTGGATATGCGTAATAGTAGTCCTGTCATTATTCTTTCTAGAACGGCACCAGAATTTTTAGAAAGGTTGTTTGAGTTGGAGGTTCCTGAAGTGTTTGATGGACTGATTACAATTAAACGAATTGTTCGTGAACCAGGGGAAAGAGCGAAAGTAGCTGTTGAGTCATATGATGACCGTGTAGATCCTGTAGGAGCTTGTGTTGGGATGAAAGGTTCAAGAATTCACGGGATTGTTCGTGAGTTGAGAAACGAAAATATTGACGTAATTAATTATACTTCGAATGCACAGTTGTTTATACAGCGTGCGCTTTCACCAGCAAAGATTTCATCTATTGAAATTGATGAAGAAGAAAGTAGAGCGAAGGTGTATCTTAAGCCGGATCAAGTATCATTGGCAATTGGTAAAGGAGGTCACAATATTAAGTTGGGTGGACGTCTTACAGGATACGAGTTGGATGTATATAGAGAAGGAGAAGTAGATATTGAAGATGTTGATTTAGAAGAGTTTGCAGATGAAATCGAGTCTTGGATTATAGACGAATTAAAGGCTATTGGTTGCGATACAGCAAAAAGTGTTTTAGACCAATCTGTAGCCGATTTGGTTAAAAGAACCGATTTAGAACAAGAAACAATTG